>DATHQX010000239.1:0-32430 GCA_035482295.1 Verrucomicrobiia bacterium
CGAGATGGCATTGCTAACCGAACTGAGCACCTCGGCGGCCGGCCGCCGTACCGGGACGTTCGCCTTCGTCGGCGCCACCGTGATTGACGTTACCGGCAAAGCTCCCATTCCGAACGCAACAGTCGTCACCAGTGGCGGCAAGATTGTTGCCGTTGGTACAAGCAGCGAGGTGAAGATCCCTAAAGATGCGCAGCGCATCGATGTTGCGGGTAAGTACATAATCCCCGGCCTGTGGGACATGCACGCCCACTACGAGCAAGTGGAATGGGGGCCGATCTACCTTGCCGCCGGTGTGACTACGGTGCGTGATGTCGGCAATGAATTCGACTTCATCACCCAGGTGCGCGACGCAGTGAACAGCGGCAAGGCGCTGGGTCCGCACATGCTGCTGGCCGGCATCGTCGATGGCGACGGGCCGTATGCGATCGGCATCACCCGTGTAAACAACCCCGAAGACGCGCAGAAGTGGGTAACGAAGTACCACGATGCGGGCTTCCAGCAGATGAAGATTTACAGCTCGGTGAAGCCCGATAACGTGAAGGCCATTTGCAACGACGCCCATAAAGTAGGCATGACCGTTACCGGCCATATCCCGATAGGCATGACCGCCTACGATGGCGTGAACGACGGCATGGACATGATCAACCACATCCACTACATCTCAGACCTGCTGCTGCCTAAGGACGTCGATCTGCGCAAAATGAAGGGTCCCGAGCGGCTGAAGGTGATGGCGTCGATCGACATCAATTCCGAGGAAGGCAAGAAAGCGGTGGCGTTCTTTGCCGAGCACCATACGGTGATCGACCCGACTGTGTCGCTGTATGAAGCGCAGTTCCGACCCGCCAGCGAACCGGCCGAAAAGATTGAACCCGGCATCGCGCGCGTGGCTCCCGAGCTGCGCGAACCGCTCAGCAGCGGCGGCTTGCCGGATAGCCTTGCTCCGTTGGGGCAGAAGATTTTCCAGGCAGATCTGGCGATCATCGAAGCTCTGCACAAGGCGGGGGTGCCGATCGTGGTCGGCACCGATCAGAACGTCCCCGGCTTCTCGGTCTATCGCGAGATGGAGCTCTACCACGAAGCCGGCTTCACTCCGTTGGAATCTCTGCAAGCGGCGACAATCGTCCCCGCACGCGCAATGAAGGTGGAGGCCGACAGCGGCAGCATCGAAGTCGGCAAGCGTGCCGACCTGGATGTACTGGATGCCAATCCGCTGGACGACATACACAATGTGCGCACCGTTCGGGAGGTGCTGGCCAACGGCGTGCTGTACAGCCCGGCGCCGCTGTGGGAGAGCGTCGGGTTCAAGCCGGAATAACCGCCCTATTCCGAAACCAGAGTTTCCAAGTCACGGGCGCCGTGAACGACGCGCAAGATGTGAATCTGATTTTGTGCGATGCGGTAAAACACCAGGTGAGAGGGAAAATCATCGATTGGCAATCGGCGTAGGTCTTTAAGTTGAGGAGAGCTGAAGCTGCATGGCGATCCTGCCCGAGGCGTCTTCGCCAGACGGACGGTAGTTGCGGTAACCGCTCGCTCCCAGCGGACCCCGAGCGTGCGGTTTGATTGCGGCTCGTACCAGTCGGCTTGAGCGAGAACATCGGACACAGCAAGATCACTGAAGACGACGCGGGCCGATCTCACTTGCGACGTGCCCGGGTACGCAGGGCAGCAACCAAACCCTTACTGCGGATCTCTGCAATCGGGATCTCGATTTGTTGGCCGGAGACAGCCTGCAGGAGAGAGCGCTCCAATTCCACGAAACGGCGCTTTTTGTCTCGACGAATGAGTTCGCGGATATATTCGCTGGGAGTGCCCCAATCCCCGGCAGCCACCTGAGCTTCAACGTAAGCCTTCAGCGCCTCGGGCAGAGAAATGTTCAATGAAGTCATTGCCATGCCTTCAGTATATGACAGTTTATGAAGGTATTCCTGCCTCGAGTTGCCACCGAACGTCCGGCGCGGCATGGGCTTCTTAATCGCCTATTTTCAGCCGGGCAATTATCCGGTATGCTTCGCACGTCCAGATTCATCAAGAATTCATCGTCTCAGCCGCAGGAGAAACTATGGCCGACTCCGCCACTTCCAAGAAGAAAAAGAAATCTGCCTCCGTCAGCGCAGGCTCTTCCGACTCCGGGTCGACCGGAGTGCGGACCCTGGCGGTCGATATCGGCGGTACCGGCATCAAAACCATGCTACTGGACGCTGAGGGCAAGCCGTTGAGTGAGCGGCTGCGCGCCGACACGCCCAAGCCATCGACGCCCAAGGCCATCTGCGAGATCATCACAAAGTTCGGCAAGAAGCTGGGTGAGTTCGAACGGGTCTCGATCGGCTTTCCGGGCGTGATTAAGAAAGGCGTGGTATATACGGCGGCGAACCTCGACAATCGGTGGGTGAAGTACGACCTGGCCTCCAACCTGTCGAAGCAGCTGGGCAAACCGGTGCGTGTGGCCAACGATGCAGTGGTGCAGGGACTGGGAGCCGTGACCGGCTCCGGCGTGGAGTTGGTGATCACGCTGGGAACCGGAATGGGCGCTGCGCTGTATCTCGACGGCCGGCCGATACCGTCGCTGGAGATGGGACATCATCCCTTCCGCCACGACAAGACCTACGAGGATGAACTCGGACGCCGCGCGCTGGCAAGAGAGGGCAAGAAGAAGTGGAACAAACGCCTGGGCGAAGCTATCGATCAGCTCTACCGTTTGTTCTACTACGACCATCTTTACATTGGCGGCGGGAATGCAGCCAAGATCAAGATGAAGCTGCCGGACAACGTCTCGGTCATCTCAAACCAGGATGGCATTTTGGGCGGCATCAAGCTGTGGGAGCGGGATCTGGACGAGCTACGCCAGTAAGGACGAATCGAGCGGTTTAGCAAAATAGAAAGAGGGACTGCACTTTCCCCCAAGTGCAGTCCCTTTTTGCTCTCCCATGATGAGAGCCGTTCTCACCGATTATCGCTTAAATCCACAGATAAGTCATGTTTTGAACCGTAGTTTTTCAGGCGAAGGACCGCAGCACTAACTCGCCGGCGGTTCACAGACCAAGGCATCGGCTGGCCTGTATAATCACCTGTTTCGCCCCAATGCGCTGGGCCAACTGGTGGGGCCTATTACAAACCGGAGGAACCTGTTTGGATTTTCAGCTTTCCGATGAACAACTGCAGTTGAAAAAGATGGTGCGCGACTTTGCCGAGCGCGAGATCGCTCCCAACGTCATGAAGTGGGACGAGCCTGGCACCTTTCCGCTCGAGACCATCAAGGAACTGGGCAAGCTAGGCCTGATGGGCACCATCTTCCCGACTGACTACAGCGGCGCGGGCATGGGCTACATCGAGTACGTCATTGCGATCGAGGAACTCTCGCGGGTGGACGGCTCGGTCGGAATCATCGTGGCAGCGCATACGTCGCTGTGCTCGAACCATATCTTCGTTGCAGGCAACGAAGAGCAGAAGCGCAAATACATTCCCAAGCTGGCCACAGGCGAGTTCATCGGCGCGTGGGGACTGACTGAACCTGGATCGGGTTCCGACGCGGGCGGCGCGCGCTGTACTGCCGTTCGCAGAGGTAACAAGTGGGTGATGAACGGCACCAAGACATTTATCACCAATGCCCGTTATGCCGATGTGGTGGTGGTGATCGCGGTGACCGACAGAACCGCGCACACGCACGGGCTGTCAGCGTTTGTGGTGGAGAAGGGGACCAAGGGATTTCGCATCGGGAAGAAAGAAGACAAGCTGGGACTGCGAGCCAGTGATACGTCGGAGCTGATCTTTGAAGATTGCGAGCTTCCGGCCGAGAACCTGCTGGGCAGCGAAGGCCAGGGCTTCATCGATGCGATGAAGGTCCTGGACGGTGGCCGCATTTCGATTGCTGCGCTTGGGTTGGGAATGGCGCAGGGCGCTTATGAAGCGGCGTTGAACTACTCGAAGGAGCGCAAACAGTTTGGCAAGCCGATCAGCGAGTTTCAGGCGATCGGTTTCAAGCTGGCAGACCTGGCGACTGAGATCGATGCGGCCCGGCTGCTGACCATGCGCGCGGCATCGATGAAAGACGCCGGGATGAAGACCACGCTGGAGTCGTCGATGGCGAAGCTGTATACCAGCGAAGTTGCGGTGAAGGCGGCCAACGAAGGAGTGCAGATTCACGGCGGCTACGGCTTCATCAAAGACTATCCGGCGGAAAAATTTTATCGTGATGTGAAGCTGTGCACCATCGGCGAAGGCACCAGCGAGATTCAGCGGCTGGTGATCGCGCGGCAGTTACTGAAGGATTGAAGTTTTGCGGGGCACCGCTTCAGCGGTGCAACAGCAGCCGGTTGAACGATGCCCGGCTTCAGCCTCTGAGGTCATTGTTGAAGACTTACCTCAGGCGCTAAAGCGCTGGTCAAAATTAAAGGCTGTGAATGCACGCCGAAAGGCGTGCTCCACCCTTAGCCGTGAACTGTGGTGTAGCTGTTGCTACGCCGCTCCAAGCGCCCCCAACATTGATCGTGACCTCCAATAACCACATCGGACCTTTCATCGAACGCATCCGCAACGGCGAGATTCGCGCGCTGTCTCGTGCCATCTCGGCCGTCGAGGATCGCACGCCGGAATCGACCGCGCTGCTGAAGGGATTGTTTCCTTACAGCGGCAAGGCATTGCTGCTCGGTATCACCGGTTCACCTGGCGCGGGCAAAAGCACGCTGGTCGATCAGATAGCGCACGCCTATCGCAAGCAGCAGAAGACGGTCGGCATTGTGGCCGTCGACCCTACCAGTCCATTCAGCGGAGGAGCGATCCTGGGCGACCGCATTCGCATGGGCTCACATCACTCCGATCCCGGCATCTTCATTCGCAGCATGGCCACACGCGGCTCGCTGGGCGGCCTGGCCTCGACCACCGCTGACGTGGCTACCGTTCTCGACGCCAGCGGCCGCGACGTGGTGATGATCGAGACTGTCGGCGTCGGCCAGGATGAGGTCGACATTGTGCGCCTGGCGGACGTGACGATTGTCGTGCTGGTGCCGGGCATGGGCGACGATGTGCAGACCATCAAGGCCGGCATCATGGAGATCGCCGACATCTTCGTCATCAACAAGTCCGACCGCGACGGCGCCGAACGCGTGGAGCGCGAGATTCGCGCCATGCAGGCGATTACGCCGAAACGATCCGGTGGCGGAAGTAGAGATGATTGGACGCCGCCTATCGTCAAAACGGTGGCCAGCACGGGCGCCGGTATCGACGAACTGATCGCCGCTATCGAGAGCTATCGCTCGTACCTGGAGCAGGACGACCGCGCGATGGCTCGCCGAGTCGAGAATTGGCGCCAGCGCATTGCCGAAATGCTGCGCGATGCGCTGTTTCAGCAAGTGCTCTCACACTACATGAGCGAGAGCGAGGGGCTGCGCTATGCCCGCGAAGTTGCCGAGCATAAACGCGACCCATACTCTTTAATCGAGAAGATCGTAGACAGATTGGGGACACCGGAATGAGTCAGATTGATCATCTTGGAATTGCCGTGAAGTCGCTGGCGCAAGCCAAACAGTTTTACGAGAAGCTGGGCCTGACGCCCATGGAAGAGGAGACCGTCGAGGCCGAAAAGGTTCGGTTGTCGATGGTCCCGCTGGGCGAGAGCCGCATCGAGTTGCTGGAGCCGTTGTCGGACGATTCGCCGATTGCCAGGTTTCTGGCCAAGCGCGGCGAAGGCCTGCACCACGTGGCAATTCACGTCGATGACTTGTCGGCGACGGTCGAGCGCCTGAAGGCCAGTGGCACGCGGCTGATCTCGGATGAGATCAAGGTGGGAGCCGGCGGACATTTGTATGTGTTTGTACACCCTTCCAGCGCCGGTGGTGTCCTGCTGGAGCTGGTGGAGGACGCGCCTCAAGGCGTGTAGACCGGCGCTCCCTTAATTCGCGCCGAAGCGTTAAGAAAATTGTCGTCACGAGCCGGCTTCAGCCCGCGAGGGATCTGCTTTTCGCGGGATACAAGCAGGTCCCTCGCGCCGGAAACAGGCGCTCGTAATGACAACTTATTCTGAAAACATTCATGCTGATTATTGCCATCGATACTTCGGGACGCCATGGAAGCGTCGCGTTGTGTCGCGGCGACGGTGACAATCTCGAAACTCTGCAACTCACCCATCTGGATGGTGGTACTTATTCTGCGCGGCTGATGCCGGCCATCGCCGAATTGCTTCAGCAGCACGGGTTCCAGAAGAGCGACGTCGACGGATTTGTCGTGGTCTCGGGGCCCGGCTCGTTTACAGGGCTGCGCGTCGGACTCGCCACAGTAAAAGGGCTGTGCGTCGCCCTGAATAAACCTTTGGCGACGGTATCGATGCTGGAGGCGCTGGCGATCACACACGGGCAGGGTAAGGTGACGGCCGTCGCGGACGCGGGGCGCGGCGAGCTCTACGTCGGGGAATACATGGTTGCGCACAACGCGCAGTTGCTGCGCGAGTACATCGTGAAGCTGGCGGAATATCCCGCGGAAGCGCGCGGCAGTGAGGGCGCGTTCATCGCGCCCGACAAAGCCGTCGCCGATTTTCTGCATACGGCCAGCGTGGACGTTGCTTTGGTTGCGCCGGTCGAGGCCGACGGGATCGGCCGCATCGGATTACGCAAGCTGCTGGCAGGGGATGTGGCGGACATCGCAACCGTTGATGTGAACTACATTCGCCGTTCGGACGCCGAGATGTTTGCCAAGCCGAAACGGTGAAGGGTCCAGCAAGTTCTCGCACGGAGCTGTTTTGCAGGCTTCCTAAGAAATCGGAAATCCGGTCAGTTTGAAATGGCTTTGAGGCGGGCATTGGATGGAGCACGCCTTCAGCCGTGCAGTCAAAAATCGCTGTTGTCTAGGCTTTAGCCGCCGAGGTAAAGGATAGCTTGACCTCAGGCGCTAAAGCGCACGTTGAGTTGGATTGCAATTATGCACGCCTGAAGGTGTGCTCCAACCTTCAAAGCCGGTCGATACTGCTTTTTGAGCGGTCGGAAGGCGCGTCACTGGCAGAAGTACATTCCATGTTCATTCGTCAGGGTACGCCCGCTGACATTCCGCAGATGCGCGCGCTCGCGCAGCAGGCCGACACGGCTGCCCACTGGGCCGAACGCGAATACGACGCGCTGTTCGCGCCCGAGGCTCCCAAACGCATTGCCTTGATAGCCGCTGACTCCGATGAAACGGCCCGTGGCTTTGTGATCGCCCGCTGCGAGTTCGACGAATGGGAGATCGAGAACGTCGTCGTTGCTGCCGACCAGCGCCGCCGGGGAATCGGCTCGCAGCTCATTGCCGAGCTAATCCGACTTGCGGGCCAAGGCCGATCCACTTCGGTGCTACTGGAAGTTCGCGAGTCTAACGTGGCCGCGCGAGCGCTCTACCAGAGCTTTGGATTTGTCCAGTTTGCGCGCCGGCCCCGGTACTATCAAGACCCTGACGAGGATGCCTTGCTGCTGAAAATTTTGGTTTCAAATCCGCGACAATAGCCCTTGAAGCAGAATAGGGCGTATGCTAGGTTTTTCATCGTAGATTCACCGGAGGTTCAGTGAATGGCAACTCAGGTCCGCGATCAGCTTCTCGCGAGTAACGAAGAATTCCGCCGCCTGGCCGATGAACACACGCAGTACTCGCAGCGCCTCGACTCTCTCATCCAGAAGAAATACCTCTCCGAAGACGAAAAGGTCGAGGAAGTGCGATTGAAGAAGCTGAAGCTCCGCCTGAAGGACCAGATGGAAACGCTGGAGCAGCAGTATCGCTCCGCTCATCAGGTCGTTTAGTCGCCATTAACCGCTCTCGTCCGGCGGGAAAGACACGGGTCTTGCCTGCCGCCCCTGATCCCTGCCTGATCCCGCCTTAATCTCTCCGCATTCTTCATCACGGTTGACTGCGACTAATGAGCACAGACTCTCCCAATCAGTGGAAGATCGATAACGCCCGTCGTCTTAGCGGATGCACGTTACATCTTCAGCCGTATAAGCGCTGGAGCAATGACTGGTACCACGATCACTGTGCCGCCTGTTGGGCGAAGTTCGCCGATTTCGAAGGGCCTGAAGTTCTGCACGAGGGATACGCGACCGGGCCAGATCATCCGAAGGGAACTGGCTACGCGTGGGTCTGCCCGTTATGTTTCGAGGAACTCGCCGATGTGCTCAAGTGGAAATCGGCCTGAATTCAGTGTCGCGGCGTTTGGCCATTTGACCAACGTGATTGCTGTATCCTGAAACCGTACTGTCATATCGCTTCAAGGGAGGGTTACCCTTGTCGTTCGCTCTGCAGGTCCGCTGGTCCGGCCTTATTCTCGCCTTTTTGATTTTCCTGTCTGCGCATGGCCTTTCCGCTCAGATGAATGTGCAGCCTCTGGTTGGCCAGTGGCATGGGGTCATTCAAGGAAAGGCCGGCGAAGTGCACTTCATCGTCGATCTGGAGAAGCAGGCGGACGGCTCCCTGAAAGCCACGCTGGTGAACGGCACGGACCGCCAACCCTTCAGTAGTGCAGCGTTCCAGGACAGGCTACTGACACTGCGCATGGACTACTACGACGGTCAACTTACGCTGCGGATGGTCGCCCCCGACAAGCTGGAAGGCGAATGGTCGCGCCAGACGAGCAAAGGCGTCGTGCATGTACCAGTGTCAGCCGATCCTCACAAGACGCCGACGGGCATTCAGCCGTGGAGCGGACCGAGCCTTACCGGCGACTGGGTCTTCACTTGGCCCGAGGAGCAGGGTGCCGAACGTACCACGCTGGCCAACTTCAAACAGGCCCCCGAAGCCGATGCCGATGGAAATGTCGCCGTCAGCGGAATCATCGAGCCGGTGAGCGGGGACACGGGGCTGCTGCACGGAATTGTTTTCTCGGCCAACGGTGTGACACACTTTCACCTCAGCCGTTTCGACGGCATTCACATCATCGCGCTCGACGGCGACTTCCAACCGGACGGCACTCTGAGGGGCCAGCAGGGTGGAGTGAAGTCGCTGGAGCCATTCACGGCCGAACGCGCGAAAGATAAAGCCACGGCTGATCCAAACGCGCTGGCCGAAACTCTTACCAAGGTCAAAGATCCGCAGCAGCCGTTCGGCTTCAGCGGCATCGATCAGTCGGGCAAAGCGCTCAATCAGAGCAGTCCTGAGTTTGCGGGTAAGCCGGTGATAGTCGATATATTTGGCACATGGTGCCCAAATTGTCACGACGAGGCGCCAGTTCTGGAAAAGCTCTACCAGAAGTATCACGACCAGGGGCTGCAGATCGTCGGACTGGCCTATGAGTACACGGACGATCAGCAACGCAGCCTGCAGCAGATCGGGATCTATCGTGCGAAATTTGGGCTGACGTTCCCACTGTTATTGTCAGGCACTACTGATGCCGGACAAATCGCCAAGACCCTGCCGCAACTGGAGGGCTTCGGCGCGTATCCAACGTCGATCTTCATCGACCGCTCGGGACATGTGCGAGCAATTCTGGCCGGCTTCACTGGGCCTTCAACGGGCGAAAAATTTCAGGAAGTGCAGCAAAGGATGGACCAGCTCGCGCAAGAGATCGTGGGCTCCTCGAAATAGCGAATAGCTGGTCCGAGAGGCTCTATAATCAATAGGCGCTCATGGTTCGTGACGGCATCTACTACGGTCTGGCACTGCTTCTGGTAGCCGCGCTGGTTGGCTGGTTGACCATACCGGCGCTGGTGGTTATTCCAGTGCTGCTGGCCGCGTTTTTTTTGTGGTTTTTTCGCGATCCCGAGCGGCGGATTCCGGCCATTCAGGGAGCGATCGTGTCGCCTGCCGACGGTAAGGTGACCGACATTTCGGTAGTTCAAGTTAATGGGCAGGCGCGGACGCGCATCAGCATCTTTCTGAGCGTGTTTAACGTGCATGTGAACCGCTCACCGGTTAGCGGCGTCATCGAAGAGGTTCGCTACCAGAAGGGCAAATTCGGCAATGCCATGGGTGCGGCGTCTGCCGAGATGAACGAGCAAAATATCGTCACCGTGCATAGCGATGCCGGGGTCGTAGTCTTCAAGCAGATTGCCGGGCTGCTGGCGCGGCGGATTGTATTTACCAAGAAAGTTGGCGATCGGCTGGAACGCGGTGAACGTGTCGGGCTGATCAAGTTTGGCTCGCGTACCGATGTGATCTTTCCTGCGAATGCCGAGATGAAGGTGCGAGTGGGCGAGAACGTAAAGGGCGGATCGACAGTTCTGGCGATTGCTCAGCCGCTGACTGAGCCAATTCGCCTGCGTGATGTTGCGGAGGTGCGATGAGCGAGTACCCGCAGCAGAAAGCCGGTGCGGTTCGTCGCCGGCCCCGCAAAGGCCTGTACCTCCTGCCGTCGATGTTCACGGCCGGGAATCTGGCGGCGGGATACTATGCGATCGCACAGGCCATCCAGGGAACGGCCAGCGATCCCTGGCACTTCGACATGGCAGCCAAAGCTATCGGAATTGCCATCGTCTTCGATTTCTTCGATGGCGGCATCGCGCGACTTACCAACACCGCCAGCGATTTCGGACGCGAACTGGATTCTCTTGCCGACGTAATTACCTTCGGCGTAGCGCCTGCAGTGCTGGCGTGGATGTGGGGCTTCCGCATGCTGCCGATGGAAGGCAATCTGGAGTGGCGGACGCAGGTCATCCGCATCGGCGCAGTCATGACCTTCGCCTTTGTGCTGGCCGGTGCGTCGCGGCTGGCGCGCTTCAATATTCAGGTGAACCCGCAGCCCTCGAACCCCGGCAGGCCTGGCCGCAAGTATTTTGTCGGCATGCCGATTCCGGCGGGCGCGGGGACGATTGCGGCCGTGGTTCACCTGGTGCAGGGATCTCCGCTACAGGTCTGGTGGCTCTCCTGCGGGTGGGGAGTTTTTCTCGCCATCGTGTCCTTCTTGATGGTCAGCACGTGGCGCTTTTTCAGCTTGAAAGGCATTAACTTCCGGCAGCCGCAGAATTTCCGCTGGATCATCGTGATGGGCATCGGCATTACTTTGATCTATCTCTCGTCGCAGTACGTACTGTTTGCGCTTGCGCTGATTTACATTTTGTCGGGCGTACTGGCCCGACTTTCGTTCGTATTTCGCCGGCCGACCGTGCCGCCTCCACCACCGCAGGACGAGGCCTCACACGCTTGATGAAAAGTGAATCGAATAATCCCTCTACGTTGCGTAACGAAGGAGGTCATTGGGGCGGTCTGTTCCGTGTCGCGATCATAGGCGCCGCCACATTGAAGGGTCGGGAGCTGAAAGAAGTGCTGAGCGATCGCAACTTCCCCGCCAGCGACATTCGACTGCTCGACGATGAGGAGTCGCTCGGCCAGTTGCAGGCTGTTGGCGAAGAGCCGACTTTCATTCAAAGCGTGCTGCCGGAACATCTGGACGACGTGGACTTCACCTTCTTCGCCTCCGATGAAGGCTTCACGCGCGACACGTGGCAGATGGCACGTCGGGCGGGCAGCGATATCATTGACCTCTCCTATGCACTGGAAGACCGTCCGGATGCCCTGTTGCGCGCGCCCTGGGTGGAGCGCGAAATGGGTACGGCAAGGAAGGTCGACTTCAGCGAAGCGCCCGTGGTCACTGCCCATCCTGCCGCGATCGTGCTGGCCCTGCTGCTGCTGCGCGCGCAGAAGATCGGCAACATCGTTCGCGCCATTGCGACGCTGTTCGAGCCGGCCTCCGAGCACGGGCGGCGCGGCATGGACGAACTGCACGAGCAGACGGTGAACCTGCTGTCATTCCAGCAATTGCCTAAGGGAGTATTCGACACTCAGGTTGCGTTTAACCTGCTCGACCGTTACGGCGAGAAGTCGCTGCCGACCCTGGCGACAGTAGAGAGCCGGATTGTGCGGCACTTCCGCAGCATTGTGCAGGACAAGCTGAGCGTACCTTCCCTGATGCTGCTACAAGCGCCTATCTTCCACGGGCACGCGTTTTCGCTTTACATTGAGTTGGACACTCCTGCGCAGATTGCCGAGATGGTCGCTGCCGTTTCCGGCGATCACGTCGACGTGCTGCAGGGCGGGGAAGAATCGCCCAGCAACGTGAATGCGGCGGGACAGGAGCAGATCCAGATTTTCGTGCGTCAGGATGCGCAGAAAGCAAGTGGCTTCTGGTTGTGGGCTGCGTCTGACAACTTGCGGATCGCGGCGCTGTCGGCCGTGGAGTGCGCCGAGAGCATGATCGCTTCCAGACCGCGGGGGAAAGTTCAGTGACGAGCTTTGAATTCCGGCGCTGGGCGGCGGGTGTAACGGTAGTCGCCTTGCTGCTGCTGACCACCGCCTGCGGCTATCACACCACTGGCAACAACGCTCCACGGCTGCCCAGCGACCTGCACACCATTTATGTTCCCGGAATTCAGAACTCCTCGCAGACTTATCGTATCGGCCAGACCTTCACTGAAGCCGTGGTGAAAGAACTGCGCGAGCGCACGAACTACCGCATCGTCACGACCAACGACGGCACCGCTGACGCGGTGCTTACAGGAACCATCACCAGCGTCTACATCGCGCCGCTGACCTTCGACTCCGTTACTGGCCGCGTCTCGACGTCGCTGGTGGTCGTGACCATGAATGCCGCGCTCACGCAGACAGGCGGCGGCAAGGTGTTGTGGAGTAATCCCAGCTTTCTGTACCGCGAGCAGTACCAGCTGTCGACCGACCCTTCCAGCTTCTTCGAGGAAGAAGCGCCAGCCGTGCAGCGCATGGCCACTACCTTTTCCAAGGAACTGGTGGCCGACCTGCTGGAGGCGTTCTAGATGCGCAGCTTTGCCGCGTCGGACCGCTTTGTTGCCGACGTAAAAGCGCGCAAGCTTGCGGCGGGCTACGTCTTCATCGGCGACGAAGCTTTCTTCCGTAAGCGTTGCCGCGAAGCGATTCTTCAGCATCTGGTGCCGGCTGACGTCCGCGAACTCAGTCTCTACGATATGGATTTGTCTGACGTCGAATTGCGTCAGGTTCTGGATCAGGCGCGGACTCCGTCGCTAATGTCGCCCTTCCAGGTGTTCTTCATTCGCGGCATCAAGACTCTCTACGGCCGCGGCAAACATGAGGAAGAGTTCGCCGCCATCGAGGAGTACTTCAAGAATCCAAACCCTGATGCGATGCTGGTTTTCATCGCCGACCACATCAGCATTCCGGCCGACGCTCGCCGCATGGATCTGACGGACAAGGATCGCTACGAGCGTATTCGAGAGACACTAGGGGAGTATTGCTTCATCCTGGAATTTGCGCGTGTAGACGAAAGCGACGCCGTGAAGTGGGCGATCGAAACCGCGGGGTCCGAAGATGTGAAGCTCGACACCGACGCCGCACGAGAGCTGGTGGATTCGCTGGGCGGCGACATGATGATGGTGGCCAACGAACTGGAGAAATTGGTGCTCTTCGTCGCCGAGAAGAAGCGCATCACACTCGGCGACGTGGAGACGCTGGTGCTCGCGGCCAAGCAGCGTTCGTTCTACGAGCTCACCGATGCCATCTCGGCTCGCGACCAGGGCCGGGCGCTGACTGTGCTCGACGCAATCCTAAACACGGGTGATGGCGAGGAAGCGGCCATCGGTCATCTGTATATGCTGTCGCGCACCTTTCGCCAGATGCTGGTTATCTTGGAGCGCAATGTCCGCGACTCACGCGCCTTGTGGCAGGCGCTTTGGCAGGGCTTCCGTATTCCTCCCTTTGCTGCCGAGGACATCATTCGCCAGGCACGACGCTACAAGTCGCGGCGTGAACTGACCAGCTCGATCCGGCGAGTGGCCAGGGCCGATCTCGCCCTGCGCTCGAATCCTCCCAGCAAGCGCCTGATCCTGGAGAACCTGGTGCTCGATCTCACGGCTGAGCCGAAGCTCCAAGAAGCCGGCTGGCTGCAGGACGAACTTCCGGTGTAGTGGTCGTATGGATGTAGAAACCTATCTGCGGCGGATCGAATATGACGGCCCGCGTCAGCCAACCGCCGCGACCCTGCGCGCTCTCCATCGCCAGCATCTGTTCACCGTTCCCTTCGAGAACCTCGACATACCGCTGGGCACGCGGATCTGCCTTGATCTCGATGGACTCTACAAAAAGATCGTGCTGGGGAGGCGTGGCGGATTCTGTTACGAGCTGAACGGCTTGTTCCGCGAACTCCTTACCGAGCTTGGCTTTCGGGTACACCGGTTGTCGGCGCGGGTGCGCCGTGAAGACGGCGGCTTCGGCCCGGAGTTCGATCACATGTTGCTGAAGGTCGGGTTGGACGAGCCGTGGCTGGTGGATGTGGGCTTCGGCGATTCCTTTGTCGACCCTATCGTGTTTCGCTCCGGTGGTGCCGACCAGGTTGATGGCCACCGCTACGTTGTCTTGCCTGTAGGCGAAGAATGGGAGCTTCTGCGCGAGGATGACAGAGGCAAGGTCCCGCTCTACAGATTCCGTGACGTGGCGCACGAACTGAGCGACTATCAGCAGATGTGTATCTTCCACCAGACCTCGCCGGAATCGCACTTCACCAAGAGCTGGATCTGCAGCCGCGCGACGCCCGACGGCCGCGTCACAATCGCCAACATGCGGCTTATTGTGACCAAAGGCAATAAAAGAGATGAGACTCAGTTGAGTGGCGAGGACGATTTACGCCGGTGTCTACGCGAATTGTTCGGAGTCGAGTTGAATGATTCAGGGTCGCTGGCGAAGCTGACGCAGCAGTAAATGTGCGGTAAAACGAGCAAGAACCAGGGGCCGCCGAAAGGCGGGGCGGAGCCTCTTCAGCCCGGAGCGGGAGCTCCGGCAATCGTCGTCATATAAGGATCCGAACCGGCATCAGCCGGTGGTGCTGCCGAACCGCGGATCCTTCACTACGCGTCCGCCCGCCGCAAACAAGTGGCAGAGAAAACATTGCGGACGCTCCGCTCACGATGACAATTCTCAACGGCGCGTCCGCGTCACAACGCGCCGCAATTACTTCGCTTCTTTTACATCCACGCTGGCGATGGTGTTTTCCCACTCCAGCTTCAGGGTAGCCGAATCGCCGCCGGTCTTGTCGAACGAGATCGTGAAGATCTCCAGTCCTGACGACCGCTGGCTGACCTTCATCGGAATGCGCGCCAGATCCTGGCCCTGGTTGTACTCGGTGCCCCACTGGCCGGTCTGCTTGTTGACGATGAGCTGCCAGCTGTTCATGCCCGGCAATGAATAAAGCGTGTAGTTGCCTTTGGGAACCTTGGTGCCGCCAATCATCAAGTCCACCGAGGTCTTCAGGCTGGTCGCGGCGTTGGCGCCAGTGCGCCACACCTGATCGTAGGGAACCAAGCCGCCGAAAATTTTGCGGCTGCGCATCGAAGGGCGGCTGTAGTCGATCTGCACGGTGTTGCCATCGGCGAAGGTGAGGGTAGCCTGTCCGGGCGGGCTCAGCGGCGGCTTCTTGCTGTTGCTCTGCATGCCGCCGTCTTGCGCAACGGCGATGGTTGTAAGAGTAACGAGGACTGCGGCGATCCAAAACCGGCTCTTCTGCATTGCACTCTCCTGTGCGTTAACTGCGGATTCCATTATTCACCCACAAAGCCGAACTGGCCAATGAAGCGGTACAAGACGCCGGTGATGCGCGGTGAACCGCGTCTGCGCTACTTCTTCTGCTCCGGTGCCAGGTGCATCTCGGGCATCGGCGGCCAGCCAATCGACTTGCCCTGGAACAGCGCTACTGCGGTTTCGTAACGTCTGGTGCCGTCGTGGATGGCGAAACGCCGCAGATGATTGGGCGGCCCGCTCCACATGCAGACGCCGGCAAAGGCTCCGTCCTTGCGCAGGATGTAGTAGCTCATGTCGACGTACTGCATCTTGCGCATGTCGCCGTTGAAGTTGCGCACGATGCGCTTCAGTGCATCCATGCCGGCTTCCTGTGGAGACATGCCGCGACGCATATTCTCGACGATGGTGTGGGCGCCGCAGACCTTGATGTTCTCTTCGCCGTTGCCGGTTGCGCCGGCCGCGCCCACGTCCTGATCGACGTAACAGCCCGCGCCGATGATCGGAGAATCGCCCGCGCGTCCGGCCAACTTCCACGCCAGGCCGCTGGTCGTTGTGGCGCCGGAAATCTCACCATTCACGTTCAGCGCAGAGCAGTTGATGGTCCCCGTCGGTGGGTGAAGCACGCGCTCGACTGCTGCTGCGCGAAAGTCCGGCTCGATGCCAAGTTTTGCAGCCATCTCTTCCAGCCGCCGCTGACGTTCCTCGTAGAGTTCTGCTTGATCGGCGTTCTCGTCCGGCAGCTTGTACTTGGGGCTGGCGATTCCGGGACCCCACCAGTCCTTGTTCGACATGGTTTCTTTCCACATCAGCCAGATCTTCCGTGAGCGGTCGGTCAGCAGATTTTCGCGCGGAAAGCCCATGTCGAAACCAAATCTTTGCGCGCCTTCGCCCACCAGCATCACGTGCCCCGTGTGTTCCATAACTGCCTTCGAGAGCAACGAGACATTCTTGATTTCGCGGACAGCTGCGACCGATCCGGCCATCCGGGTGGGTCCGTGCATGCAGCAGGCGTCGAGTTCGACGACGCAATCTTCATTCGGCAGACCACCGAGGCCGACGCTGTCGTCGTTGGGATCGTCTTCCGGGCCGGTGATCACTTGCATGACGGCGTCAAGCGTGTCACCTCCACGGCTCAGCAAGGCATAAGCGCGATCGAGATATTCGTAGCCGTTGGCTGCGGAGATAATGATCGGCTGCTTGGGCTTGGTGGAAGGTATGGCAGCTGTGTCTGGCTTGGTTTGTCCCTGAAGATCCAGGGCGAGCGACGCGGAACCAACGGCAGTCGTAGCGATAAAATCGCGACGCGAAAACTTCATCGAATTCCTCTCGAATGAACCACGGCCAAGCAGAATAGCACGTTGGAAGCGATCTTACTTGCGGGCTCCTTGGTGGAGCACGCCCTCAGTTCTGAAGCACAAAAACTCATGTCGAAAATCCGTGGAAACTCACGGCTTCACTTCGTCGGTCTCTTGTATACGGCAGCGTTCTTCAAGAAAAAGGCACAGCGAACGGCTGTGCCTCGAGTCTCACTCCGAAGATTATTAGCTGGCGACTTTCTCCGCTGTATTCTGGTCGGCGCGGAAGCGCAGCAGGGCGGCAATGCGGCCGATCCTGTCGAACTCCTCATCATCGGGTACGTAGACCATCTCGACGCCAGTGCGGATGGCATGTCCTACGATGGCATCTCCAATGTCTTCGAGTTCGGTGTTGTCTTTGCCACAGATCGCGCACGTGGGGCTGACATGCATGTCCATGTGGCCGCAGTAATAGCACTTGACGCCCGGCGCATGGAACGTGGCGCCCAGCATCAGAGTCTGCACTTCCCCTTGCTCCAGTGAGCGCAAAACCCGCCGCAAGCCAACCGCGCCCCGTCCGTTACGATGCGCCTCGCCAACGACGTCACGAATCAACGTTTGTTTGCGCTCGGTATCGTAAGCCGCAAGCTGTTCGCGGGCCATCTGTTTGATCTGGTCGCTGGTGGCGACTTTGGGATCGATGCGGAAGTGCCCAACCAGATGCAAGCGGGCTTGTGACTGGAGTTGCGGCTCGATCTCCGACCAGACATCGTCGCGGCAACCGATGAGCAGACGATCGCAGCCGCCGCGTTCGAAAAACTTCTCGATGCTATCGGCGACGGCCTTGAAATGTTGCATGGCTTCGTTGGTCTGCTTGCGTTCAGCGTGGCCGGCGTCATATCCGGCGTAGCCGTCACTCTTGCCGCGTCGCGTCAGCTCGTTGATAAAGTCCTGCTTCTCGACGAGGTCTTCGTTCTTCAACTCGAAAATTCGCGCCTTGGTGCGGTCGGCCAGAACCACGCAAGCCCGTTGCTCGCTATCCAGGACCGCAGCCAGCGGCTTCAAATGGAAGCGGTGGCTGATGGCAATCTTCGGCTTAAGCGTCTGCCCCGGTACATCGAATTCGCGCCAGAACCCGGTTTGCCCACAGGCAAAGATCGCTTTGGCCTTCGCGCCGCTGCCGTGCAGCGGGTCTACCATACTGCTGATGCGCTCCAGATCACTGCGTGTGGAACCGTTCTTGCCCCGTTTCTCCGCCTCACGAAGCGCGTTGCGGATCATGTCTTTGACCAGTATCGCCTCCTCTTTGTGCGATTTGTTCGGTGGCGTCGAAGGCTGATAGTAAAACGTAATGGCACATCCCTCCGGCGATTGAAAATTAGCTAATTCACGGATGTCATCGCGCGTGATCATTAACGATTCTCCTGTCTTGTCTGGTTTGCTTCGATGACTACGGGCCTTACGTCCCGTGGCTAGGCGCTCCTGGAATACTCCACGAGCCGGTCTTTGAGAGGATCTTTCATTGGCAAGGCGCGTTGTAGATGCTCGCGCGCTTTGCGGATAGCCGCTCGCACCTCCTCCACGGTGTGATTGGTGATGTCGGCAATCTCGTCGAGAGTGAAACCTTCGATGGTGTAGAAGATGAAGGCCTCGCGCTCAGCGCGGCCCGCGTCACGCAGGGTGGTCTCCACGCGGCCGATCAATTCGCGTCGTGCCGCCAGTTCTTCCGGATTGTTGGCGGCAGGATCGGGAATGACGTTCTCCTCGAACATTTTTTCGTCCGGCTGATGGAATTGAAGCATGGCCTCGTCGGTGCCGCGCACGTTCTGCTCACCGCGCGGGCGCTCCAGCGGGATTTGCGTCTCGGAGCCGCCGTCGTTGGCGAGATGGTCAATAGCCTGTTTGGCCAGGCGATGAATCCACGGCTCCAACTTCATGCGCTCCGGCTTTTCGTGCTGATCGCCGAGAGCGTTGGCAATCGCTTCGCTGATGACGTCTTCCACGGTAATTCTGTCGCGCGCGATCTGCTCCTCGTCTTCGCGATGGAGCAGCTCTCTCTCGATGTACCGGCGCAGGCGAGGAAAGTTGATATCGATGTATTCCGAAATATCGGAGTGCGAAACCTGCTCCGGTCTGATCACCGCGAGCGTCTGCTCGAACGGAACCGTAGCAACTTCCGCGCGTTGAGGAGCTCGCCGGCGAAGCCAATTGCGTTCGTTGCGCAGCAGTTCCTTGTGTTTCTTGAGCTGCTCCACAATATCGGCGAAGGCTGCTTTCACCGCTGTAATTGCGGTTGCGCTGGTTCCCTGCGAGGCCATTTGCCCGGAAGGCAATCGCAGGTTGAGCGACACCAGAATGCCCTGGCGAACCGAGCTCTCCTCGATAATGCCTTTCAGGTGCACGAGCTCCGGACGAAATACCTGAAGGTACCGTTCCAGTTTTTCAGTTTGTTGGTTGGTTAACTTTTCTAGGTCGGAAGTTTTGGAAATCTTGTAGCTGAAATGGACGTTCATGCAAGCCTCTCCGGATGGACCCATTTCCACCCGCAGCTACCGTCCTTCTTCTAACTGGAATTTTACTCCTCCTATTACAGAAGCAAGCGGAAAATGATGAGTTGCTCCAACCACGTGCAGCGCTGGAAATTGGCCGCAAATGGCCAAGGCAAGTTCGTTGCCACTTGCGTTATTGACCAGCCGTATAACAAAAAGAGGCCCTCGGATTTCGAGGGCCTGGCGTTCTTGTCTGCTGCCGCAGAGTTCTACCTCTCCGGAATTCTGACCTTCGCGTCCGGACGCTTATCGAGGTGAATGCTCTCGATGAAGCGCACCTTGCGGTTGCTGAGTTTCATCACCAGCGAGGTGGTGCGCACGCCGTCGCCAAAAAAGCGGACGCCCTTCAGTAGCGGTCCGTCGGTGACGCCGGTAGCGGCAAAGATGATGTTCTTGCCGGGAGCCAAATCCTCCGCCGTGTAAATCCTGTTCGGGTCGGAGATGCCCATGTCCTTCATGCGCTCGGCCTGCTCGGGGGTGTAACCAACCAGCCGTCCCACCATGTAACCGTTCAGGCAGCGGACGGCCGCGGCGGTAATCACGCCTTCGGGAGCTCCGCCGGTTCCCATCACGGCGTGCACGCCCGATCCCAGCATTGAGGCCGCGACGCCCGGCGACAGGTCGCCGTCGGAGATGAGTCGGATGCGAGCTCCGGCTTTGCGAATTTCGCTGATGAGCTTCTCGTGGCGCGGGCGATCGAGGATGATGATGACCAGGTCCTCAACGTCGCGTCCCAGAACTTTAGCAATGACATTCAGATTGTGTGAGACCGGAGCTTCCAGATCGACGACGCCTTTGCAAGACGGACCGACAACAATCTTCTCCATGTAGCAGTCGGGAGCATGCAACAATCCGCCGCCTTCCGATGCCGCCAACACGGTGATGGCGCCCGGCGATCCGGTCGCGCACAGGTTGGTTCCTTCCAGCGGGTCGACGGCGATGTCGACCGCCGGGTAGTTGCCGCCGTCCTGCTTACCGACCTTTTCGCCGATGTAGAGCATCGGTGCCTCGTCGCGTTCGCCCTCGCCGATGACGATCGTTCCGTCCATCGGCACTGAGTCCATGACGCTGCGCATGGCTTCGGTCGCAACCTGGTCGGCGTGTTTGCGGTCGCCCTGGCCCATCGTTTTCGCCGAGGCGATGGCGGCTTCTTCGACCACGCGCAGGAATTCCATGGCGAGGTCGGTTTCGAAATTCGCGGTCGGAGAGTGTTTGATCAAGGGGTCTTGCGTTTGGACTTTGGTAGCCATGAGGTCTCCGTGGATAATTGCGGCTTGCGGCGCCGGAGGATGAGATGCTGAAAACGCAAACCGCCGTCATCTGGTACGGAAAAAGACGAGCACAAGGCAAACTGCCAGCCCTGCTTTCCGGCACAAGTGCTAAGGATACACGCAGGTGGTCCGGATTCGAACAGGGAAATGCACCGCTCCCGATGCAGCCCTCCCGGTTTCCCGTTTTCTATGCCAATAGCATCTCCGAAGTTCGCAGGGGCTGAAGCCCCCCATCCTGGTGGGGCATCGAAGGCACGACTGAAGTCGTGCCCTGACACAAAGCCTGCTCGATAACAAACTCTGACCTCTGATCACTAGCCGTTGCTTCTAGAACGCTGCCAGTCCCGTAATGTGCTCTCCGATAATCAGCGTGTGGATGTCGTGTGTACCTTCGTACGTCTTCACCGACTCCAAATTTGCCATGTGCCGGAAGATCGGATACTCGTCGGCGATGCCGTTGCCGCCCAGGATGTCGCGGCCCATGCGGGCGCATTCCAGTGCCATCCACACATTGTTGCGTTTGATCATCGAGATGTGCTGCGGTTTCGCCTTGCCTGCGTCCTTCAGGCGGCCGACCTGCAGCGCCAGCAACTGCGCTTTGGTGATTTCGCTGATCATCCACACCAACTTCTCCTGCACCAGTTGATGTCCGGCGATCGGCATATCGCGGAACTGCTTGCGGAACTGTGCGTACTGCAGCGCGCAGTCGTAACAGGCCATGGCAGCGCCGATGGCGCCCCAGCCGATGCCATAGCGTGCCTGATTCAGGCAGCTCAGCGGAGACTTCAGGCCGCCGGATTCCGGCAGCAGATTGCTCGCCGGGATGCGCACATCCTGCAACGACAGACTGGAGGTCACCGAGGCGCGCAGCGACCACTTGCCGTGTACGTCGGCAGCGCGGAAACCTGGGCGATCGGTTTCAACAATGAAGCCGCGAATGCGGTCATTCTCGTCTTCCGCCTTCGCCCAGATGATGGCGATGTTGGCGATTGAACCCGAGGTGATCCACATCTTCTCACCGTTCAGGACGTAGTCGTTGCCATCTTTCTTAGCGCGCGTGCGCATTGCGCCGGGATTCGAACCGGCGTCGGGCTCGGTGAGGCCAAAGCAGCCGAGAATCTCTCCCATCGCCATCTTGGGCAGGTACTTCTGCTTCTGCTCCTCGCTGCCAAAGGCCCAGATGGGATACATGCACAAACCGGACTGCACGCTGACAAACGAGCGCACGCCGCTGTCCCCGCGTTCCAATTCTTGCGTCATCAGGCCGTACTCCACCGCAGACATGCCGGCGCAGCCGTAACCGGTCAGGCTGGCGCCGTAGAAGCCGAGTTCGCCCATTGGCTTGATGAGCTCCTTCGGGAAGCGGCCGTCGCGGTTGCACAGCTCGATGATGGGGATGAGGTTCTCTTCGATGAACTTGCGCGTGTTGTCGCGCACCAGCCGCTCGTCATCGCTGAGCAGCGAATCGAATTCGATGAAATCCACGCCTTTAAACTTGAGTGCCATGTATCTCTCTCTATAGGAAGATTGCGGTGGGGACGAGTCTTCTACGCTATCAAGGCCCGAAGAGCGGGTCAAACAATCCGTCAGCTTTGATGCCCCGTGCTCGGCCTTCTTTTGCGCCTAACGTGGGTGGACGCGATCATCTCGTTTACGAGGGGAAATTGCCAGGAACGCCGCTCCTTTATTCCTCGGTGATCAACCCACACATCCGAAAACCGCGGAGGTGTGGGGCACCCGGCTGCCGACGATCTGATTGATCCCGCCCATGCGGGCTTAGACCTGCCAGCTTTGGAGGGGCTCGGAACGGGAGTCTAAGGTCCCAAGAACAACTTAAGGGGAGCGGAAATTGGGCAGGAGCAGCGCTCCTTGTTTCCCTGTGCTTAACTCACATTCGAAAACCGCGCATGGCTGAGTCACCGGTTCAGCCACTTCGAAAACAATAGTACGGGTTACTTTTTACCTGATAGCCCCTTGTTCTTACTCGCCCATCGATCGTCGGCCGCAACGGCGATCCCATCTAAATATCTGTAAGACCTTTGCTTACAGCAATACTTTGCGCCTCATTGTGTTGGCAATCGGCCTGCATGTGTATTCCCCGAGATTTATATCGGAGGACATGTGCCCTTCATTCGGCTGTACTCCAACGCCTCTTCACTCCGGGAAAAGCGCCGCATCGCTGGTGAGCTGATCTCCATCACGCAACGCTCTTTTGACCTCCCAGTTACCGAAAGCCACAACGTAAGCGTGCAGTTTCTCCCCGCCCAGGTTTCGCGGCCTGAATACTGCGCGGTTGTGGAAGTTTCCGGCCAGCACCTCGAGCCGCAAAGAATGGCCCGGTTCGTAAACGCCGTTGCACCTGTACTCGCGAACCGCTTTGGCCGCGGACCCGTCAGCCGGCTGCTCGGCATTCGAAATCATTGTTCGAAGCTGGTCGCAGTTGAATTCAACAGCGTTGGCTTTGAGCGCAAAATGGAAACTCGCCGGTCCGTTCTATCTGGGTTGCGCGCCGCCTGAGAACCTGGCTTGCATCGGAACTTGCTTTTCGCGCGACCCTCTCCTTGTTGTCGGACTCCTTTCTGTATTGAATGATCCGGCGGGGTGCCTACTCATTCGCGGTTTTGGAATGAGTAGGATCGCCGAGTTGTGGGTCCCCGATCGATTGAGATCTCGTAACAAAGACCATTCGGCTTCCAGTTCAAAACTAAATTCCAGATGAGCGGAAACGTTAGGAGCGGCGCTCGTTGTTCCGTGATTAAACCCACGCGTGCGAAGACCGCGGATGTTTGTCGGGTGAGTTGCGCTGATGGACCGCCGGGTGTATGTTGCTGCCACCCACACTACGGCTTGACCCCGTCGGCAGCGCAGCAGATTTAAGGCGGGGATCAGTTTCTCGCGGGCCTGGTAGCCGTGTGGTTGCGGCTTTGGCAAAGAACTCCTTCTCGCGTAATGATTCTCGGTTTTCCAGAAAGGAGCAAACATGGCCGATTACGTGTTTATCTGGGGCGCGGCGAATGACAATGAGTGGATATTCGACATTCAGGGGTCGTCTCCTGCAGCTGGCGCACCGCTCGATAATTTTCCGCAGAAACCCGACTGCAACGACAATCAGCAATGGGAAGTCGTACAGTCCACCGTTCTCAATCCCAGTGGGAGCGGCGATACCTACTACTATTTCATCAAGAGCAAGTTGAACAGCAAGAATGTAATCACCGCCAACGGCGCCTCAGTCGAGATGGCGGCACAGAAATCCCCCGATAGCAAGGATCAGCTTTGGGAGTTTAACTCTTCTTCCGAGGCGTATAGCAGCGATGGCCTGTCATATTTCGCTATACAAAGCGCGAAAGACGGCAACGCAATTTCCATTCCGGAAGCGACGAAGAAATCCAAAGTATTGCTCCAAATGTCGCCGCTGAACAACAGCCTGTACCAGCTGTGGATATTTCAAGGTGGGCTGGGGGCGCCCGGCGTGCAAAACACACCCTAACTCGAATCGGGACCGTAGGACGAGCAACCGTAGATACCCCGGCTAGAAAAACGTTTTCAATGTTGGTCGATGGGCTGGGTGCCCCCGTGTCAGCTCATTCATTCGAACAGCGCGAACGAGTAGGGAGGCCCAGCCACCTACAGGTTCACCTGCAGTCCCGCGAGTTGGGAGCTCTACGGTGCGAAATAGCCGGTGATATCCAAAATCAACTGAGTCAGCGCGGATGCGTAAGCATCGATCGAACCATTCGTCGTCGGCACCAGAGCCATATTTGAGGTGACGTAGCCATCGCCGGCGTTCAACGTTGAAACCTGCGGCCGGAGCTGTCCATCGGGCCATAGCGTCAGATAGCCCAGCGGACCGGGCGGCGCTACGGTTGCGTTGAAGACGTAGGCCTCGGCGCTGGCCGGAGGTGCGCACGGGCTGCCCCCGACGTTCACCGTCTTCTCGCCGCTGAAGGGCTGACCGCCGTTGTTGCGCGTGTCGAGCACGCGGCACGGAGCCGCCGGATACAGCATTAGCCCGTTGCTCGCTGGGGCCGCGAAATAACCGTTAATGTCGACGATCAAGTCGGTGTCGGCCGATGGGTAAACGGAGATGCCGGCGCCAGTACCGGCCAAAACGATTGCCGCGTTGGCCACCGTCGTCGCAGTCGGATTGTTCAGCGTCGAGACGGTGGGCTGCGGCTGACCCTGAGGCCACACTGTCAGATATCCGAGCCGTTCGCCGTTGTGTGGAACGACGGTCACATTGAAGGAGTAGGCCAGGATCGTCGAAGCACCCGGTTGTGAGGTGACCAAATCCTGCATGCTATCGCCTTTGCCGAGAAGCGCTCCGAAAATGTCGTTGGTCGAAATGCACGTGCTTTCGTCTATTGGGAAGTCACGCTGCTGACCTCCACTAAGGAATGGTCCTCCCAAATGTCCGTTGGGATTGCGGGTGTCGATAACGCGGCAAGGTGTCAGGCTGAATAAATCGTCACCGCCGCCGTTTACCGGAATGAAGTAGCCGTCGATATCGACGATCAGATTGGTGTTGTCGCTGGGGTAGAAGCTGACTGCGCCATTGTCGCCGCCGGGAATAATGGCGGCGTTGGCTTTCGTTCGACCGTCAGGCGAATTCATGGTCGAGACCAGGGGCTGGTTCTCGCCTGTAGGCCACGCCGTCAGATATCCCAGATGTCCGTTTGGCACCGCGGTGATATTGAGCGAGTACGCCGCCGCCAGCGCTGGGATGTTGCAGGCGCCTTGCGGTATTGGGAAGCTGCGCTCAACGCCGCCCTGCAGCATGGGGCCACCGAACTGCCCATTGGGATTACGGGTATCGACGACCCGGCACGGGGGCGCCGCTACGAATTGCAGCGGCGGCGAGAAGATGGCCTTCACCACCTGCGATTGGGACATTACAAGCGTGCATGGTCCGCTGCCGCTGCACGCTCCGCTCCAGGTAACAAACGTATTTCCAGGAGTGGGATTTGCGTTCAGCGTCACCGGAGTTCCTGCGGGATAGTTGTGACTGCACGTCCCAGGGCAATTGATTAACCCGTCGGTGCTGCTTACGCTGCCCTCGCCTTGAACGCTGACGTTCAAGGAATATTCCGTCCCCACAACTGGGGTCAGGTTGAAAGAGATAGTCCAGTTAATGTCCTGATATCCGGCGTAACGGCTCTTGGCCTGGAAGGCATAGTTGTTCACCTCCAGCGGCCCTACCTGTTGAGGAAGGGGAAAGGTAAGGGGCCAATTATCTGCCGGCGCGGTGGCCCACTCTTCCTGTCCTGACTGGCTGCCCTGGCAGTTGTAAACGGTATGAAGGACGAAGTCATGCGAAATTGGCTGGAAGCTGAAGGTCCCGTTGGTTGCATCAATCACCAGCTCCGAGTTGCTCGGATATCCGGTGTCACCTATCAACGTATCGTAGGTGAACCACTGGCCCTGCTGGCAGCCGTTGAGTATCTGCGTGGAATCATTCACTGAGCCCACGTTCTGCCCATCTGCACCTTGCCAGCGTATTTGATCGCACAGGCCGCCGGTCTGGGTCGGCATGTCAACCGTAGCCCCCGAACTCTCGTTGATGGTGTACATGTCAATCCCTCCCTGAATGAAGCTCCCGTTCGAGGTGAGGGTGTACGTCCCCTGCCAGCCAGTGACGTTCTTCCAATCGTTGCATGTTTGAGCTCGCGCACTTGATGACAGCGCGACGGGTAGACAGAGCATGACCAACCAACAGGCAGAAGAAACTCGCCCGTGGAGCCGGGCATAGAAGCGAAGGGAACGTGCAGCTGCGAGAGTAAACAACGCTTGCGTGATCGCGGAGAACAGGGATCCCATCGAGGCCGATTGCATAACAACCTCCGGCGGATTTTCGAAGTCGATCACGGCTTTGGCTCGGTTCTGGATCGAGCGGCAAAGGGCGGATCTTCCTGGAGCGATGAGTGCGAAGGGGACCTACGAAAGATAGGATGGATACTACTATTAGCAAGAATTGGATACCACTGTTTTGTGATACGTTGCGGTCGACAGATTTACGAATCGCACTGCCATGCCTGTAAACCCCTACCATGTAAGCAGTTGATGACTCTACGGTCCCTTTAACCCGGGCTGCCTGAAGATCGACTGCCCAGCGCGTGAAGCCCTTGCAGAATGTCGTAAAACGTTGGAATCTGCATAGCGTATATCTCGACCCCCACAATGCGCCCAGGCCAGCGCTGCGAGAGTCGCAACTAGCCGGCAGACAGGTTACCCCGTCAATGCTGGCGATGAGGGTATGAATGGCGGGGTAAGCCCGGGCTCGGGCGCGCTGCGTCACCAACATCAAAGGACTAGCGAGCGAAACTCAGAACGGCCGAACGGGAACAGCAACTGCTAGAAAGTGAGACTTCAGGTTGGTGCGGCTTTACCAGAGTTGCCCTTCGAAGTCGGCGATAAACATTGCGTCGATCGATTTGCGACGATTTTGACACGGCCGCACACTGTCGACAGGTCGCATTCATTGCATCATTGCAAAGTCATTGAAGCAGCAACCTCGGCCTTCGCCGAACCCTTCCATGAGGCGAGGACATCTATAGGTCGCATGAAAGTCTTTGGTGAGGGTTTCCCGCCATAACCGTGTATCGAGACTTCCGATTCAGTAATCTGGTAGCAGGGGTTCCAACAAAAAATCTACGACAGGGTGATTGTGCCGAAACCAGTTCTGTTGACTGTGGATGACGATTCCGATGTTCTGCGCGCCATCGAGCGCGATTTGCGCTCAAGATATGGCGGCGATTATCGGGTGATCAGCACCGATGAGCCGCAAGGCGCGCTTGAGATTTTGAAAGAACTGAAAGTTCGCAATGAAAGCGTTGCGCTTCTGCTGGCGGATCAGCGCATGCCGGGCATGGATGGCGTGGAGTTCCTCCAGGAAGCCATGCAGCTATTCCCTCAGGCAAAGCGAGCATTGTTGACTGCTTACGCCGATACGAACGCCGCAATTGATGCCATCAATCAGGCCAGCGTGCACTATTTCTTCCTGAAACCGTGGGACCCGCCGGCGGAACGACTATTCCCGCAAGTCGACGATCTGCTGGATGACTGGCAGGGTTCGTATCGTCCGGTATTCCAGGGAATTCGCGTGCTGGGCACGCGCTGGTCTCCGTCCTCTTACCAATTGCGCGATTTTCTTGCGCGTAATCATGTTCCGTATCAGTGGATCGATGTCGAGATCGCCGCCAGCGATCCTGAGATCAAGCAACTGCTGGAGGCCTTGGGAGAAGAAGCCGGAAGTTTGCCCGTGGTCCTGTTTCCGGACGGAACGAGGTTGCTGCAGGGAGCACCTGCCGAAGTTGCCGAGAAGGTTGGCCTGCGAACGCGCGCGCAAACCGACTTCTACGATCTCGCGATACTTGGCGGAGGTCCCGCAGGACTGGCCGCCGCGGTCTATGGCGCGTCGGAAGGACTGGCCACCGTCCTGATTGAGCGCGAGGCGCCCGGTGGACAAGCCGGAATGAGCTCGCGAATCGAGAATTATCTGGGCTTTCCGAGCGGGTTGAGCGGAGGTGATCTGGCGCGGCGCGCGGTTGTGCAGGCTCAACGATTCGGCGTGGAGATTCTGGCGCAGGAAGCTGTGAGCGTGCGCGTCGAGGGCCCATACAGAATCGTGAAGCTCGGGGATGGATGCGAGCTTTCGTGTCATGCGCTGATGATTGCGACTGGCGTGCAGTGGCGGCGTCTGGAGGCGGAAGGCGTTGATAAGTTGCAGGGCGCCGGTGTGTACTACGGCGGCGGCGCAACCGAAGCTCTCTCCTGCAAAGGTGAAATCGTATATGTCATAGGTGGAGCGAACTCGGCTGGGCAGGCGGCGCTGAACTTCGCGCGATACGCCGACAAGGTAGTGATGCTGATTCGCGGCGAGTCGCTGGCCAGCACCATGTCGCAATATCTGATCGACCAGATCCAGCAGACTCCAAACATCCACCTGTGGGCTCATGCCAGCGTAGTTGGAGTACACGGCAACGAGCACCTGGAAGAGATTTCAGTGCTGTGTTCAGACACGGGGAAAATCGAGTGTGTGCCAGCTAGCGCCATGTTCATCTTTATCGGTGCTCTGCCGCGAACCGATTGGCTTTCCGGCGTGGTGGAGCGCGACGATCGCGGCTTCGTTCTTACCGGTCCCGACCTGATGCAGGCTGGCAAACATCCTAAGGGCTGGACGCTGGATCGCGATCCGTTCCTGCTGGAGAGCAATGTTCCCGGAATCTTCGCCGTCGGTGACGTGCGCCATGGTTCGGTGAAACGAGTGGCTTCGGGAGTGGGAGAAGGATCAGTAGCCGTGCAGTTCATTCACCAATATCTTCGCAAGGTCTAAATGGCAACCAGAGAAGAATTACTGAAAGTGCCGGCGTTTGCCGAGCTGCCGGAGGAACAGGTCGATTGGTTCCTGCAGAATGCGCAGGAGATGCGACTGAAGCCCGGTGAGGGCTACATTCAACCGGGCACGCCGGCCGACGCAATGTTCGTCATACTGGAAGGACAGGTCCACGTCCGCGGCCAGCTGGGCGGTCAGGATGTTGTCTTCACCTCCGAAGCAGGCGACGTTGGCGGCCGCCTTCCGTTTTCGCGGATGAAGCAATTCACCTTCGGCGGTCGCGCTGTTGTGGACACTCGCTTGCTGCGTTTTCCCGCCGCGCAGTTTCCCGAGCTTGTACAACACATGCCAGAGCTGGCTAGCCGGCTGGTCGGGCTGATGTCCGACCGCATTCGGGAGTCGACCCGAATCGAGCAGCAGCAGGAGCGGCTGGCATCGCTCGGCAAGCTCTCTGCCGGGTTGGCGCACGAGTTGAACAATCCCGCTTCGGCGGCGCGACGTGCGACCAGCCAACTGCGGGACGCGTTGAAGCGAATCAAGGAGTCGAGTCACCAGCTGGGCAGGCGAGAACTCTCACCGGCGCAGAAGGCCGATATCGAAAAGCTCGAGACGTTCATGATGCAACAGAGCGGAAAGCCCCCGCTCGGTGGCCTCGCGCTCAGCACGCGGGAAGACGAGATTGATACGCTGCTCCGCAACCACGGTCACACCGATTTGTGGCAGCTGGCAGCAGACCTGGCACGCAATCATGTCGATCCGGAATCGTTGGAACGGCTGTTTGCGACCATGGACGGCGACACCGTGCGAGTCGCCCTGGTTCGAATTGCCGCCTCGCTGGAGATTGCGTCTCTGCTCGATCAGATCGAGAGCAGCACTTCGCGCATCTCGGATCTCGTGAAGGCGATCAAGGAATACACCTTCATGGATCAGTCCCCGGTGCAGAACGTCGACGTGGTGAAGAGCCTGGAAAACACGCTGACGATTCTTAACTACAAGCTCAAGCACGGCGTGACAGTCGAGCGCGACTACGGCACCGTACCGCTGGTCTGCTCATTTGGCACGGACCTGAATCAGATATGGACAAACATTATCGATAACGCTATCGACGCGATGAAGGGCAAGGGAACCCTGCGTCTGCGAACCTTCACCGAGGATGGCTGCGTCGTCGTCCAAATTGCTGATGATGGTCCGGGAATTCCAGAAGAGATCCAGTCAAGAATTTTCGAGCCTTTCTTTACTACGAAGAAAGTCGGAGAGGGAACAGGATTGGGACTGGACACGGTTCAGCGCATCGTGAAGAAACATCGGGGCTCGATCCAGGTTGAATCGCGACCAGGAAGCACCTGCTTCCAGATCTGGCTGCCGGCGGCGCAGGCCGCGCAAACGGAAGCTGGCCGCAAGCCCTCGTGAGCGCCATCTCACATTGATGTCGAAGCAGTTGTTGGAATGGCCATCTGCTCAGGCGTGTTCGTTAGTGTGGTGCCGAACTGTCGAGAAGCGGAGTTTGTAACGTGGTTTGCATCAGGGAACTGCAACTCACTGTAACAATGACCGCCGACTGAGTTACATGATTATGGCGTTGGACTGAACGGCCGTTTGCCGTCCCAATATAGGTTTTGGCACGTTTTTGACACGCAGATGCTTTGTTCTACCGACCATCGTGCTACCATCTCTGCCGCCGTCGGGCCTCTGATGAGGCATGCGGGTGCTTTGGCGCTCGAATTCTCCGCGTTTTCAAATTAATAACAACCCATTCTCTCGGTTCGCACGATGATCGGGAGGCGAACGAACCCCTTCGGGAGGATGCCATGAGTTTGCCATTTCAGTCACGATGCTCTTTCACCAAAACGCTTCTCGTTGCGTGGTTTCTTGCCGCAGCGACAATCGGATCATCTGCGCAGGACTTCCATAGTCTTTACAGCTTCTGCACTCATTCGAATTGTCCGGACGGAGAAACTCCTAACGGGTGGTTGGTACAGGGCTACGACGGCAACATGTACGGCACGACCACAAGCGGAGGGAGCGGGTTCGGAACGGTCTTCAAGATCAGTACTAGCGGTGCGCTTACAACTCTTCACGCCTTCAACGATACCGACGGTAATGAACCATCTGCGCTCATTCAGGGCACTGACGGAAATTTCTACGGCACCACCCAGTCCGGCGGCGGCGAAAGCTGTCCTCGTGGATCGAACCTCTGCGGCACGATCTTCAAGATCACGCCTGCCGGTGCTTTGACCACGTTGTACCTCTTTTGCTCGAAGTCGAACTGTACCGATGGCTACTCCCCTGCCGCCGCGTTGGTACAAGGTAGTGACGGCAACTTCTATGGCACTACGGCAGATGGCGGAGCTGCCGGCCAATGCACCATCGGCTGCGGAACCATCTTCAGAATCACTCCCACGGGGACACTGACAACGCTTTACACCTTTTGCTCCCAGGGAAGCTGTCCCTATGATGCTCCCGATGGCGCTCATCCTTTGGCGGCGCTCGTCCAAGGCGCTGATGGCAGCTTTTACGGAACGACGCAAGCCGGCGGAAGCACCGGCAACAATTGCATTTTCGGTTGCGGAACCGTATTTAAAGTAAGCCGGAGCGGTACCCTGACCACCCTGCATGTATTCGATGGCGATGGCGTGTATCCCGGGCAAATCGTGCAGGCGCTTGATGGAAACTTTTACGGAGTTAGTGCAGGCACGATCTTTCGGATGAGTCCCGGGGGAGCGTTTGCCACGCTGTATTCGTTCAGCATCACCGATGGCGATCTGCCCACGGGCCTGATGCAAGCGACGGACGGAAATCTATATGGAGTTACTTCGCAGGGTGGCAACAATAATTGTGTCTTCGGCTGCGGTACGATCTTCCGAATCGGCTTGACCGGAGGGCTTACCACGCTCCACTCCTTCAGCGGCAGCGATGGTGGTAAACCTGCAGGAGGCCTTGTGCAAGGTACCGATGGCAGCTTCTACGGGACTACCAGTAAGGGTGGAACCAGCAACAACTGCCAGGGAGGGTGCGGCACAGTATTCAAAATCGGCGTCGCACTGACGCCATTCGTTGAAACTCAACCCAGCGTCGGAGGCGCCGGGACTCACGTCAACATTCTAGGCTCAAGTCTAAACGGAGCCACGGGCGTCACCTTCAACGGGGCATCGGCGACATTTTCCGTGGTTTCTGCTTCGCAGATTACCGCGACCGTTCCCGCGGGTGCAACAACTGGTGTCGTTCGGGTGACATTGCCCAATGGAAACCTGACCAGCAATGCGGACTTCGTAGTTCCGGGCCCCTATCAGTTTGTCTCGATTACGCCTTGTCGGCTTATCGACACAAGACAAACGCAGAATCCGATCCAAGGTGGTTCCTTCCAAAACTTCACTCTGACACAGCTTGGGAACTGTGGCATACCGGCAAGTGCTGCGGTCTACTCACTGAACGTCACGGTGGCTCCGCATGGTCCGCTGCAATTCCTAACAGTATGGACCGAGGGCGAAGTGCGGCCTTTCGCTTCTACGATGAACTCGCCGGATGGGCGAACCAAGGCAGATGCG
>DATHQX010000240.1:0-18432 GCA_035482295.1 Verrucomicrobiia bacterium
CTGGCGGTTGGCCTTGGAAGTTGTCTGAGTTTTTCGACGGAGAGATGCAGGCACAACTTTATTTTAGAGGAAGTTTGTTACAACCATGCGTCGAAGGCCGCAAACCGATATCGCTTTAATCGAATAAACATTCCTTATAAGTATGAAATTCTACGGCGCGAAATATCCCGAGATATCCAGAACCAGTTGCGTTGTACTCTGCGCCCAGGCGTCGCTCTTGCCGTCGACGTTGGGTACGATGGCCATGTTCGACGTAATCGCGCCGTCCTTGGCGTTCAGCGGCGAACCGTCCGGCCACAGCGTCAGGAAATACAGCGGCCCTTGCGGAATCGCGGTCGCATTGAAGACGTAGCCTTCCGCCGTCGCCGGTGGTCCGCAGGGACTGGCCTGCACGCTGATTGTCTTTTCGCCGCTGAACGGTTGCCCACCGCCGCTGCGCGTGTCGAGCACGCGGCACGGCGTCAGCGCATAGAACGACAATCCGCTCGAGCCTGCCGGCGCGAAGTAGCCGTCGACGTCGATCAGCAGATCGGTGTCGTCGATGGGGATTCATGGACGGATCGCTCGAACAGGCAGATCTTATACTCCGTAATCTCCGAGCATTCCGCTTTGAGCCTTAGTTTGGCTGTCGAAAATGTAACGCGCATACCATGTAGGCCAGTCACTATCGGGATGGCCTAACGACTGCTCGTAAACGTGATGGGCTTTCGCTGCCGCTCGCAATATCTCGGCCAATTGCGATGGGCCTGTGATTGTCATTGCTGTACTCAAGAACCTAATAACCTGTTTTCCCCGCGGACACCCCAGGAGCCTTCGCGGTTAGGGTTGTGGCAGCGAGCTGCTTTGTCATATCCGATACCAACTGTTCAACACCCTCCTTGGTGGCTTGGTCCATCGCACGAACGACAGAATTAATTTCCCGCTGGCTGACACTCGCCACTGTCGACGTGCCGCCAGTCCATACGGTCGCACCGGTCTTCCTATTTGCCAGTTGCGCGGACAGCTTCACCTCGACTTGGATGCCGTTCTTGTAGTCGACCTCATCCAGTCTCTCTAAGCGTCCGCTTAATAGATACTCAGCATTTTCTTGACCGTCATAAGCTTCGACAAATGAAAAGACACCAGCCGAGCGAACAGAATCCATAACTGCGCCGGTAACTACCTGCCCCGGATCCGACGCCCAGCGGTGATAGTCATAGAAGCCGATCTGCTCAGGAGTTTGCCGATAAACGATTCGCCCTTGGCGCAAGTAAGCCGGAGTTTCAAAACGCCGGACGGCCACTGCTGAAAGTTTGTGATCATCATTGGCCGGCGGATCATCCGATGGCGCTATGGCCAGCATGTAGTAGTCAGGGTAGTGCACTTTTCCGGCACAGCCCGCCATCACCACCACGGCAAGCGTTAAACACGCGAACGTTGTAGCTCTGTTTGTCATTTGCCCTCGTCATTCTTCGGAACATCTCGGTCCTTTGGCTGCCTGATTCGTATGAGGCTCCAGGGTCGCTCATCGACAGATTCGGTCAGGTCGTTCAGGTGGTCGGTTGCCATCCGGACATTTTCGAGCGTGTATTGAATATTCTGCTGGTTCGACCGGACTACCACCTGCAGGTTGTCTACCAGGCTGCGAACGTCAACCAATGTCTTTTGCAGCTCGACAAGATCGGTCTGGGTTCGGTCCCGCAGCACAGTGATGGTGCCGTCTGCATTCGTAACCGTCGTATTAACGTTGTCGACAGTCGGCCCCATCTTCGCCGTCACCGCTTCCACGTTGTTGGCGATGCGGTTGATTTGCGGCGATGTCCTTGCGATCATGGCGTCTGTGTTGGCGAGAATGTCAGCCACATGCTTCTGATTGGTCTCCCCAGTGAGGTCATTGACATTTGCCAGCACCTGCCGCGCATCGCCTGTGATGTTGTCTACATCAGTGTGCACAGCCGCAATCAAGGTCTGGGCAGACTGCGCAAGGGCCGCAATTTCCCGCTGCATATCGTCCAGGCTGACCGTTTCCTGCGACGGAATCACAGCGCCCGCTAGCAAACGAGGGGAGTCTTCCGTGCCGGTAGTTATGGACACCACAGGCGGGCTCATGAGGCTTAGGGAGCCCAGCTTCGCAACTGATTTCGAGTTCACCGGTGTGCCCTGCTTCACCTCGAAATCGATTTCGATTCGTGTCGGGTCGGATGGGTCCGGGCTCACGGCCGTAACTTTACCAACCGTAATTCCACCGAACAGAACGTCCGTGCCGGGCGCTAATCCGCCCGCATACTTAAGATAGGTGCGGTATGGCGTTCGCGTACGGCCGAACTGCGCGCTGCCGAGAAAATAGACGGTTGTAAATAGGACTACCGCGGAGAGCACGACCAGCGCCCCGACCTTTGCTTCATTCTTTTTCAACTTTCGACTCCTGTCATACCTGACAACTCGCGCAGATGCTCCTGGACGGTGGGAGTCTCGACCACTTTGTCTGGAACGCGATCAAGAAACTGCCGGATACGGGGATGAGTGCTCGCTTTGAATGACTCCTTGTCCTCGACCGCAATCATCGAGCCTTTGTACAACATGGCTATACGGTCCGCGATGCGGAAGGCACTGGATATTTCGTGGGTAACAACCACTATGGTCATCTGAAAGGCCTGCTTGAGAAAGAGAATCAACTCATCCAGTTCCGCGGAGACGATAGGATCCAGGCCGGCCGAGGGTTCATCGAAGACGAGGATGCCAGGATCAAGCGCGATGGCCCGTGCTACAGCCGCCCGCTTCTTCATACCACCCGATAACTCGTGCGGCATAAGCTTGCCGGATTCAGCCAAACCTACCGCTGCGAGCGTGATGTAAACCATGATTTCGATGACCGGATCGGCCAGGTTGGTCAATTCGCGTAATGGCAGCGCGACGTTTTCTTCTGTTGAAAGTGAATTGAAAAGTGCAGCCTCTTGAAAAGCGACGCCAACCTGACGGCGAATTTGCTTCAAGACTTCCGCCGAGCAGTTATTGATATCCACACCACGAATCAGAATGTTCCCGGCGTTAGGCGCCTCCAGCCCTATGATGTGACGCAGCAGCGTGGTCTTACCGGAACCGCTGCCCCCGAGAAGTACCAGGATTTCGTTGGGCCGTATATCGAGGTTCACACGGTCGAGTACCTGATGCCCGTCATAGTTGACGCTCAGGTCGCGAACCGAAATGACTGAAGTAGGCATAACTATTGCATCCTTGCCAAATAGAAGACAGCCGTGAAGAACAGGTCTGCCAAAATTACGAGAAACGTCGATCGGACTACCGCGGATGTAGTCGAACGCCCCACCGCTTCCGGTCCACCGCGTACCTTGAATCCTTCCATGCATCCCACGTGGACGATGATCGTGGCAAAGGCGACGCTTTTGATCAGTCCACCAAAAACATCCCGCAGCAAAATCGAATCGAACACATAACGGATATAGATTCCCAGGGTCATGTGTGTGCTCAGATACATGAACCCGGCGCCAGCCAGAATGCCGAAAACACTGCACATGATGGTCAAGCAAGGAACCATGAGGATGGCAGCAAGATATTTGGGTGCCAGAACAAATTCGACTGGATCGAGGGCCATGGTACGCAACGCGTCGATTTCGCTGGTCACCACCATGGTTCCGATCTCGGCAGAGAACGCTGACCCAGATCGGCCGCTCACGACGATGGCCGTCAACAGTGGCCCCAGTTCACGGGTGAAGCCGACTGCCACCAGGTCGATGACGTATCGTAATGCCCCAAACCGGCGCAGTTCCCCTGCCCCTTGCAGTGCCAGGATCATTCCAGAGCAAATGGCCATGATGGCGATCATGGGTAGCGCTGAAACTCCAATTGCAGTCATCTGCCGTATTGCATCCCGCCAGCGCCCTCTTCTGCCGATAACCGGAAGCACGCGGGGCAGCGCCCGAATGCCTGACCAGAATTGATCGCTCAGGCCACCAATGTAGGCAAACTGTTGGATCACGCCGGCGCCGATACCTTCCAATATCTTCACGGCTCTCGCTGCTCCACTGCGATGTCGAATAGTTGGTCCATCTGTGTGACTTTGAGCAGATATGCTGGCTGCCCTTGAAGTCCGGTAATCACCAGCCGCGTATCCTGATGACGCGCGCTGCGTGTGGCCTCAACCAGCGTCGCCACACCGGACTTGTCGATGGAAGTTACTTGTGACAAATCAACCATTAATTCTCTTGGCTTAAGCTTCAACGCAGCGCAAAGCCTTTCGCGCATTTCGTTCGAGTTATCCACGGTGACTCGGCCATGGAACGACACAATCTGCTGCTTCTCCAGAACACCCTCCACAGCATCAACATGTAGCCTGGACTCGATGGCGAAGAGTAAGTGCCCTTCCCACAGAGTCACCTACCATCCTTGCAACTGTGTAGCCGAGACGAGGGAAATTTGTCTTTCTGCCTAACGCCTTGAACGTCAGTTATCTGCGCAAGGCGGATGGCCCGAGAGCTCGCGCAGAATTACGGTCGCACATGAGCACATGCCAATGCGTTGGCACATCCCAGATTGAAGATGGGGATCGGGCTAACGCACAAGCCCCACCCAAGTGATTCAGCGTGAGCCGGTCTTCAAACAGTGCTGTTTGCCGTCGTGCGTCCAGCGGAGATGCTTCTTGCAGTTGCAGCGTTTGCTGACTCGTCGTCGGCGTATTGGGCGGGCAGAGTGGCGGACGAAGATGGTGATCAGTGGCGCGTCCACGTGGTTCCCATGACAACTGAGAAAACCGTAGCGCAAAATTAGCTCAAAATCTGTGACCGGTGTTTACAGGAGCTTATGAGTGGAGGCGCGGGTCGGAATCGAACCGACGCATAAAGGTTTTGCAGACCTCTCCCTTACCACTTGGGTACCGCGCCCTGCCGTGCAGCTATGCGAAAAACCCTCGCCAGTCAGCGAGGGCAACATGATTTCTGGAGCGGGAGACGGGATTTGAACCCGCGACTTCGACCTTGGCAAGGTCGCACTCTACCACTGAGTTACTCCCGCTCGGTGAATGAATTATAGCGAATGCGTGAACAGACGGGCAAATCGGGAAGTCCGCTTTTCGCGATTCGCCTTTCGCTCTGCCAAACAACAACGATTATCCTTACCGACCAGAGCGAAGCGCGAACCTGGGGTTTGCCCGAAACGGAAACATCATTCCTGGAGACGAACCGCAGGTCCTTCGACTGCGCCTCCGCCCGCCGCATAGGATGCGGCGGAAAAGCAAAGGCGCGGAGGCTCCACTCAGGATGACAAGCAATGTTGTTATCAGGATGACAATCGATGTTGTTTAGGCGATAGCAAACAGCGAACAGCGGCTTCTAATACACTCCGCCGTGCCCGGTAGCATTCTCGGCGTTCACCTTCGCCGTGATCTCATTCCGCACATCCCACAGCTGCCGATACAGCGGATGCTCCATGCGCTGCTTCAGAACCTCGACCGGCGTGCCCATGGTGCCGACCACACCGCCGCCGATGATGCGCTGCGCCAGTTTCAGGTGCGCGTAGCGGAAGAGCTGCATCTGCTCATCGTAGTCGCATAGCTCTTCGGCGATATCGTGCAGCTCGAAGAACTGCGCATGCCGATGGTAGAGCTCTTCCAACGTCAGACCGGCAGCTTTCACCTGATCGAAGAAGGCCTCGCCCAGGCGCGGCGTGATGTGCAGCAGCGCGAGAAATCCCGGCGAATCCAAGCCGCTGCCGTGTCCCAGCCCGGCGCGGATCACGTGATATTCGTACGGCGTGATCGTCTCCAGCAGCGCCAGCATGCGTAGCGGATGGACCAGCATCTTGTTGGCGCGCCGCAGCAGGCGTGCGGCGTTCTTGTAATCGCCCTGCAGGATGCAGATACGCGCGCGGTCCAACTCCCACGCCGCGCCCTTCATCAGCAGCTCCGACGCCTGATGCGTGACCTGGAAGGTCAGTTCGTCGGGATGCAGCATCTCCTCGGGCGACTTCTGCAGCGCCAGCAGCTCATCGGTGCGCAGGTAGCGCTCGTAATCGGATGCGCCCTTTCCCTGCAGGATCGGCGTGCGCATGTCTTCAGTCATGAGCGTGACTCCATTGCGGATCTTTTTCCGGCGGCACAATCGATCCGTCGCGCATGTGGATGATGCGATCGCCGTATGTGGCAGCTTCGGGATTGTGTGTGATCATCAGCACCGTCTGCCCCAGCTCCTTGTTGGAGCGGCGCAGCATGCTGAGCACGATTTCAGAATTTTCGGAATCGAGGTTGCCGGTGGGCTCGTCGGCCAGCACGATGGCCGGCTGATTCACCAGCGCGCGGGCAAGGGCAACGCGTTGCTGCTCGCCTCCGCTCATCTCCGACGGGCGATGGTCCATGCGCTTGTCGATACCGAGCAGCTGCGTGACCCGGGCTATCCGTTCGCGGTCTTGGGCTGTGTGATGCTGGCCGGAGATGTCGCGCGCGATCTCGATATTGCCTTCGGCCGTCAGCGTTGGCAGCAAGTTGAATTTCTGAAAAACGAAGCCGATCTTGGTGCGGCGCAGCCTGGTGCGCCCGGCGTCGGACATGGTAGTGAAGTTCACCCCGTCGATGAGAACGTTGCCGGAGTCGGCATGCGTGAGGCCGCCAAGAATATAAAAGAGGGTCGACTTGCCGCTGCCCGAAGGCCCGACAATGGTGACGAACTCGCCCTTTTCTACAGCCAGCGAAACCCCGCGCAACGCCGGCACATCGACTTTACCGATGCGGTAAGTCTTGCGGACGTTCTCTGCCTGGATCATCCACCCCATGCGAATCTTTGATAATAACAAAATCGCGGGCTAGCCACTCGGTGGGTACTCCCGCGAACCCGGATTCCGCGTTACAACGGATTTGTGCCCAAGACCTCGCCAGCCATGAAGCACGCACAACTTGTCGCCCGCGCCGCCGACTGGCTGCGCTCGCGCTACGCCTGCGGCATCGTGCTCTCGGAGCAGTACTGCGCGACCGGCGAAGTGCCTGACGTCATCGGCTGGAAGGCGTCGTGCCAGTCGGTGCTGGTGGAGTGCAAAGTCTCACGTGGAGATTTTCTCGCCGACGCAGGCAAACCATTTCGTGTGAAGCCCGCAGAAGGACTGGGCAGCCGACGGCTGTACATGGCGCCGGCAGGCGTGATTGCGCCAGCGGAGTTGCCGAAACACTGGGGGCTGCTCGAGTGTCGCGGTCGGGAAGTAGAGCTGATGGTGAAGCCGGCTCGCGTCGACCTACGCACGCAGGTTGGATTCGTGAAGGAGATGAACCTGCTGCTGGCCAGCCTGCGCCGCGTGGAAGTTCGCATCGAGCCGCAGACGATTACGGAATTCCTGAAGTGGAAGAACCGCATGGCCGACTACAACGGCGGCCAGCTGCCACAGGGCATCACCGCTCCGGAAGACGAGGCTAACGGGTACCTGGTGTCGTAGGAATTGCGTATGCGGAACACGCTTTCCCGCGTTAAAGAAGTTTCTCACCGCCGGTGCGATGCTTTACCGATCGCGCTCAATCATACGATTGTCATCCTGAGCGCAGCGTCCGCGCCTTTGCTTTTCCGCCGCTGCTTTAGCGGCGGGCGGACGCGGAGTCGAAGGATCTGCGGTTCAACCCGCAACCGAAGGGTCTCGCTCACCCCTTCACCAACTTCTCCATCTCTTTCTCATCAATCACAGCGACACCTAATTCACGAGCCTTATCCAGCTTCGACCCTGCATCCTCTCCGGCAACGACGTAATCCGTCTTCTTGCTCACCGACCCGGCCACCTTTCCGCCGGCATCTTCGATCATCTGCTTGGCTTCGTCGCGCGAGTAGGTCGGGAGAGTCCCGGTCAGCACGAACGTCTTCCCTGCCAGTGTTGTTCCGCGCTGCTTCTTCTCGCCGGTAAACTTCAGCCCTGCTTTCTCCAGCCGCTTCACCAGCGCGACATTCTTCGGCTCGTCGAAGAACTCGCGTATCGCCGCCGACACGCGCGGTCCAATCTCGTTCACCTGCTGCAGTTCTTCTTCGCTCGCAGCCATCAGCGCCTCAATCGACCCGAAATATTCGGCCAGAAATTGCGCCGTGCGCTCCCCGACAAAGCGAATGCCGAGCCCGTAAATCACGCGCTCCAGCGGCAGCTTCTTCGAGCCTTCAATCTCCTTCAGGATGTTGTCGGCCGACTTCTTCCCCATGCGCTCCAGCTTCATCAGATCGGCTTCGGTCAGGCTGTAAATGTCGGCGACATCCTTCACCATCCCCGACTCCACCAGCTGATTGACCAACGAATCGCCCATGCCCTCGATGTTCAGCACACCTCGCGAGGCGAAGTGCCGAATGGTTTCGCGCAGCTTCGCCGGACAGTTCGCGTTCACACAGCGATGATCGGCCTCGCCCTCGTCGCGCACCACGTTTCCGCCGCACACCGGACAGTGCTCGGGCATGTGAAATTTTTTGTGGCCGCGCGGCTTGTCCTCGAGCACCTTCACGACCTTCGGGATGACGTCGCCGCCGCGCTCGACCAGCACCCAGTCGCCGATGCGCACGCCCAGCCGCTCGATCTCGTCCATGTTGTGTAGCGTTGCGCGGCTCACGGTCGTGCCACCGATCGGCACCGGTGTCAGCCAGGCCACCGGCGTCAGCTTGCCCGTGCGACCCACCTGCACCTGGATGTCCTCGATCTGCGTTTCGCCCGAACGCGCGGCGTACTTGAAAGCGATGGCCCAGCGCGGCGCCTTGCCGGTGAAGCCCAATTCCTGCTGCAGTCCCACGCGGTCGACTTTGACGACGATACCGTCGGTTTCGTAGGGAAGCGTCTCGCGCTCGGCCTCCCATTCGCCGATGAACTTCCACACTTCCTCAATGCTGTGCACCAGGCGGTGATTGGGATTCACCTTGAAGCCCGCTGCCTGCAAGGCTTTCAGCGCTTCGGAGTGCCGATCAAAGATCGTATGACCGTCGACGAGCAGGCCGTAGGCGAAAAAGTCCAGACGACGCGAAGCCGTGATCCGCGGATCAAGTTGCCGCACCGTGCCGGCGGTGGCGTTGCGCGGATTGGCAAACTTGGCGAGGCCTTTCTGCTCCTGCTCTTCGTTCATGCGGATGAATGAAGAACTCGGCATCAGCAGCTCGCCGCGCACTTCGAAGGCTTCTGGCAGGCCGGCTTTCTTCAGTTGCTGCGCTGAGATGTTCAGCGGAATGCTGCGGATGGTGCGAACGTTGGCGGTGACGTCTTCGCCCTCGGTGCCGTTGCCGCGGGTGATGCCCAGCGCCAAGCGTCCCTTCTCGAAGCGCAGCGCCATCGACATGCCGTCGAGCTTCAACTCGCAAACGTAATCGACCTTCGTTATGCCAGTCAGGTCGTGGACACGTCGCTCCCAGTCGCGCAGCTCGGCCTCACTGGTGGTCTTGGCGAGCGACAGCATTGGCGTGGAATGCCGCACGCTGGCGAACTGACCGCTGACCTGTCCGCCAACACGCTGTGTCGGAGAGTCGGGCGTGATGAGCTCGGGATGCTGCTTTTCCAGCTCGATCAGCTCGTCCATCAGACGATCGAATTCGGCGTCAGTGATCTCGGGCGAGTCGAGCACGTAGTAACGATGTTCGTGGTAGCGGATCTTGTCGCGCAGAGTGTCGAGCTTCTTCTGCAAATCTTTGCCGGAGGGCATGCAGCAATTATGCCGGGGCGAGTGGTCAGACGCCAGTGGCCCGGACGTTAAGTCGTGTCTTGATACAAAGCCCGATCGGATTGACTCTCCCCGATGTGAAAGCCAGCCAAAATCGCGGGCGGCTTATCCCACTGCCGCGTCCAGCGGCACATTGGACGTCACCAGGTATCGCTTCGCCTTCTCCTGGAGCGCCGCGCTCAGCGCAATACTCTTCCCGGATTCCAGACTCGCCTGCACCGCCACGCTGTCGCAGGTTGCGACGAGCTTTCCCGTTTCGTCGTTATACATCTGGTGGATAAAGCGGAAGTACTTCTCGCCGACCGCAAGAAAGCCACTCTTGATCTCCACCAACTCGCCCCCGCGCAACTCCTCCAGAAATTGATAATTCTGGCGCACGATGGCGATGCGCTGATTCTGCTGCTTGATCGACGCCGGCGTCATGCCGATGGCATGCAGCAGGAACCACGTCGCCTGATCGAAGCGCGAAACGTACATGCGCGAGTTCATGTGGCTTGCATCGTCATATTCCGACGCCAGCACCGCGCCTTTGAAAGTGTGTACCCACTCAGACATGAAAAGCTCCTGGCAAATAGCCGTCAGCAATCAGCACTTGGCAAAACCATTAACGATAACCACTCAAGCCGCTACTCGTACTCTTCATTAGTATCTGTCATCCTGAGCGGAGCGTCCGCGCCGTTGCCTTTCCGCCCCGGCATTTGCGGCGGGCGGACGCGCAGTCGAAGAGCCCCTATAGTGCAATTTTCACGATTGCTGCGAAGCCGCCGATATCGTGACTTCCGCTCCAATCGCCCCGATAAATTCCCCCATCAGTTCCAACGTCCTGGTTTCCTGATCCCGATGCGGTGAGTGCTTGCAGTTCGGCAACATCGCAATCTGCGTCTGCGGGGCTCCGGCCTTGATCGATTCGACCTGCGCTATCGTACCGTACTCGTCCTGCTCGCCTTGTATGCAGAGTACTGAGCAGGTGGTCCGGGGTACATACTCCTCGATGTTCCACGAACGAAACTCCGGATCGAGCCAAATATCGTTCCAGCCCCAGAACGTCGCATCGACATTGGCATGATAGCGTCCAAGCCGCTGTGGAAAATCCGTCGTCTCGTATGTGGTCTTCGCCTGCGCGATGCTGGCGACGCTCAGATCCTCGACGAAAATGTGCGGCGCTTCCAGGATCAGGCCACTCACGGCGTCTGGATAGCGCCCCGCAAAGATCAGAGCAATCGATCCGCCGTCGCTATGCCCGATCAGCACAGGCTTCACAATGCCGAGCTTGTCGAGCAATTCCGGCAACACCACTTCGCCTTCGTGATGCATGAAGCGAACCGGCCGTGTCTCCGTGAGCTTTTCGGAATTGCCATGACCGTAACGCGAGTAGACAAGCACGCCGCAGCCCGTGCGCCCGGCCAGCTTCGCGGGAAAGTCCTTCCACAACGCTACGGACCCCAGACCCTCATGCAGCATGACCAGCGTCGGCCGTGCCGAACTGCGCGGCTCAATCCACAACGTCTCCAGGCGCTTGCCGCCGGCGATAACTTTGCCTTTTGTAGTTGCTGGATCCATGTCCTGGTTCGTTCCGGTTCAACCCGTTTTTTGCTTTTCCCTTTTCGCCAGCAGATATCGCTGCAACTTGCCCGTCGCCGTCTTGGGCAACTCACTCATGAACTCGATATAGCGAGGGTACTTGTACGGCGCCAGTTTGCCCTTCACGAAGTCTTGCAACTGTTGCCGCATGGCATCGTCAGCTGCGGCGCCATCCTTCAGCACAATGAAGGCTTTCGGTTTGACCAGCCCACTCTCATCCGTCGCGGCCACAACGGCAGCTTCCAGCACGGCATCGTGCGCAATCAGTGCTGACTCCACCTCCATCGGCGACACCCAGATGCCGCCGACTTTCATCATGTCGTCGCTACGTCCGCAATAAATCAGAGAGCCATCATCATCCTGGCGATATTTGTCGCCGGTGCGCATCCAGTCTCCAATAAATGTCGAGCGGGTCTTCTCGCGATTGTTCCAGTAACCTGCAGCAGTAGTCGGCCCGGCAACCTGCAACTCGCCAATCTCGCCCGTTGGAACTTCCGCTCCCAACTCGTCCACCAGTCGCACGCGATACCCTGGCACCGGAATACCCGAGGTTCCGTAGCGCACCGCCCCGGGACGATTGGAGACGAAGCAGTGCAGCATCTCCGTCGATCCAATGCCGTCGATGATCTCCACTCCCGTATGCTCCGTCCAGGCCTTGCCCACTGGCTCGGGCAGAGCTTCTCCGGCCGACCCGCATAGTCGCAGTGCGTGCTCGCCGCGACGCGGCAAATCCGACGAAGCCAGCAGTGAACTGAACAGCGTCGGAACGCCGAAGAAAATCGTCGGTCTCTGCTCGCGCAGGATGCGATTCACTTCCGGTGGCTTGGGCCGTCCCGGAAACAAGATCGACGTTGCACCCACAGAGATCGGGAACGTCAGCGCATTGCCCAGCCCATAGGCGAAGAACAGCTTTGCCGCGGAATAAATCACGTCGTCGCAGGTGACGCCGAGCACACTCTGTCCGTAAAGCTCGGCCGTCTGCACAAGGCTGGTCTGCACGTGCACCGCGCCCTTGGGGCGACCCGTCGAACCCGAAGAGTACAGCCAGAAGCAGGCGTCGTCCGGTCGTGTCGGAAACGGTTCGCAGGTCGGTCCAGCCGCCTCCATCAATCGGGAGAGCTGCAGATCGCCGCTGCTGTTGTCCCCGGCGACTACCATTCGCCCGGTCCAACCGCTGATCTGCGCAGCCTCCGACATCGCCGCAAGTCGCTCTTCAGAGACGATCGCCGCGCTGGCGCGGCTGTCGCTCAGCACATACGCATAATCGCTCGCCGACCACATGGTGTTGACCGGCACCGGCACGATGCCCGCCTTGATCGCGCCCAGAAAGCATGCTGGAAAGTCGATGCTGTCGTATAAGCACAGCAGCAACCGCTGCTCAGGATGCACCCCAAGTTCGCGCAACACATTGGCGCAACGATTCGCTCGCTCAGCCAGCTCCGCATAGGAGTGCGGGCCAGCCGCGTCGATGAAGGCGATCCGGCCAGCGCGCTCCGGCGTAAGATTGCGCTCCAGCAGGTCGACGGCTGCGTTGTAATACGAAAGCTCCACAGATTACTCGTGCGGATCTGCCGTCCGCTCGTTGATTGCCGTCAGCGTTGCTGCCGAGCCCTGCAGTGCGACTCGCTGGTGGTAGAACCACAAGCCGTGCAGGCCGCCGAGTTCCTCGCCGCCGCCGGCGCGTCCCGGTCCACCGTGCGTGCACGATGGCAGCACGATGCCGTGACCGGTGTGGCTGTCGCCAATCGCCGGATCGATCAACATCACACGTCCGTGCGTCGTTCCCAGCGCTGCGCCGGCTTCGGTTAAGAACGCCGCATCGCCGCTGTAAACCGATGCCGCCAGCGATCCGCCGCCGCGACGCGCTAGCGCAAACGCATCCTGCTTGTCGCGATAAGGAACGACGGTAGCCACAGGACCGAAGACTTCAACCTCATGAATCACGTCTGCATTGCCGGCGTCGCGAGCCTGGAGCAGCGTCGGCGAAACAAACGCGCCGCGGCTGACGTCAGCATCGAGCGGTGCAAAGTCCTCCGCCGTGTACGCGACATCGGCCTGCGTCTTCAACTTGGCAATGCCGTCTTCCACCGCCCTGCGCTGGGCCATGTTGACCACCGGTCCCATGCTCGTCATCGCATTCGCCGGATCGCCGACTACCTGCATCTTTAGCGAAGCAATGATCGCGTCGATCGCCGCCTGCAGCTTGTCTTGTGGAACCAGGATGCGGCGGATCGCCGTGCACTTCTGCCCGGCCTTGGAGGTCATCTCGCGCATGACCTCACGCGCGAAGAAGCCGAATTCCGGCGAATCGGGCGCGACATCCGGACCAAGCAGCACCGAATTCAGGCTGTCGGCCTCGATGTTCACGCGAATGTTCTGCTGGCGAATGCGCTTGTGCTGCTTGATCTTCTCGCCGGTGTCGGCTGAACCGGTGAACGCGACAACATCGCCTAACTGAAGATGATCGAGCAGATCATTCGGCGAGCCACACAAGATCGACAGAGCTCCGTCCGGAACAATTCCGGCTTCGATCACTGCGCTCACCATCTCCTGCGCCAGCCATGCCGTCGAAGTCGCCGGTTTCTCCAAAACGGGCACGCCCGCCAGCAGGCTCACGGCGGCCTTCTCCCACAATCCCCACGCCGGGAAGTTGAAAGCATTAATGTGGACGGCGACGCCGTCCAGCGGGACGCCGACGTGAAGTCCCTGGAAGTTGGCATCGCGCGCCAGACGCATCGGCGCACCATCACGAAGGAAATGCGCGTCACCGAGCTTGCCACCGATTTTGGCAAAATACTTCAGCGTGCCGATCGAACCGTCAACATCGATCGTCGCGTCGGCCTTGGTGTTGCCGGAATTTTTGCGCGCGATCTCGAACCACTCATCGCGGCGCGCCGCCAGCGCATCGGCGATCTTGCCTAGCAACTCCGCCCGCTGTGCATAAGAAAGCTTGCGCAACTCCGGACCTCCCACACTGCGGGAGTATTCCAGCGCAGCCTTCAGGTCCAGCCCCTTGGAACTCGCCCAGGCGACGGTCTCCCCGGTTGTGGGATTCACCAGAGCAGCGCCCTGCTCCGCACCCGCCTGCCATTTACCGCCGAGGTAGCTTTGCAGCACCTTAGCTTCCGATGCAATGCGATTCTCAACTGTACTTGCCATGATTATGCAATCTCCGATGAAGACAGGTGCTGCTCTACCCAGGGCACGATCCACTTCGCGGCATCTTCTTCCGGCAACGTGCCGGAACTCGCATCGTGCATCAGCATGTCGCCCGCCCGGCGAGCGCCGAGTTCGGACAGAAGCTTGTCGAAGCGAATACCGCCGTGGCAGAAGGTGTCTTTGTAGGTCGAATCCCCAAGGGCAATCACGTTATAGGTAATGTTGCTGAGGTTCGGTTTCTCGGTTTCTAAACTGTTAAACAATGCCTGGGCGTTGTCAGGCACGTCGCCGCTGCCGTAAGTCGAGGTGCAGATGAGAAATGTCCCGCCGCTCTGAAACACGCCGGCATCCAGTCCGTCCATGACCTGGATGCTGGCCCGGTGGCCGGCGGTCTCCAGCGCCTGCTGGACCTCTTGCGCCACCATCTCGGCGGTCCCAGTCATGGTGCCGACCAGGATTGTGATGTCGACTGGCATCTTCTGCTTGTCCCCGCACACGAGCTGGCCCGCGGCTCCTGCTCTTCCCACATCTTCGCACTATTATACGTGCCGCTCCGGAAGTATAATGCATCCACCGTGGCTCGGAAGCGCGACATAGTGCATGCGGAAGACAGCGACCTGCCCGAGGCCGCTCTAGCCGCCCCGTCCGAAGAGGAATCGGCTGCCGAATCCGAGTACCTGACGCTCGTCGGCGAACGTGTTCGCGAGACCCGCGCCCGCCGAGGCATGACCCGCAAGATCCTGGCGCGAGATTCGGGGGTCTCCGAACGCTACCTTGCGCAACTCGAAACCGGGCAAGGCAACATCTCAATCCTGCTGCTGCGGCAGATCGCCAACGCCCTCGACATTCCAGTTGAGGCGCTGGTCCTTCAGGGTCCCGAACCGCCGGTTGATCTGGTCCATACTACAGAGTTTCTACGACGCCTTCCTGCCTCGGAGTTGGCGGAAGCTCGTCGAGTACTGGTCGCGCACTTCGGCGGGGTCGACCAGGAGGCGCGGCGCGGCCGGGTCGCCCTCATCGGATTGCGCGGCGCCGGCAAATCCACGCTGGGCGCGCTTCTTGCCGAAAAACTGGAAATCCCGTTCCTCGAACTCGACCGCCTCATCGAGCAGGAGAGCGGAGTCGGGCTGAGCGCCATCTTCGACCTCTATGGCCAGGGCGGCTTTCGCCGCCTGGAGCGGCGCTGCCTCGACCAGGTCATCGAGCGCTATCCGCGCTTCGTCCTGGCGACCGGCGGAAGCCTGGTCTCCGAACCGGCGACCTTCGAACGCCTGCTAACCATGTGCTACACCGTCTGGCTGCGCGCGACGCCCGAGGAGCACATGCAACGCGTCATCGCCCAAGGCGACATGCGTCCCATGGCCGACAATCGCGAGTCGATGTCGGACCTGAAGCGCATTCTCGAGGTCCGCGAACCGCTTTACCGCAAGGCCGATTTAAGCATCGACACCAGCGAGATAAGTCCCGAGCAGGCGGCGAACCAGTTGATCGAGACACTCAGAGAAAGCTGAAGCTTTACTGTGAGACATGCAAAATAATTCCTGAGCGCGCTTTGCTAAAATGCACTATAATGCATCAATATCACGTGGGGATGTGACCGCCGTTCGGCGCTGACCTTTGAGGAGATTTCACCTGCATGCCTGAAGTTAAAGAAGCGGAGCTCGTCACCTTTGACGCGCCTGTGGAAGAGTACCGCCATTGGCGGCTGACCATCGACGGCCGCATTGCCACCCTGGCCATGAACGTCAACGAAGATTGCGGACTGCGGCCGGGCTACAAGCTGAAGCTCAACTCGTACGACCTGGGCGTCGACATCGAACTCCACAACATTCTGCAAAGCATCCGCTTTGAGCATCCGGAAGTCGCCTGTGTGGTGTTGACCAGCGCGCGTGATCGAATGTTTTGCGCCGGCGCCAACATCTACATGCTCGGCTCCTCCACCCACGCCTGGAAGGTGAACTTCTGCAAGTTCACCAACGAGACCCGCAACGGCATGGAAGACTCCAGCGAGCACGATGGGCTGAGATTCCTGGCTGCTATCAACGGCACCTGCGCGGGCGGCGGCTACGAGCTCGCACTGGCTTGCGACGAGATCGTGCTCATCGATGACCGTTCCAGCGCCGTCAGCTTGCCGGAGGTTCCGCTGCTCGGCGTGCTGCCGGGCACCGGTGGACTGACCCGTGTGGTCGACAAGCGCAAGGTGCGCCGCGATCTAGCCGACATGTTCTGCACCAATCCTGACGGCGTGAAAGGTGAGCGCGCGAAGGAATGGGGCTTGGTTGATGAAATTGCCGCGCCGGCAAAGTTCCAGGAAGCGGTGCGTGCCCGAGCGGAACGGCTCGCGCAGGCTTCGACTCGCGCGGCAGACGCCAAGGGCATCAAGCTGAATCCGGTGGATCGCACCATCGACGACAACGGATATCACTACAAGTATGTCGACGTGACCTTCGATCGCGCGGCGCGGACGGTGACGCTCACGGCGAAAGCGCCGGAGGGCGAGCAACCGCAGACCATCGATGCGATCCACGCTGCCGGTGATCAGTGGTGGCCGCTGCAGATGGCGCGCGAACTCGATGACGCCATTCTGATGCTGCGCGTCAACGAGTTGGAGCTCGGGTTGCTGCTGCTGAAGACCCAAGGCGATCCGCAGACGGTGCTGGCGTCTGACGCTATGGTTCTCGCCAATCAGAATGACTGGCTTGTGCACGAAACAGTTAGCATGCTGCGCCGCACTTTCGCGCGGCTGGACGTTTCTTCGCGCACCATGTACGCCATCATCGAGCCGGGTTCGTGCTTTGCCGGCCTGCTGTTCGAGCTGGCGCTGGCCGCCGATCGTAGCTACATGCTCGCTCTTGCGGAGGAAGAAGGCGACGCGCCCAAAATCGCGCTTGACGACTTCAACTTTGGCTTGCTGCCGACGGTCAACGATCGTGGACGCCTGGAAACGCGCTTCAGCGCTGACGCCACTCATATGGGCGCCGCTATCGAAGAAAAGGGGAAACTGCTGGGCCCCAAGCGAGCTCTGGAGCTGGGCTTGATCACCGTGGCGCCCGACGATCTCGACTGGGAAGATGAGGTACGCATGGCCATCGAAGAGCGCGCCAGCCTTTCTCCCGATGCGCTCACCGGCATGGAAGCCAGCCTGCGATTCCCCGGAGCCGAGACGCTGGAGACGAAGGTATTCGGCCGGTTGTCGGCCTGGCAGAATTGGGTGTTTATTCGTCCGAATGCGACCGGCGAGCACGGCGCGCTGAAGCTGTTCGGCAAAGGCTCGAAGGCGAAGTTCAACTGGGAACGGGTATAGCGGGACGCGAGATTTTCCTGCGATTTCGGCTTTGTATCAGGGCACGAGTTTACTCGTGCCGCGCATGCAGCGAGTTAATCGCGGCTTCAACCGCTGGATACGGCATGCAGGGCTAAAGCCCGTTGTTAAGAAGACGCCGTGCGGCACGACTGAAGTCGTGCCCTGACAAAAGGCCTGCTTATTCGGAACAGGACATTTAGGAGCATCAGATGGCAATCAATTATCAGGACCGCATTCCTAACAACGTTGATCTGGGATCGAATCGCACGTTGCAGCGCGCGCTGGAACACTGGCAGCCGGAATTCCTGAACTGGTGGACGGAACTCGGCCCGAAAGATTTCCAGGTCGCCGACGTTTACCTGCGCACCGCGACTTCGGTCGACGCCAAAGGCTGGGCCACGTACGGCTACGTGCGCATGCCCGAATACCGCTGGGGCATCTTCCTCGCCAATCAAGATCCCGAGCGCAAGATCGGCTTCGGCGATCACTACGGCAAGGAAGTGTGGCAGCAGATTCCGGGCGAGTACCGTTCCACGTTGCGTCGCCTAATCGTTACGCAAGGCGACACCGAGCCCGCGTCGGTCGAGCAGCAGCGCATGCTCGGACACACGGCGCCGTCGCTCTACGACCTGCGCAATCTATTCCAGGTGAACGTTGAGGAAGGCCGCCATTTGTGGGCAATGGTCTATCTGCTGCACGCGTACTTTGGCCGCGACGGCCGCGAGGAGGCCGAGGAGTTGCTCGAGCG
>DATHQX010000241.1:0-40049 GCA_035482295.1 Verrucomicrobiia bacterium
AACGTGGGCTGGATGAGGTGCGGCTCGGCGACGAATTCGAAGATCTCGGCGATGGTCTTGCCGTTGGGCGCCGCGCGATCGTACGGGATGTGAGGATTGCCGGCATTGTAGCGATGCACCATCGCGGCAATCTGCTCAGAGCTGGAGAAGTCCTCCATCTGCGGCTTCTCGCCCGCGCTCTCCGGCCAGAACTGGATAATGGCCTCGCGCATCGACAGACGCTGCACCTTACCGAAGTCGATCTCATGCCCGTTGAAGTGCGCGATGGTCGTGCCGTTCACGTCGCGCGCGATCTGTGCCAGCATGGCTTCGGTGAAGTCCATCATGTCGCGGTAATCCGCGTAGGCCATGTAGAACTCCAGCATGGTGAACTCGGGATTGTGCTGGGTCGAGATGCCCTCGTTCCGGAAGTTACGGTTGATCTCGTACACGCGATCAATCCCGCCGACCACCAGTCGCTTCAGATACAGCTCCGGCGCGATGCGCAGATAGAGATCGATATCCAGCGTGTTGTGATGCGTGGTGAACGGCTTGGCTACGGCGCCGCCGGCGATGGGATGCATCATCGGGGTCTCGACTTCGACGAAGCCATTGTCGTCGAGGAAGCGCCGCATCGACTGCACGACCTTGGCGCGCTTCAGGAAGACCTCGCGCACCTCGGGATTCATGGTCAGGTCGACATAGCGGCGGCGATAGCGCGTCTCCACGTCCTGTAGGCCGTGCCACTTCTCAGGCAAGGGAAGCAGGTCCTTCACCAGGAAGGTGAGTTCTTCGACATGCACGGTCAATTCGTTGGTGCGTGTGCGGAACAGATAACCCTTCACGCCGATGTAATCGCCGACGTCGAGCAGCTTATACAGCTGGAAAGCCTTCTCGCCGACGGCGTCCAGGCGCACGTAGATCTGCAGCCGCTTGCCGCCCTGCTGAAGGTGAGCGAAGCCCGCCTTGCCCTGCACGCGAATCGACATCAGGCGTCCGGCGACGCTGACCTCAACTCGCGGCGACTCCAGCTCCTCCACCGTTTTTGCGGAGAAGGTTTCGACGATCTGTGGAATGGCGTGGCTGGTTTCGTAGCGATAGGGATAGGCCAGCTGTCCCAGCGCTTCAATCTGCTTCAGCTTTTCTTTGCGCAGCTCGTAAATCTTCTGATCAAGTGCCACAGGGCTTCCTGGTTACCAAAAGTGGAAACATTCATTATAAGGATTCGCGGGTTTGGTCGGCGCTAGGGCTCTTTTCTCGTGTTTTCCATGGAGCGCTCGACCACAGCGTTGATCGTTTCCAGCAGGGTTCTCTGGTCGACTTCGGACGCGCCGTCGGCAAGCTCCGGGCCGGACAAAATCGGCTCCGGGACGGGATTGCCGTAAGAGGCATAGCCCAGCCAGACGAGACAGGACGAGATGTACAAGAGACTGTTGCCGCGTACCAGAAAGGTTCGGTTGGCGAACTTGTCGAGGTAGACACTGTCCAGCAGCGCGCGTGTTGACATGAAGAAGGCGAAGCCCAAGGCAATGCCAAACAGGGCGCTGCGCCAGGGAATACGCAGGATCGAAGCTCCCAGCAGCAGGAGAACGGCCAACGAACACATCAGAATTCGAACCGCACGATCAGCGATCAGAATTTGCTGGGTGAGACTGACCACGCCTTTGGCGCGCATGTCGAGGCTGATGATCTCGGCGAAAAATACCAGCAACGCCGCCCAACGGAAGATGCGCGTACCAAGATCGCGAATCGCGGTGAAGTTGCGAAACGACAGTCGAAACAGCTCGTCGATGAGCGCCAGGGTGAGCAGTACGGTGATCGCTGTCCCCGCCCAGTACGCGTAGTAGTACATGGTGTACGAGACCATGGCGATGCCCATCAAATAAAGGTCCGACACAACTTGAAACGCCACGTAGCTACAGAAAAAGGGAAGTTGAGCCGCAAGACCGCGCCTGTGCAGGATGAACAGGATGGTACCCTGCAACAACGGCGCAGACACCCACAGCACGTAATCCAGTGCGTGCAGGTGCACGCCACCTCCCAGGGACCGCCCCCCGGCAGGTCCTCAATCGAGCGTGAAATACCTTACCAAGCCGCCATCTCGATCGGGTAAGCAGGGAGGTGCGGCAACTCGCAATAACTCTTTATCTTCTCAAACATACGCTGTTGCTTCGGTGATGTCCCGGCCAAACCTGATGTTCATCCATCACAGACTTTTGTGATGGTGAAGTCCTAGCCTGAAAAAGCAGACGGAGGGACGACGGTATGTGCCTGGCAGTTCCGGGAAAGATCCTGAGTATCATCGGTCAAGACTTCGCACGCACCGCTCGGGTCAGCTTTGGCGGAGTGGTGAAGGAAGTCAGCCTGGCATACGTTCCCGAGGCAATCGTCGGCGCCTACGCTGTCGTGCATGTCGGCTTCGCCATCAGCCTGTTGAACGAAGAGGAAGCGCTCCGCACACTCGACTACCTGAAGCAGATGGGCGAACTCGCCGAGATCGAATCCTGAGCCGATCCCAACATTCCAAGTCACCTCGCTATCACTGTTCTGCGTGAGGGTCGGCACATCGCAAATTCTCGCAACGGTCTAAGCATGAGAGACGGCAGAGGGCAGCGCCGCCTCTGACGTCACTTCACTGTGGTATGAATCCGGGGAGAGCCGAAGTGCCTGAGATCCTGATTATTGGTTATGGCAATGCCCTGCGCGGGGACGACGCGGTGGGTCTGCATGCTGCCCGCGAGTTAGAACGCCATTTTCACGACGACGTACAGGTAGAAGTCATCGCCTGCCAGCAACTCACGCCGGAGATGGCCGATGACATCTCTCGTAGCCAGCTGGTGATCTTTCTCGACGCTGCCCACGCCGACGAACCAGGCGCGGTAAATTGCAAGCCGATCTGGCCGAGCAACACGCCCGTTGGGTTCACGCACCACCTCGATCCCGCGTCGCTGGTAGCAGCGGCGGAGCAGCTATACGGGGATGTCCCCAACGCGTTTGCCATTACCCTGGCAGGGTGGTCCTTTGAGGTCTGCAACAAGCTCTCGCGAGGCACACAGCTCCGGCTGCCGGAACTGATACATCAGGCGAAGCGGTTAGTCGCCGACCACCGTAACCATTTGCCGGCAGCGGACGCGGCCGGCAGCCGTTAGCGATCTCGGCTCGCTTTACGCGGCGTTGGCGAGGTTCGTCGACTGACCTTCGTTCTGCAGCAGGCGGTCGACTCGTTGGACGAGTGTAGGAATATCTGCTCCCACGGTGTAATCGCGCTCGCCGGTGTTACGACTCGACATCAGCAGGAGCTGCTTAGGACACTGTTTGCGGATCTCGTCGCAGAACTGCATGGCCTGCTCAGGCTGAGCGTCAGCGTGGACCAGGACGAGATCGTAGGCGCCGCGCATGCAGCGGCTGCGAGCCTCATCCATTTTCAGAGCCGGAAATACGTTGTAGCCGCGTTCTCTGAGCGCCTTGATGCGTTCTTTGCGGTCGGGAGCGTTGTCGATCAGAAGTACTTTACGCGGTGAATTCATGGACAGCTGGTTCCTCCAATTTCAACTCTCGATAGGAGAGAAGCCTTGGAAGCGGAGGGGGTTGCCATGAGTTGGGGTTGAGAAGCCGTTTCCCCTGAAAATAAAAAGGCATACCGCCGAAACGATATGCCTCGGAACATCTTGAAAGTTGCAATTCTACGCGCCGACCAGCTTCTCCAGAACCTGCTTGTTGCGAATGGTCAGCGTGGAACCCTTCAGCACCGCGATTTGGCGTTTGCGGAAATCTGCCAGGACGCGCGTGACCGTTTCGCGCGAGGTGCCGATAATCTGTGCGATTTCCTCGTGCGTCAGGGCCAGCTTGACCTTCGGTTCGGCTTGGTCATGCGTGGTCGCTGTCCATTCGAGCAGCAGACGAGCGAGGCGCTCCGGCGCGGAGTGCGACAGGCCCAGGCTGCGGATCTGTTGATAGGCGCTCTGACAATCCTTGCTGAGATGTTGCGCGGCCTTCAGGCACGCATCACCATGTTTCTGAAGGAAGTTCAGGAAATCTTCGCGCTTGACGAAGTTCAACTGGCAGGGCTGCCCGGTCTCGGCCGTGATCTCGTACGGGGTAGTCGATACCGTGGCATGCATGCCCAACACTTCGCCGGGCTGGGCGATTTTCAGGATAAGAGTTTTGCCTTCGGCCGAGGTCGTGGACAGTTTTACGCGACCTTTGCACAGCATGTAAATGCCCCGTGGCGATTGTCCCTCGACAAACAAGATTGCCCCGGCCGGATAGGAGGCGGAATATTTGATCTTGTCGAAAGCTTCGAGAGCCGCTTTGGGAAGCGAACAGAAAAAACTGTCGCTTCGTAACTTGCAAATTATGCAGTTTTCAACAAGCTCAAAGCCGTAAGGTGATCCCACATTACCTCCCTACGTCACTTACTATGCTACAGCAAGTCCATCCTGCCTATCCCCTTTTGGTAGAAGGAGAACCAAGTTACTTGAACTGCCACCAAGGGCCGCTTTGTGCCTACGGCAGGCGACTTTGGTGAATTCTTTCGCCGGCGCCAGACTCGGCGCTTTGCTCGCCACCGTCGTGATGCATGTCACATGTGGTCGTACTTGAAATCACAGACCCCGGCCCATTGCAGGAACGAGAATCACGCCCACAACGGCTCAAAAAGGCGGGAGGCGAAGGTCTTATCACCTTCGGTCCGTCGGGCCCGGCAAGAACCTGATTTCTCGCCGGGAGATCGAGGTCCTCAACTTCGGTTTGCATAAGACCCGACTGGCAGAAGGCTTTGACCACTCTCCTCTACCCCACATCGCCTCCCGCCAATGGTGATGCAAAGACAGGTCAAGCCCGGACCGATCGAATGGACAGTGCTCTGCTTATCGGAATTCACGGAATCGCAGTTTTCGAATTACGCTTTTCACAATAGAATTTGACCTCAAAGACACATTCCCGGGATTCATCGGAGGACTTTCGATGTCCAGTACCCCTCAGGCAGCCCAGAATATCGATTCCATTCTGCAGGAAAAGCGATCCTTTCCGCCGCCGGCGGAGTTCAGCAAGAACGCTCTTATTCACAGCAAGGAAGAGTACGACGAGATTTGCGCTCGCGCTGCCGCGGATCCTGAAGGTTTCTGGGCCGACATCGCACGTGAACTGCATTGGTTCGAGCCGTGGACGAAGGTGCTGGAGTGGGATTGCCCGTGGGCCAAGTGGTTTTTGGGCGGCAAAATTAATCTGTCGTACAACTGCCTTGACCGTCACGTGGCGACCTGGCGAAAAAACAAAGCCGCGATCATCTGGGAAGGCGAGCCCGGCGAGGTCCGCACCTACACCTATCAGCAGCTGCTGACGGAGGTTTGCAAGTTCGCCAATGTGCTGAAGTCGCTCGGCATCAAGGCGGGCGATCGCGTTGCCATTTACATGGGCATGTGCCCGGAGCTGCCGGTGGCGATGCTGGCCTGCGCACGTATCGGCGCAGTGCACTCGGTGATCTTCGGCGGATTCTCGGCCAACGCACTCGTCGATCGCATCACCGATCAGGAAGCCATTGCCGTCATCACCCAAGACGGATCGTATCGCCGAGGCAGCGAAGTCAAGCTGAAACCAGCTGTGGACGAGGCTTTGGAGCGCTGTCCCACAGTGAAGCACGTAGTCGTGTTGAAGCGCACCGGGACGGAAGTCGCGTGGACGGAAGGCCGCGATTGCTGGTGGCACGAGTTGATGGAGAAGGCCAGCGACAACTGTCCCGCCGAACAACTCGACTCTGAGCACCCACTCTACATCCTCTACACCTCGGGCACCACCGGCAAGCCGAAGGGAATTGTTCACACCACCGGCGGCTACTCCGTTGGCACGTACATCACAACGAAATGGGTTTTCGATCTGAAAGAAGACGACACCTACTGGTGCACTGCGGACATCGGCTGGGTCACCGGGCACAGCTACATCGTCTACGGCCCGTTGCAGAACGGCGCGACCTGCGTGATGTATGAAGGCGCGCCGAACTATCCGGCCTTCGATCGCTTCTGGGCGATTATCGAGAAACACAAGGTCAACATTCTTTACACCGCGCCGACGGCGATCCGCACTTTTATGAAGTGGGGCAGCGAATGGCCGAAGAAGCACGACCTGAGCAGCCTGCGTCTGCTCGGCACGGTGGGTGAGCCCATCAATCCCGAGGCCTGGATGTGGTATCGCGAGGTCATTGGCGGCAACCGCTGTCCCGTCGTCGACACCTGGTGGCAGACCGAGACTGGAGCCATCATGATCTCGCCGGTTCCAGGCGCGGTTGCGACCAAGCCGGGCTCGGCGACGCGTCCGCTGCCGGGAATTCAGGCCGAAGTCGTCACCCGCGCGGGCGAACGTGTGCCGCTCGGCTCCGGTGGATACCTGGTCATCAAGCGGCCGTGGCCATCGATGCTGCGCACCGTCTATGGCGATGCGGAGCGCTATGTTCGCCAGTATTGGAGCGATATTCCGGGCGTGTACTTTACCGGTGACGGCGCTCGCGAGGATGCCGATGGCTACTTTTGGATCATGGGCCGCGTTGACGACGTGCTCAATGTTTCCGGGCACCGCCTCAGTACGATGGAGATCGAGTCGGCGCTGGTGGCACATGAGAAGGTCGCCGAGGCTGCGGTGGTCGGACGTCCTGACGAGACCAAAGGTCAGGCCGTCGCCGCGTTCGTCACGCTGGAGATGGGACACAAGCCCTCGCCAGAGTTGAAGGAGGAGCTGCGCGCCTGGGTGGCGAAGGAGATCGGTTCGATGGCGAAGCCCGACGACATTCGCTTCACCGATCAACTGCCCAAGACGCGTTCAGGCAAAATTATGCGGCGCCTGCTGCGGGAACTGGCCTCCAGCGGCGAGGTCAAGGGAGATACGACGACGCTGGAAGATATGGGCGTAATCTCTCGTCTACAACAGGATGAAGAATAGGCATTTAGCGGTTCGCACGTGCTAGGACACTGGGGGCACAATCGTACGTGCCCATCTTCGCCTCCGGTAGATTTCCGGCCTTCGGAGTCTCTCCTCAAATTTCGCCGCCTTCGACCGTCGGAACAAATTATCAATTCTGGACAACCCCTGCGAACCCAGCCCGCCGGCCAGCGCATCTCAAACGCGCGAGGCTCGACATCATGGACGACAAGCCCCCAATTCTGCCTGCTAAATTGGACGACGAGCGTAAGCAGCCATCTGCTCTTGGGCGCCCAACCCGCCGCACCTTTCTAACCCAACTCGGCGTAGCCGGAATCACCGCAACCGCCGCTCCGTTGCTGGCTCGCACGCCGGTACACGATCCCGAAATTCAAACGCCGGCAGACATCCCCAGCACGATTCCCGGCGCGATTCCGGTCACGCTTAACATCAATGGCAAAGAACGTCGCCTGACGCTTGATCCACGCACCACGCTGCTCGATACCTTGCGCGAAAACCTGAACATGTTCGGCACGAAGAAAGGTTGCGATCACGGTCAGTGCGGCGCGTGCACGGTCCACATCAACGGACGCCGGGTGAACTCCTGCCTTACGTTTGCCGTGATGCATCAGGCCGACAAGATTACGACCATCGAAGGCCTGGCACAGGGCGATCAATTGCATCCGGTGCAGGCCGCGTTCATCGAGTGCGATGGCTTCCAGTGCGGTTACTGCACCCCCGGGCAGATCATGTCAGGCGCGGCCCTGTTGAACGAACCCGTGGGCCCGGAGGACGACGATGTGCGCGAGATGATGAGCGGCAACCTGTGCCGCTGCGGCGCTTACAACAACATCGTGGCTGCCGTGCAGTCGGCACGGAAGAAGGCCTAGCCAATCGCTGAGGAGTTGAGATCATGCAAAGCTTTCAATATCAGGACGCGAAAACCGTCGATGACGCCGTCTCTGCCAATGGCGGGATCGCGGGCGCGAAGTTCGTCGCCGGTGGAACGACGCTCATCGACCTGATGAAATTGAACGTAGAGACACCCCAGACGCTGGTGGACATCAATCGGCTTCCGCTAACGGGGGTGGAAAGCACCAGCGATGGCGGCGTGCAGATCGGCGCGATGGTCCGCAATAGCGATCTGGCCAATCACGAGCTGATTCAGAAGCGATACCCAGTGCTGTCGCAGGCGTTGCGCTCGGGAGCTTCGCCGCAATTGCGCAATATGGCGACCACCGGCGGCAACCTGCTGCAGCGCACGCGGTGTTACTACTTCCGTGATACGGCGTATGCCGCGTGCAACAAGCGCAATCCCGGCTCGGGGTGTGCGGCGATCGATGGCTTCAATCGCATTCACGCAATTCTCGGCACCAGCGAGCATTGCATCGCGACCCACCCGTCCGACATGGCGGTGGCTATGATGGCACTGGAGGCGACCGTGCACACGCAGGGCTCGAGTGGTTCGCGCAGCATCGCTCTGGATGAGTTTTATCTTGTCCCGGGTAACACACCGCAGAAGGAAAACGTTCTCGCACCGGGCGAGTTGATTACACACGTCACGCTGCCAGCGTTGGCTGATGGAACACGCTCCTATTACCTGAAGCTTCGCGACCGCGCTTCTTATGAATTTGCCCTGTCATCCGCCGCTGTTGTGGTTCGCGTGAGTGACGGCCGCATCCGTTCCGCGCGAGTTGCACTGGGCGGCGTGGCGACCAAGCCCTGGCGATCGCGCGAAGCGGAAAAGGAACTCGAAGGGCATCCTGTAGGCGAGAAGACTTTCCAAGCCGCGGCTTCGGCAGCTGTCCGCGGAGCGCGTCCACTGCACGACAACGCCTTCAAGGTTAAGCTGGTGCAGCTTTGCCTGGTCCGCGCGCTGCGCGTCGTTACTACGGAAGCGTGAACGCATCGGGAGAAGAGAACGACATGAGCACCTCGGTCATCGGACAACCTATTTCGCGAATCGACGGCAAGCTGAAGGTAAGCGGCGCCGCGCCCTATGGCTCGGAGCACGCTATCGAAGGCGTCACCTACGGCGTGCCTGTTACCAGTACTATCGGTTCCGGTCGAATCGTCAGCATCGACTCGAGCGCGGCCGAAAAAATGCCCGGTGTCCTGGGGGTCGTTCATCACGGTAACGTCGAGCCCATGTATCGTCCGGCGCAGGGATTCGAGCGCATGATTCGCGCCGGCGAGACGCGACCGCCCTTCGAAGACGACGTGGTCTATTACTACGGCCAGTATGTTGCGCTGGTCATCGCCGAAACGTTCGAAGAGGCGCAGGCTGCGGGCGCCGCAGTTCGCGTCAACTACCAGACCACGAAGCCGCTGGTGCTGCTCGGGCAAGCGCCGGCGCCAAAAGATCCGCCGGTGTTCAAGTATTCGCGCGGCGGCGCCGAAAGTGCCTACGCACAGGCCGCGGTCAAGACAGACCACACTTACATCACCCCGGTCGAAACCCACAACCCGATGGAAATGCACGCCACCATCGCCGTCTGGGACAAAACCAAAGAGAAGCTCACGCTTTACGAGACCACGCAAGGAGTGGTGAACCATCACAACACCGTCTGCCAGATGCTCGACATGTCGTTGGAGTCGGTGCACATCATCTCCCCGTTTGTGGGAGCCGGTTATGGCAGCAAGCTGTTCCCGTGGCCGCAGTCGTTGCTGGCGGCGGCTGGAGCGCGACACGTCGGACGCCCGGTAAAAGTCACGGTGACGCGGCCGCTGATGTTCACCACCGTCGGACATCGTCCCTATACGCAGCAGCGAGTGCGGCTGGCCGCCAGTCGCGACGGCAAGTTGGAGGCCACGATTCACGAGGTGCAGCAGGAGACCTCGATGGTCGACGATTACGTCGAGCGCTGCACCGATCCGACTCCTATGCTGTATAGCTGCCCGAATGTCAGCGCGGTGCAGCACCTGGTCCACTTGAACGTCGGCACGCCAACGCCGATGCGTGGCCCCGGAACAACGCCGGGACTGTACGCAATCGAGTCCGCCATGGACGAGCTGGCGGTTGCGCTCAACATGGATCCACTTGAGCTGCGCCTGAAGAACTATGCCGAGCAGGACGAAGGCAAGAACCTGCCGTTCTCCAGTAAACATCTGCGCGAGTGCTATCAGCAGGGGGCGGAGCGCTTCGGCTGGAGCAAGCGGAATCCGCAGGTCGGATCGATGCGCAATGGCGACAAAATCCTGGGTTGGGGCATGGCGACCTGCACGTGGCCGGGAAGCCGCAGCACCGCCGATGTTCGGGTGCGTCTGCTGGTCGATGGCACGGCGCGCGTTTCGTGCGCCTGTCAGGACATTGGCACGGGAACCTACACAATCTTCGCGCAGGTGGTCGCTGATAAGACCGGCATTCCAATAGACAAAATCAAAGTTCTGCTCGGCGACAGTGATTTGCCGCCGGGACCGACCTCGGGCGGGTCGGCGGCGACAGCCACCGTACTGCCGGCAATCTCAAACGCCGCCGAGCAGGCTCGCGAAACCCTGCTGAAGGTTGCAGTGGGCACCACTCAATCGCCGTTCCAGGGCGCCGATCCGAAGACTCTGCAGATCACCAATGGACGCGTGCACACGCAGGACAAATCTCCGGACACGGGCGTGGCCTTCGAGGAAGTTCTTAAACTGAGACGCCTCTCCTCGGTCGACGCGCAGGCGCGCAGCGAGGAAACAGAGAACAGCAAGAAGTATTCCATCCACTCCTTCGGCGCGCACTTCTGCGAAATAGAGATTGATCCTGGCATCGCGCGCCTGCGCATCACGCGATGGCTGACGGTGCTGGACGGCGGCCGCATCATGAACGCCAAGACCGGCCACAGCCAGATTATGGGCGGAGTAGTGATGGGCATCGGCATGGGCTTGTTCGAAGAAACCGTCTACGACGCCCGCAACGGGCATCCGGTGAACAGCAACTACGCTGATTATCTGGTGCCGACGAATAAGGATATTCCGAATATCGAAGTGATTCTGTTGGATTATCCCGACATCAAGCTGAATGAGTACGGTGCGCGCGGCATAGGCGAGATCGGCCTGACCGGCGTGGCCTCAGCTCTTACGTCGGCGACCTATCACGCGACCGGCGTGCGCGTACGCGAGCTGCCGATTCGCATCGAAGACCTGCTTCAGTCCACGGTGACCGCCTGAGCTTACGGTCCGCGCATCATGATCGGCAAGCGTCTCGAACTTGCGTGTGCGGTGCGATCCGCGCCTGTTTTTTCTGCACCGGCAATGCACAACCCGTTGACGGCCGTAGTACATCTTCAGCCCCACCCTCTTAATCTAGGAGTCTCCAGGAAGGGCGGTTTGCTATAGTTCTAGCCAACATCTTTCTTAGTCGAATCGCTGTCTTAATACCTGCTGCAGAGACATCACTGTCCTGGGGGCCGAAGGATGGACACGCGCGCTTCGCGGTGGACGCAGTTCTCGAAGTCCAGGCCATTCCGTTACGGCTTAGCCGTAGTCGTCACAGGCGTAGCCTTGCTGCTCCGCCAGGTGCTCGATCCCTACCTCGGCAATTACACCCCTTTCATCACGATGTTTCCAACTGTCGCTGTGCTGGCGGCGTATGTTGGCATTGGCCCGTCGGCGCTGTCGGTAGTCCTGGGCTTGTTGGGGGTCACCTACTGGTTCGTTCCTCCTCGCCATTCGTTTGCTGTCTGGGAACACCCCGTCTATCTAATCGCCGCCGTAGTCTATTTGATTTTCGGCGTGGTCATGGTGTTGGGCGGTGAATGGAGCCGCCGTTCCCGCATTAAGCTGCGGCGTACCCGGGTACTCTTCGAGACGTTTCTTGATAACAGTCCTGGAGCAGAGTACCTAAAGGACGAATCCGGAACATATGTTTACGCGAATCGCACAAATAAGGCTCGTTTCGTATCGGATTTTATAGGCAAAACCGACTTCGAGATTTTCCCCAAGGCGACTGCTCAGCAGTTCCGCGAGCACGATCTCGCGGTCCTGCGCGACAACAAGGCGCAGGAGTTCATCGAACAGACAGACGAAGCCGATGGTTTGCATACGTGGCTCACCGTGAAGTTTCCCGTCATTGATGCCGACGGTAAGCGGTTAATTGGGGGCAAGTCGATCGATATCACCGAAAAGCAGCTGGCCGAAGCACAGCTGCACAAGGTTGAGAAACTGGCGGCCGCCGGACAGCTTGCTGCGTCGCTCGCGCACGAGATCAATAACCCGCTATCGTCGGTGATTAATGCGCTCTATCTGCTGAAAAACCAGGCTGCGCTGGACGAACATTCGCGCTACCTGGTGAACACCGCCGGAACCGAATTGCAGCGCGTGGCGCGCATCGTGAAGCAGAGCCTGTCGTACTATCGCGAGGGTTCAAGCCAGCAACTCGTGGACCTGGCTGCGCTGACGGAGGAGTCACTGCAGGTCTTCAGCGAGAAGATCCGGCACGCCGGCGTGACGGTAACGAAAAAGTTGACGCCAGGCACAAGCATGATCGGCTTCGCCGATGAGGTTCGCCAGGTCATCGATAACCTGCTACTGAACGCCCTCGAAGCCTCGGCTGACGGCGGCCGTCTCATTGTTTGCGTGCGCCCATCGCATGACTGGAGAAATCGCAGCGCGACGGGAGCGCGGCTCATTATCGCCGATACGGGAAGTGGCATCCCGAAGGAATCCATGGCGAGAGTCTTTGAGCCCTTCTTCACCACCAAGCCGGAGAAGGGAACGGGCCTGGGTCTGTGGGTAGTTCGTGGCATGCTGGCCAAGCATGGAGGCGGAATCAAGATCCGCAGTCGCCGGTACGAATCCAAGTCCGGCACCGTGGTTTCTATTTTCTGGCCGATGGGCAAACTGGCTGGCCAAGGCGATGAGCTCGCCCGGGCTGAGACGACCGGCTAGGGCATCAGCGCGCGGGAATGCAGCAAGGTGGCTACTCTTCGCTAGCCGGCTTCACTGGAACAGATAGCTCGAGCATAGGGCGGCCCATCCGCTCGGCATCTTCCGGAGATATGCCGGCCATTTGCATGCGCCGATTCTGAATCTCTCGGAGTTCGGCCAGCACCTGACGCTCCTCGACGACGTATTCCTCTTCGGTGATCGAACCCTCCTCCAGCATGGTCTGGAGTTCGAGCAGGCGCTCCTTGATGGGCGTGTCGTCGGTATATTGCTCCTCGGCCGCACGCGCGAGGGTGCGCATGACAAACTTGAAGCCCGAGATCGGAGAGAGGAGAAGATCGTCGATCAGGAACATAGGTGTTGTGACTGCTTGCGCTGTCTTCCGTCGGGGCGAACCGCAGATCCTTCGACTGCGTTCCGTTCGCTTCGCGAACTCCGCTCAGGATGACAATCTTGGTTGCCTGCCTAAGGGCACGACTAAAGTCGTGCCCTGACACAAAACCGTTAGTCGCTAACTGCTAATTGCCACGGGCGTCTTTCTAGCCTGCGCTGCTGGGCTCCAGCTTCAGCCGGATGTTCACGAAGTTATACGGCGGCCAGGGGCCAGTGTATTTGAAGTTGAGCCGATCGCCGAACTTCTTGGCCACGCGATTGACCGCGGCGTCGAACTCCGCTTCGCGTTCACGCTCCAGCAGGAACGCGGCATTCATGATCATCTTGTCGCCGATAGGTTTATTGTCGCGCGAGGCGACGCAGATCGCGCGCAGGGTCTCGTAAATTTCGCGAACGTATTCCACCGAGCGCTCTTCCAGAGCCTTGTCGATCATGCGGCCCAGCTGCATGCGGGCGAAATAGGTCGATTGCAGATGTTTGCGCGTGATCTCCTGATGGAAGCGGTGGATCTCTTCGTGTTCGCGCTGTAACTCCTCGACGATGTGATCGCGGTCCCAAGTGACCTTCAATCCGAACTCGACCTTGCCCGACATCTGTTTCAGCACGTCTTTGACCGAGGGATAGATGCTACGCAGCACCTCGCGAATGTCGTCGTCAGTACGGAACACCGTGCCGAAGCTCATAGGGATGATGGTGTGCGTCTTCATCACCGTCTCGATGACGTGCTCGTGGGCGAGCGCATTCTCACGCGTGGGGTCAAAGATGAAGACCGGCGTGCGGCTGACCACCGCGCCGATGTCGCCGTGCGTGACCACGTAGACCATGTCCCCGCTTCCCCCGATGCCCATGCGGCCGAAGGAAATCGGGTCGCGCGACTGGATGATCCCGTAGACGTAGCGGCCTTCCTGACGAACGTCGGGAACAGGAATCGGTCCCGGAAATTCCGTCACGGTCGACGCCTTGGGCTCCGGCACTGCTGCGTGCGCCGGCACCACGGCAAGCGGCCGTGCTTTCTGCACTTTCTTTTTCACTGCCTTGGTCTTTCGGGCGGGCTGAGACTTAGCCGGCCGCCTCGCGTTGCTCATAGTTTTCCCTCAACAGTGCGGAGATGGTTTCCAGCAACTCATTAATGTCGATCGGCTTGAACAGCACGGGTATCCCACTGGCCTCGGCGCGCTCGATCGCCTCAGGGGTGGCGTATCCGGTCAGCAAGACCGCTGGCATCTGCGGGTTTTTCTGGCGTGCCAACTCGATAACGTCAAACCCGTTCTCCTGTTTCTCCAGCGACAGGTCGCACAGCAACAAATCAATCTCCTCGCCGAGAAGCGTTTTGCGGGCTTCTTCCGACGATACAGCGGCACTGACCTCATAGCCGCGTTGCTGCAAGATGAGTCGATAGGTGACCAACACATTCGGCTCGTCGTCGACCACCAGGATGTGACCCTTAAGTTTCATGACTGCTCATTCCTAAACCATGGCCGGCAGTTCGATGGAGAAAACCGTCCCTCGATCCAACTGGCTGCGAACCCGCAGCTTACCGCCATGATTCTCAATAATTCCTTTAACAATCCACAGACCCAGTCCCGTGCCCCGTTCGCCCTTGGTAGTGACGAACGGTTCGAACATCGTATGCAGCATCCCAGCCGAAATCCCGCAACCTGAGTCGGCCACCAGGATGCGAATAACTTCCTTGACCTCGTTCTTGCGCATCACGTGGGTTCTGATCCGGAGAACGCCACCCTGATTCATGCTGTCCTTGGCATTGACCACCAGGTTGGAGAGCACCTGCCGAATCTGGTCGGCCGAGCCCAGCGCCGGCGGCAATTCGTTCAGTTCCTTTTGTACACGGATTCCAAATCGCTCCAGTTGGCGGCTGAACAGCAGCAGAGTGTCTTCCACCACGCTGTTCACATCGAAGTTTCCGACCTGCTCGGTGTTGCGATAGAGGCCCAGCATCTGACGCACGATGCGAGCCACGCGCTCGGTTTCGGCCTTCAGGATGTCGTAGACCGGACCGGCCTCCGGCTTGATCTGGTCGGTCAGGAGAAAGATGCAGTTCTTGATCGCCTCCATGGGGTTGTTGACCTCATGGGCGATGGTTCCGGCGAGCCGGCCGGCGGCGGCGAACTTCTCCATCTCGAGCATGCGGCGCTCCATCTTGAGCTGCTCGAGTCGCCGCACCGCGCTCAGATCGCGCAGTACCGTCACGGTATAGGCGACCAGGCCACGCTCGTCGTAAATCTTTCCGGAGCGCGCATCGTACTCCACCTCATGCAGCGTGCCCGGATGCGTGAGCTGGATGAGTGCGCTCTCGCGGTCGGAGAAGGAATAGGTGAACTTCGTGATGTAGGCGTCCAGCTTCGCCTGGTTGCGCATATGCAGCACAGTGCGGCTCTGCTCGGTGCCCAGCAACTCCTGGGCAAGCGGATCGAGCAGCGCAACTTTCGCGTCGCGGTCGCACACCACGATAGGGTCGCCGACGTTTTCGATGACCAGGTTCAGACGATCGCGATCCTGGCGAACGACCTCTTCAGCCTGACGAAGTTTTTCGTAATTCGCGCGCAGTTCCTCGTCAGCGCGGCGCAGGTCGGTGACATCGCGCAGCACCGAGACCATTCCGGTTCGCCGGCCGTCGGGGCCAAAGCTCGGCGCCGACACCGCTTCGAACAGCACCTCATCGCCTTCGATGGCGTCCACCAGCGTCATGTCACGGGAAGAGTCGTTGCCGGACACCGCCATCGAGGAGAGCGCCGCAGAGAAGAGCAGATTGTTCAACTCGACCGCGCGCACGCGGCCTTCGCTGACGTCGTCGGGCAAACGGAAGTATCGTTCCGCGGCTTTGTTCTGCGTGATCACGCGATGCTGTGGGTCGGTGAGGATCACCGGATCCGTCATGCTCTCCATCACCGTCTGCATTTGCGCGATCGTGGTCTCCATGTCGAGCATGCGGTTCTGGTAGTGCTCGATCTTGAACAGGCGAGACAGGTAGCGATTCGCCAGCTCGACCAGGGCGTGCAGTTCATGGATCTCGGCCTGGGTCGCGCTGCGCTTGACCTCGACGACTGCCATGGCGGCGTAGGCCCGCATATCGCAGATGCTGCAAACCTGCTGCTGTAGCTGAAGCTTCAGCCGGGAGTGGTAGTTCTCCACGGCGACGCACATGCCGCCGCGGGCACGCTCGGCCTCCCAGCAGGCGGTTCGATTGCGGTAGATCAGGGGATAGTAGTAGAAGTTCGGGCCACGCTTGCCCCGGCTAGGGATGAGCTCCGGTTGAAGGGTGTGGAGCACCCGGGTGAGCGGATTCTCCATCGAAAAAAGCGTCGTCTGGAAGCGTTGCAGAACAGCCTTGGTGCAGTTGAGGGAGGCCATCGGAGCGATCTCCGAAGTCTCGAAATTTACCTTGGCGATCAGAGCACGCGGATGTCCGAGGGCAACGATCTCCTCCAGCAGCACAGGATAGATTTCGTCGGTCCGCTCGATGTCGAGCAATCGAAGGGCGGAGCGGCGACGGCTCTTGCCGGACTGTTCGGGAGCATCGGAATGCACGCGCATTTGCGGCGACGCCACTGCAACCTCTCTCGGCAATCAACTCCCTAGTTTCGGGCTTTAGTACGCCGCGTACGGGCTGGGCGCCTGGTAGTTTCGACCGTCGTGATTTCCTCTTCCTCTCCGGGGCCGAGTTGCGGACGCGAAACCAGGCCGGTAAGCCCGACTGCGTCAGCGTATTTCAAATACGTGTCGATGGACGCTACCACCACACGCGCTTCTACCGTGATCAAATCGATGCCGACCAGGGAAATACGCACCCAGGCGTCGATCACGATGCCCTTGTCCAGTACTCGATCAAGTACGTCAATTAGACTCGAGCCGCCCGATACTCGTTCAACCGCCATTGCAGATCCTCCCGCCGATCTTCATTCCTGGGCTTATCACTTCTTCCTGGAAACTTTCTTTACGGTCTTGACTGTCTTCGTCGGCACCCGAGCGGCCCGCAGTTCGGCTTCCGGCCCCGCACGCGGCAATCGCGTGCGCGGCACCTCCGGCAGTTGACCGGGATGGGTGAGGTTCGGGTCGAACTTCCACCAGTTCAGACCGATCTCTTCGGCCTTGTCGACAGAACAGACCAGAAGACGGATTCGTATGGTCAGCAACTCGACGTTAGCCAGCGATACACGGACATCGCCGGCTATCACCAGACCCTTGTCCAAAATGCGGTCAAGGATGTCGAGCAGATTCGCCGTGCCTGAGACGGTGGGTACTCGTTCCATGAATGATCTTCTGATTTCGAAAGAGTGCGGAACCGCCGAAGCTTAATCCGGCCAGCATTTTTGCCCCCACCGCACCTATGCAGTCCAGAAGGGAGCTCCGACACAAGGGCGTATCGTAGCCGACACGATAAGGCAGTGTCAATTTCGGTTATGACTATAGACACCGAAGTGGCGTACGGCGCATGGATCCCGGTACTCTCTCCAAAGTTTGATGCAAAAAGGTTGCCTCACGGGAAGGCCGGAATGGATATTTTTGGCCCGTGGCCCCACCGTGGTCTCCGCGCTCCTGCTGGCAAACTGGAGCATGGGCCGACCGGAGAGGCGATCGCTGGCGATACGGTCTGCCGGAAGGGCTCGAATCTAGCTCCGACCCAACTGAAAGTCCTCGAACCTGTGCAATGCCGCTTCTATCTGCTGCTTATGGACGCGGGACTTGGTCCGGCCAATCCAGTTCCAACGCTGCACCAGAAGTTCTTGTCGCGCCCGCTCGGTTTTGAGATCAAGTCCGGCAACGATCCGATCCCCGATCAGAACCGGACAAACGAAATAGCCAAACACCCGCTTGTGCTTCGGAACGTAGGCTTCGAAACGATAGTCGTAATCGAAGAAGAGCCGGAGCCGCTTGCGCTGGATGATCAGCGGGTCGAAGGGCGACAGGATATGAACCTGTTCCTGCGCCGGATCAGGAATGGCGTCGAGCGTCTCCGGACGGACCCAGTGCAGCAAATCCCCCGCTCCTTCCAACTCCACGGGCATCAATTCCTTTCGACGAACTCGCGATTCCAGCAGACGCCTCATCGCCGGTTTGCGCGGAGCGTCCAGGTGACAGATCGATTCCACACTCACGATCCCCTGCGACTGCAGGGCGCGATCCAACAGGTAATTCAAGATCTCCTTCTCGGTGGCAGCGCGTGGCAGCCGCTCCCAACCGAAATGGCGAGTCAAAAGCTCATACGTCTTCAGCATTCCCGCCCGCTGACTGATCGTTACCAGGCCCTTGAAGAAGGCTATCTCCAGAACTCGCTTGGAAGGCTTGCGGCTGGCCCACGCGTATTCTTTTTCCACCGCCTCATCGTCGATGTCGCGAATGGTGAGTGGGCCATTTCTGCGGATGCGTGACAGCACTCTGCGCAACTCAGCGTCGGAAACGTCGCCCAGCCAGCTGATGCGACGCTGCCAGTCCTTGCGCATGTGACGGACGTAAAATCGCAGGCTCTCGGTCGGCACGTACGACAGGGCGTGCGTCCAATACTCGAATACGGTCTTGTCAATGCTGTGAGCCTGGTGCAGATGCTCGCGCCGGTACGTAGGGATGCGCGTGTAGAGGATGTGATGATGGCTGCGCTCGATGACATGGATGGTGTCAATCTGCACGTAGCCCAGATGCGCGACCGCTGCCGGAGTGGCCGGCGCGCCGGAGCCGAAAGGTTCGGCGGTGTCCAGGCGCTGGGCATGCAGCCAGATTCGGCGGCCCTGAACGGAGCTGAGCTGCAGCGGATTCTTCAATAGGGGTCTCTGGTGACGAAAAGAAGCTTTCAGCGTGATAGATTACGCCGCCCTCGGCAGTCAAGTAGGACGTTTGTTTAGGGATGGGTCAGCCTGAAATCTCCTGAAGGCATTTTGGGTGGAGCACGCCTTCAGGCGTGCACTTGAGATCCGCTCCAAATCTCGGCTTCAGCCGCTGAGGTGAAAAGCTTGACTCCCACGAGAGTCGTAGTTATCGCTTTACTTCTGCCCGCCCGATGTGACTCACATCACAGCCCTCTGGTACATCGTTCGCCGAAGATAAGGAGGTCAGGATTTGCCGGAGTACCGGCCAACTTCTTACCGCCTGTACGGCAGGTTGAAATCGAGAGAAGGCAACGATGGGCTGGATCGACAACAAGTTCGAAAAGAATTTTCTGGTCAGCACGGTCGACTACGTTTTCAACTGGGCGCGCAAATCGGCGATCTGGCCGATGACCTTCGGCCTGGCGTGCTGCGCCATCGAGATGATCGCGGCCTCGACCTCGCGCTTCGATATCGCGCGCTTTGGTTCCGAGGTCTTTCGTCCCAGCCCGCGCCAGAGCGACCTGATGATCGTCGCCGGCACGGTCAGCCTGAAGATGGCGCCGGTAGTGAAACGCATCTACGACCAGATGCCCGACCCCAAGTGGACGATCGCGATGGGCGCGTGCGCCTCGGTCGGCGGCCCGTTCAATACGTACTCGGTGCTGCAGGGCGTGGATCGCATCGTGCCGGTCGATGTGTACGTCGTCGGCTGCCCGCCGCGGCCGGAGAATCTCTTCTACGGCCTGCTCCGACTGCAGGACAAGATCGATCAGATGAGTATCGCCCGGCGGCCTACCGAGGTTCGTTTGAAGCCGGAGATGGTCGACAACTTCAAGGAGCAAATCCGGATCGCCCAGGCCAACGCGATCGCGCAGGCCAATCCCGAGCAGTTGGTGCAGCCAGTCGAGAATACCGTCGTGGTGCCATAGGGTTTGTGTCAGGCATGGGTTCAGGCGTGCCGCAAATCCTCCAAAAACCAGTTGGGCTTTAGTCCTGCGTTCCGAGGGCTTAAGCCCTTTCTTTTTCCATGATCGTACGGCACGACTGAAGTCGTGGCCTGACACAAGGCTCACGCGTCAGCGCACAACTTCTTGGCCATGTGCTAAGTCCTAAATGCTAAGTGCTAATTGCCGCCTTCAGTACTTCAACCTGAAATTCAGCAAATGCCAATTCAGCAGGAAGAAGCTGTACCCAAAGCATGCCAGCATCAGCAGCGTGTTCCACAGCTTTGTCCAGAACCACAGTCCCTCGTCCGCCCAGGAGCGCAGGCAGTAGTTGATCGACACCAGCGTTGCGATTACGCCCAGCGCGCCCAACACCTGTAGCATGCGCAGCTTGGTGTCGAAGTTGCTGCTCAGCGCCGCGATGTTGTCATTCACCGACATCAGCCACAGGCCAAAGAACACGATAAACGTCAGGTCGATGACGCAGACCCAGCGCATCCACCGGCGCAGCCGGCGGTAGATTGGCCTCAGCTCCGGGCGATAGCCATAGTGCGAGCGCAGCATGGCATTCAGTGGCCAGAACAGCAGGGTCAGGATGAAGACGACCAGCGCGAAGATCAGCGCGGTGAAGTTAAGCGTCTGCGCCTTCAGCGCAGGCACCGGCTCGGCCACGAAGATAGGCAGGTCGGTAACGATAATCTGGCGGCCGGCGTAGTCCTTGAGGAAGGCGATACGGCTCTGCCCGTTGACGTCGCGGAACATCATCGGCGCGATTTCTTTCAGATGCTTGGGATTTCCGGCGTAATCCTTAAGGGCGTTGACGCTGATCGTTCCATCCGAGTTATCCGTGACGCTCAGCTGATCAAGCGCCGCGGTGACCGACGCGATGTTGCCCTCCGAGCGGCGGCTCATCCAATACTTGCCGGTGACCGACTTCATATCTTCGGCGGCGTTGGCGACCTCCTGCGCCGGAGGCGGCGTGTATGGGAAGTAGCGATCGAGAAACGCGTGCCAGACCGCGGTGCGTCCCGGAAACCCCGGCTTGCCCAGGCTGTTGTACGAAATGAAGAAGCCGATGTGGTCGTCCAGCATCAGGTGCATGTCGCTGTGAAACCACTGGGTGTCGCCGCCGTGGCCGATGATGCGATGCCCGTTGCGCGACTCCTCGTAGAAGCCGTAACACATTCCGTTCAGCTCGGGCACCAGTCCGAAGGCGCGCGAGTGCATAAGCTGCGCCGTCTCGGGCTTCAGGATCTGCACTCCGTTGTACTGGCCGTTGTTAAGGTGCGCGATCATCCAGCGGGACATGTCCTCCGCCGATACGGACATGCTTCCTGCCGGAAACGCGTTCACGAGCTCAAAATCTTTCGGCGGTTGTGACGCCAGCGCATAGCCCTGCGACATCTGCGGCTTCAGATTGTCAGGCAGCGGCTGCTGGAATGTGGAGTGCGACATCCCTAGCGGCCGAAGAATGTTCTTGTCGATGTAGTCATCGAACGGCATGCCCGAAACTCGCTGCACGATGTAACCAGCCAGCGCGGCGCCGTAGTTCGAATACGCAGGGGTCGTGCCGGGAGGAAAGATCTCGTCCGGCAGGTGGTGCTTCATGTACTCCTGCAACGGCTGGATGTCACTCTGCTTGGCGACGAATAGATCCTTGATCGTCTCTTCGAAGCCCGGCGTGTGCGTCATCAGATCTTTCATGGTGATGGGCTTGCCGAAGGTTGCCGGAATCTTGAAATCGATATAGTCGTTGACGTCGCGGTTCAGGTCGATTTTGCCTTGCTCGACCAGTTGCATCACCGCAGTCCAGGTAAATGTCTTCGAGATCGAACCTGGCCGGAAGAGCGTGGCATTCACCGTGACCGGCTTGCGCGCCTTCACGTCGGAGTAACCGTATCCTTTGGCGAAGAGCACCTGGCCGTCCTTCACCACCATCACCACGGCGCCCGCAACGTCGTCGCGCTGAAGTTCGATGGGGATAAAACCGTCGAGGAAGGCCTCAAGGTCGTCTTTGGTCAGCTGAGGATTTGTCTTTGGCGATTGAGCCGGGGCAGGTGCGGTTTTCTCCGGAGCGGGAGGAGGCAGAATCTGCGGCTTTTGCGCGTTGCCGAAAATACCGGAGCTCAGCAGAAAGGCGAGCGTGGCAACGAAACCAGCCAGTTTTCTTATGTTCATAGTGGCACTTGTTGAGAGTTGTTAACAGAGTACTACGAAGGAAATGGAGCGCAAGTTCTAGCCAGGCTTCCTGCCGGGCGGAAAGGCCGGCCCAGGCAGCAATATGCGCACCGATCGTTCAACTGGATGCGGCGCCGATTTCGACCTCGTGGGCCAGATCGTTTCGTAAAATTGTCCCACCCATTCGACAGCGCGCGAGCGGGTCTTTACTATGTCGTGCGGCATCTAAGCTTCTGTTTGTCTCCCTCCGTAAATTTCATAACCTCAGGAGTTTCATGAGCATGCTGCAACTTAATCCGAAGAAAACTGCCCTGGTCATCATCGATCTGCAACAGGGAATCGTCGCTTATAAAACCTCACCCCACACCAGCGCCGACGTTATCGAACGCTCAGCGCGGCTGGCCAAGGCTCTGCGCGAAAAGCATGGAACCGTCGTTTACGTTCACGTGAATATGGCGGACTTTCTGAAGCTGCCGGCGGACCAACTCATGCGCGATCCCAACGCGCCGCCACCGCCGCCGGAAGCGTCAGAGCTGGTAGTCGAAGCCGGACATCAGCAGGGCGATTTGATAATCACCAAGCGTCACTGGGGAGCCTTCGCCGGCACCGACCTGGAGAAACAGCTCCGACAGCGTGGGATCGATACCGTCGTGCTGACCGGGATCTCAACAAATATGGGTGTGGAATCGACGGCGCGGCAGGGAACCGGATTGGGCTTCGGCTTCGTGATCGTCGAAGACGCCTGCAGTTCGCAGGACGCAGAGATGCACAAATTCTCGTTCGAGAAAATCTTCCCGCGTCTGGCCAGGGTGAAGACCACCGAAGAAGTGCTGGCGGCACTGAAGTAGTGTCGAGGGTTAGGGCGTGATCTGCCAGACCACGCCGCATCCGTCGAAACACGAGCCGGTGCCCCCATACCCGGTCGTCCCGTAGAGATTGCCGTTGGGGTCAATCGTCACGCCGCCAATCGGCTGCCATCCGTCATCGATGTGGAAGTCATGCAGATCGGTGTAGGTCCAGCTGCCGTTTTGCTGAGAGAGTTCGAATACCGATCCCTCGAAGCGCGCGCCGCCCTCTCTGGTTGTGCCATACAGGTTGCCGTGCGCGTCAATGGTGAGAGCGGAATGAGGTCCGGAATTTCCACGCAGATCGGTGAGCACGGAGGGTGTCCAACTTCCGTCCGCGTAAGCTAGTTTCCAGATCACGGAGTTCTGAATGCCGGCAGAGTTAGCCGACCCGTAAACATTTCCCGACGTGTCCAGGACCAGCCCTGCAGTCGGATTGGTTCCCAAGTTGTCAGTACTCTCGAAGGTGTAGAGCGTGGTTTCGGTCCAGCCGGAGCCCGATGGAGACAGCTCAAAGACGGTGCCGCAGCCCAGGTTGAAGTCACAGCTAAGGTCGCCGCCCATCTGCGTCGTGCCGTAGAGATTTCCAGCCGGGTCCAGGATTACGCCAGACAACGGACCGTTCCCGTCGCCCGCGCCGTTGAAGCTGTAGATGATGCTCTCCACCCACTGCGATCCATTGCGGGTTAATTTCCAGACAGCGCCTAGATTATTTGCGCCGCCCTCGTAGGTGGTTCCGTAGGCACTCCCAGCGGCGTCGAAGGTGACTGGCGAATTCGCGGGCTCAATACCATCGCCATTGCCGTGGAAGTCATAGATCGGCGTCTCCGTCCACCGGCATACCACGGCGTGGCAGGGGCTCGCTGGCGGAGCGAGGCGAAAGATAACGCCACATCCGGACAGGGAGCAACCCGAGCCGCCCTGAGTCGTTCCGTACAATGCGCCATCGGGCCCAAAGGTCAGCGGCGAGGATGGGTTCATGCCGATGGTTGCGTTGTTTGGAAATTCAAATAATGTGCTCAGTATCCAATTAGACCCGGAACCGCTCATGCGAAAAGCAACGCCGCATCCGCCTTGCGGGCAAGTTTCAATGCCCCCCAGTAGAGTTGTGCCGTAGAGTTTGCCCCCGCTATCAAGAGTCAGGGTCGCGGCGGGATAGTTGCCGTCAGGACCGCCGGTGAAATAGTGGATCACCGAAAAGGTTTGCGCCGCGGCGACACTCGAAGTGGCGATACACGTCAGCAAGGCAATCGTCGCGGTCGAAAAGATGACTACGCGAGGGAGAAGGGACTTGCAGTTCAGCTGCGACATAACGATTCCTCCATTTCACGGCGACTCGTTCTCCGGCACTGTACCGCGATTTTCAGGTCTCGGCAACCGAGATGTAGGAGGAGAATTGCTGGAGCGGGTTGCGGCTCACCAGCTGCTGTAGGCGTTGCCTTCGCTGGAGTTCTGGTCACTGCCGCTGTGCACGTCGATGATGCCGGGGTCGGTCTGGTCGGGCGACATGATGCTCTCGTCCGTCACCGGAACCCAGGTCTCGCGGGAGTTGGTGAAGGGATCCTTAGGCAGCTCTTTCAAATATCCGGCCTGCACGATGTCGTCCAGCGACTGCGGAGCCTTCTGCTTGTCGAGCGTGTACTGGTCGATCAGCGAGCGCAGGGTGTAGAGGTCGTCGTGCAGCGCCGTCTCCTTGGCGTGCAGGATCGACGACTGATAGTTCGGGATGGCAAGCGACAGCAGGATGACAATGATGCTGATCACCACCATCAACTCAATCAGTGTGAAGCCGCGCTGTTTGGCACGCCGTTTCATCAGGTCCGTCACCACGTCTTGTACTTCGTTCCGTCCAATCCGGTGCCTTCCGACTTGGTATACACGTCGAAGACGCTGTCGCCGCTCCAGGAATCGGACTCCGGATCGTCCTGCATTGAGCGCATTCCCCATTCGTCCTTGCCGGTCATGGGATCGACCGGAATGCGCCGCAGGAATCGAATCTTCTTGCCGTTGGTGTCTACACCCTTCACCAGAGTGTCCAAGTCCGGCGGATAGCCCTGGCTGTCGACCTTGGTCTGGAAGGCGCCTCGATCGGCGGCGTCCTTATAGCGGTCGATGGCGTCGCGCATCTCCCACAGATCGCGCCGCAGCTCTCGTTCCTTCGACCGTTGGATGCTGATGCGCACCACCGGCGCCGCCACGGCCGTCAGCACCATCAGGATCGTCATGGCCACGAGCAGCTCGACCATGGTGAACCCGCGGCTGGAAAGTTTATGGCTGCGATTGGAACGTATGCAAAGCACTGAAGGTATTTTAATCCTTGTCGGGCAGCGCCTTCACCACGGAGTCACAGGATCCACGGAGATCTGTGACCTCCGCGCCTCCTGTGCCCCCGTGGTGATTACCCAGTTTGTTAGACGAGCCGCCTAGTGAACCGTCACGATCGCTTGCGAGCCGGTTGCAGGGGTACTCTGCATCGAGGCATTCTTCAGCGTTGCCCGGTTGATGGAGAGCGTTGACTGTCCCGGCGCTCTCGCCTGGAAGGTCAGCGTAAACAGCGAGCCATCTCCCGAGATGCCGGCCACGCCCGGAGGGCGCGACGCCGTCACCTGCAGAATGCCTGCCATGCTGTCGTCGCGATTGACCAGCGCCACCGTCTGTCCATCTTGCGAAAGCAGAGTTCCATTCGACACGTTCAGCAATTGCAGGACGCGGGGGTTATACATGATCTGCAGCGGCGCCGCCGAAACGTTCTGCCCGCCGGCAAGATTCACGTTGACACTGAAGGTGGTTCCCACCGCCTGATCCAGCGTGGGCGGGTCGAAGCTGACAATGGGGCTGCCCGCCGGAGCCGAAGCCGGTGTGGTCGGCGACGCGCCGGTCGGAGGCTGCTGTACCTGCCCCTGTGGCTGCATCTGGCCTTGCGGCGGACGGCTGCCCGGGGCACCCTGGGGCGTACCCGGCTGTTGCTGCTGCTGCGAAGTATTGTTCTGCTGAGCCTCGGCTCCGCGCAGCGAGATGTTCGTCGCCGTGCCTACGTCGATGGCCTTGGTGTTCGACGGCGTCAGTTCCTGGGCTCGTACGATGTGCGGAATCAGGATGAAGACGATCTCGTTATCGTTGACTTCTTTCTGCTCTTCCGCGAACAGATACTTGAACAGCGGAATCGAGGCCAGGCCCGGAATTCCCGACAGCGAGTGGGTCACGGTTTCTTCGAGAATGCCGCCGAGGATGTTGACCTCACCCTCCTTCATGCGGATCTCGTTTTCCAGCTTGCGCTGTCCGATGACCGGCTGCTGAATGCCGCCGATGTTCTGATATGAGTCGACGGCCGAGATGTCCATCGCCAGCTTCAGCGTGACGTCGTCGATGCCGTGCACGTGCGGCGTGATGTCGATGTTTACACCGACATCAATGTAGTTGAACTGCGTGTTGACCAGGGGGTTGATGCCGACGCCGCCGATGCCGGGCTGGAACGATCCGGTCGCCACCGGCACGCGTTCACCGATCTTGAGCGAAGCTTTCTGACCGTCGGAGGCGCGAATCTCCGGCTGCTGAATCAGCTTGCTGCTGCTATCGGTCATCAGGAAGTTGGCCGTCGCTGACGGAATGGTCACCTCAAAGTTGGTGGCGTTCAAGTGCCCCAGGCTATTGAGGCTGATCTGGCCCGCAGTCGAGGTGCTTGACGTGACCGTTGCAGTGTTGCCCGCGCCGGTAGTTGCCGAGGTGCTCGAACTGCTGGCGTTACTTTCCTGCAAGTTGATACTGACGCTGGCGGGTGGATTGATACCCAGGTTGCGCAGCTTGTCGCGCGTCACCTGCATGATGGCGATTTCGACCACCACCTCAGGCTTCGACTTGTCGAGGTCCTCGATCAGCTTCTGCGCCATCGCAATCTGATCGGGCGTGCCGCGTACCACCACCGCCTGCTGCGAAGGGAATTGCTGCAACCGCTGGGTATCCAGCAGCGTACGCAGGATGTTTACCAAGTCCTGCAGCTCATTCGGTTGCGAGAGATTATTCAAGTAAAACGTGCGGATAACGCTTTGCTCCAGCTCCTTGCGCTTGGCTGGAGTGTCGGCGGCCACGAAGATCGTATTGGGCGTTACCGGCCGCCAGAATGTCTTGGATTCCAGCGCCGTAATCTCCAGGGCTTCGTGCAGGGTGACGCCGTTCAGATCGACGTGGATGCGGCGCGACGTGTAGTCGGGATCGAACAGCACATTGACGCCGGCCAGCCGCCCAATGCTTTCGTAAACGGTCTTTGAATCCTGGGTCAGGTTGAGGATGATGGGCGTGTTCGAGATCGGCGCCAGTTCAACCGGGCCGGTTGCCTGCTCCATCTTCCGCGTCAGCATTTCTTCGGTGTTCGGCGGCGCGGCCTCGGCGGCGCCTGGAGGCGTCATGCTCTGCTTGAGCATCAAGCGGATCTTGTTGGACTGCTGCTGCGCGATGAAGCTGGAGGGATCGATGGCCAGGGCCTGCTCGAAGTCGGTCAGCGCCTCCTGCAACTTGCCGGCATTCATCAGCAGCTCGCCCTGATGGACATACGAGGCCGCCGCCAGGAAGCGGACGTATTCGTACGACGTACGATAGGTCAGATCGGTCGGATTAAGCTGATAGGCCTGATGATAGAAGTTGTAGGCCGTTATGTAATCCTGGCGAGCTTCGGCGACCTTGCCCTTGTCGTAAAGAGCCTTCGCCTGCTTGGCATTGTTGGCAAATGCAGACACCGCCAATACCAACAGCAGCGCCAGGGCACCGGTAAAACGTTTCATTCCGTTCCTTAACCCCAGGAAATTAGACCGGACCTGCCGACTCCAGACGGGCAGAGCTATCAGGCTCCGGATGTAAGACTTGAGCCCACCATAAAACGTGAGCATCCATTGCAGTCTTCGCGCGCATTCGCACCGGATCTTTGGTAATCAGCCAAATCTAGTGCGGTCGGCGCGATTATAACATTCGCGGTGGCACGCAAGTTGCTGATGTAAACGTGTGTTAGCATGAATATTCTGCGTAAACATGCCTGTGTCATGTTCCTCCCCGCAGCCACTATGTTTGTGCGTTCCTGAGAGAGCTAAACGCTCCCTGTTGGAAACAGCCGCCGGGTGAACCGTTATGCCTCGACAACAGCCCATTCAGACTCGTCCCGAGAAGAAGTCGCCGGGACGCCGCGACCCCGTCGCCAGCGGCGAACGTGATGCTTCGCAGAATCGGGCGGCGTCGCACAACTATTTCTTGATCGAGAAGTTCGAGGCGGGAGTGGCGCTGCGCGGAACTGAAGTGAAGTCGGTGCGCGGCGGAAGGGCGAATCTCAAAGACGCCTACGGTCTGGTGAAAGATGGGGAACTGTGGCTGATCAACGCCCACATCGGCCCCTACGAGCACGGCAACATCTTCAATCACGAACCGCTCCGTACTCGTAAGTTGCTGGTTCACAAAAACGAGTTGAGTAAGCTGATCGGCAAAACGCAGCAAAAAGGTCTAACTCTGATTCCTACCCGGCTGTATTTCAAGAACGGAAGGGTGAAGGTGGAAATGGCTGTCGCCCGCGGCAAACAGAATTGGGACAAGCGCGAAACCGAACGCAGGAAGACAGCGGATAAGGAAGCGAAAGAGGCGATCGCAAGGAGCCGGAAAAGCTGAGCAGCAGTTGTCAGCCGCCAGTCGTCAGTTAAGGCTGGAAATCGTGGTAGTTAAGGCTGGGGATCGTGGTTCCGCCGCTAATTAGATTTGTGTCAGGGCATGACTTCAGTCCTGCCGATCGAGCGCCATTTTTTGATTTGTCATCCCGAGCGGAATGGAGTTCGCGCAGCGAACGGAACGGAGCCGAGGGACCCCTACCGTCGCAGGAATGCTCAGACTGTAGGGGACCTTCGGCCCCGCCTCCGTCCGCCGCACAAGGGCGGCGGAAAAGCAAAGGCGCGGACGCTGCGCTCTGGGTGACAAACGACATTTTGAACACAGAAAGAATGCCATCATGAAAACGACTCTGAATTCCGCATTACCTTCGCAGATTGAAACCGAATGTCTCGTCGTGACCGTTCTCGACTTAGCTGAGAACAGCAACGGCGATCCCAACGCCAAGCCTAATCCGCAGCTCCAGATCGCAGACAAAGCGGTCTCCGATGCTGCCAGCGATCTCATCGCCTCCGGCGAAGTCACCGGCAAGGCGCTTGAGACCACGCTGCTCCACAAGCCGCAGGGACTGAAGGCAAAGCGTCTGCTGCTCATCGGCGGCGGCAAAGCCACGAAGTTCACTTCGTCTGAGCTGCGCAAGATAGCCGGCGCTGCCGTCCGCGCTCTGAAGGCCAAAGACTTGAAGAGCTTCGTGCTGGTCGCGCCCAGCGGCGTTGACGATGCCGCCAAGTCCATCGTTGAAGGCGCCGTCGTCGGCAACTTCGACGCCGACTACTATCGCAGCGACCGCAAGGACCAGAAGATTGACGAACTCATCATTGCCACGCCCAAGGGCGCGAACCAGAGATCGTGGACGAACGGTATCGAGCGCGGCCGCATCATTGGCGAATCGCAGAACTTCACCCGCGACCTCGTGAACGAGCCCAGCAACCGCATGACGCCGACCATCCTGGCCGACCGCGCCGAAGCGATGTGCAAGGAAACCGGTTTGGCCTGCGAGATCTATGGCCCTGACAAGATCAAGGCTTTGAAGATGGGCGCCTTCTGGAGCGTGTCGCAGGGCTCGGACGAAGAGCCGCGCCTAATCGTCATGCGCTATGAGCCGGAGCGTGCCCCAAAGAAGCGCGTGCTCGGCCTGGTCGGTAAGGGCATTACGTTCGATACCGGCGGCATCTCCATCAAGCCGGCCGACGGCATGGAGAAGATGAAGTACGACATGGCCGGTGGCGCGGCAATGATCGGCGCCATGCGCGCCATCGCGCTGCTGAAGCCAAACATTCGCGTGATCGGCATCGTGTGCGCGAGCGAGAACATGCCGTCGGGCAAAGCGCAGAAGCCGGGCGACGTGCAGATTGCAATGTCGGGCAAGTCGATTGAGATCATCAACACCGACGCCGAGGGCCGCCTGGTGCTGGCCGACGGCCTGCACTACGCGAAAGAGCTGGGCTGCACCCACCTGATCGATGCGGCCACGCTCACTGGCGCGGTGGTAGTGGCGCTGGGCATGGTGAATGTCGGTGTCTTCTCCAACGACGACGACTTCTACACCCGCTTCAACCAGTCCCTGGCCAAGTCGGGCGAGAAGATGTGGCGTCTGCCGGCCGAAGACGAATACAAGGACATGATCAAGTCCGACATCGCCGACATCAAGAACACAGGCGGACGCTGGGGCGGCGCCGTAACCGCTGCGATGTTTCTGAAGGAATTCGTAGGCGACACGCCGTGGATGCACCTGGATATCGCTGGTACCGCGTGGCTGGAAGACACCAAACCCTGGATCGCCAAGGGGCCTTCGGGCGTGCCCGTTCGCTCGCTGGTGGAGTTCGTGCAGGACTTCTCAGGGAAGTAGCAGGATTTGGAACCAAATAGAAGTCTTTTGTAGCTACAACGGGTGGAGTACCGCTTCAGCGGTGCATCAGAAGACCGATTACTCGAAGGGTGCAGCTTCGGCTGCGCCTTTCTCATTGCGGATGGGTGGAGCACGCCTTCAGGCGGGCATGAAAGATGATGTTTAGGTATTGTCATCCCGAGGGGAGTAGAGTTCGCGCAGCGAACGGAACGAAGCCGAGGGACCGCTATGGTTGCAAGCTCTTCCGAAGCATAGGGGTCCTTCGGCTCCGTATCCGCCGTCCCGCAAAAGAGGCGGGACGAAAAAGCAGGCGGGCATTGCGCTCAGGATGACAAAGTTCAACTTGATCACAAGCTTCAAATAATTGATGAAAAGGTTCCAACTGGACAACGCTCCAATGACAAGGCTCCAATTAACGATTGTCATCCTGAGCGACGTGAGGAGACGCAGCCGACGAACGTAGTCGAAGGACCTGCGGTCCGCCGCGATAGCACTATCGAGGCAAGCGAAACAGGTGTGGGCTGAAGCCGTCGGTTGGGAAAACAGTTTTGTCATCCCGGAGTTCCGCTCCGAATTGCTCTCCGAATTCGGCCGAACGAAATGCCTGGAATATCCGTATACGAATGCGTGAGACAGCTCGCCTATGCAATCGCTCTCGCACTTGTACTGGCTCCAATCGCTTCTGCTCAGCAACATCTCATCCACCGTCTCGACGGCAGCACCATCACCCCGGCCGAAATCGACGCCACCGTCACCCGGCTGATGAAGGCTGCCGAGGTTCCCGGGGTGGGTATCGCTATCTTCAACAACAAGAAGATCGCCTATCTGAAAACCTACGGCCTGCGTGACACCGAGAAAAATCTGCCGCTCACGCCTGACTCCGTGATGACCGCCGCGTCGCTGAGCAAGTCGGCTCTTGCGGTCGTCGTAATGCAGCTGGTGCAGGACGGCGTGATCGATCTGGACAAGCCGGTTTACCAGTATCTGCCCAAGCCGTTGCCGGAGTATGAGCGATACAGCGATCTGGCCGGCGATCCCCGTTACAAACTCATCACCATGAGGATGCTGCTCGATCACACCAGCGGCTTTCCGAACCTGCGTGCCTTCACCGATGACCACAAGCTGAACATCAACTTCACGCCGGGCTCGCGCTTCGCTTACTCAGGCGAGGGAATTGAGCTGGCGCAGCTCGTCGCCGAGACGGTCACCAAGAAGACGCTGAACGCACTGATGCGCGAGCGGCTGTTCGTTCCCGACGACATGACCCGCTCCAGTATGGTGTGGGAGGAGCGCTTCGACAGCGACTACGCCAACGGATACGACGAGTACGGCCGCTCCCTCGGTCCCGAGCGCCGTAAGACCGCAGATGCCGCTGGATCCATGCAGACCACCGTCCACGACTACGCCAACTTCCTCGCAGCCCTCATGCAGGGCCGCGATCTGAAATCGAAGACGATGGCGCTGATGCTGAGCCCTCAGGTTGCCATTCACTCCAAGCATGAATTCCCTAGCCTGGGCACCGAGCTCACGACCGAGAACGACGCCATACGTCTGAGCTACGGTCTGGGCTGGGGCTTGTACTCGACGCCCTACGGTGAGGCCTTCTTCAAAGAGGGGCACGACGAGGGCTGGCGCCATTACACCGTCTGCTTCGACCGCAGCGGCACGGGCATCCTGATCATGACGAACAGCTCGAACGGCGAAGGTATCTACAAAGAACTGCTCGAGACTCTAATGCACGACAGCTACACGCCGATCGAGTGGGAGGCCTTTACGCCGTATGACAAGTTGCCCCCGCGGCCGGCGCTCAAGCAGCACAAGGAAGTTGCGGTTGATCCCAAAGTGCTCGCACAGTACGTTGGACGCTATCGCTTCTCACCGGAAATCGTTCTGACGATTACCCTTCAGGGCAATACGCTCTTGGTGCAGGAGAACGACGAGCCCAACCAGGAGCTGGGCGCCGAGAGCGAGAACCGTTTCTACTCCAAGTCTGCTGATGACGAATACAGCTTCGAGTTCGACGGCAACGGCCACGTGAGCGCGATGATCCTCCACACCGGTGGCAAAGACCTGCGAATGCCGCGAGAGCCGTAAAAGCCGCGAGAGCCGTAAAAGCGCGAAACCTAATTGAGTTGTCATCCTGAGCGGAGCCGCGCCTTCGCGGCGGAGTCGAAGGATCTGCGGTATCCCAAGTAATTGCCTTCCGCGAACCGTCAATCTCCCAGGTCTCGAAAAGGGGGAGACCTGGGGCGCCCGTTTATCTGATCGACAAGGAAAGCTGGTAAAATAGCTCTGCTACCAGGCGAGTAGAGAAGGCACGCATACGTGCCACCTGCAGTCGAGGCCGCTCCTCAGGAGCGTGGGCTCAAGACATGTGCATCTCGCGCTCCGCGCGCCCATCCGCTTCGATCTCACGATTACTTCAGCCCAAGTAGACATCATCACCGCAGCAGGCTGCGGGAAAGAACTGTTCAGGAGAAGAAATGGCTAAGATCGCAAAAACCGCAGACCGCAAGAAGGTGATGGACACCACCAAGAGCACCGACTGTCCCAAGTGCGGCAAGCCCACCCGCGTAGTCAAGCGCGTAAAGGACCGCGAGCGCGACATCCCGGGCGGCATGTACATCTCATGCTCGGCGTGCGAGTTCTACGAGAAGCTGTAAGCGGGGGAGTTCTGAAACGGGTACCCCAGGTCTCGCGTTTTCGAGGCCTGGGACCATTCGATCGTGGAAGTAAGTTGTTATCGGGAAGAAACCGCAGGTCCTTCGACTCCGCTGCGAAGACGCAGTTCCGCCAGGATGACGATTCACAAGTTTGTCGCTTCTATAAGAGAAACCTGCCGGCGCCGCTCGGGATGACAATTCAATACGAGATAAGTCAGCGTTCCACCAAAGCCGCGAGCTTCTCAATCTCTCCTGTAATCCCCGTCGCCGTCTGTTCGCGCCACCCGTCCTCCCACAAGTTCCGCTTCCGCATGTAGTGTTCCAGATACTTCAGCGGATCGCGTTTGGAATCCGTGCGGCAATCGATGAGCGTCGGCCCCGAACCCTGCCGCGCACGATGAATCGACTCCTGGGCCACGCGGAACACCGCCACCACATCCTGCCCATCGACGATGACGCCGGGATAACCGTAATCGCGCGCCATAAAGCTGAACGCTTCCAGATGCGGCGCGTGCTCGTCGGACGACTTCTGGTCGGCCACACCATTCTTGATCACGAAGAGAATCGGCAGCTTGTGGACGCCGGCAAACTTCAGGGCATCGTGCCAATTCTCCAGCGCCGGACTCTCCTGGGCGCAGAACGCCACCACGACCCGCCGCTGTCCCGCTAGCTTGTGCGCCAGCGCGATGCCCGTGCCAACGTTGAAGGGATCTGCGGGCAGTGACGCGTGCGTGATCGAATGCCTCACCGCTCCGGCATCTCCATCTGCCAGCAAGCCCTCCAGCGACAATCCGCGCGTCACCATGGCTGCGAGATTCGCAGGGCTGGCTGCGATGGTGTCTTCGGCCGTCAACTCTGCCGTCGGACCGACGATCGTCGCCTCGTGTCCCAGGGCAATCTCGTAGTGGTCGGCCCGCACCTCAGCAGCGCGCTCATTCGCCAGACGGCAGCGCAACAGCGACGCGTAAAGACGGCGCAGCGTCTCCTGGCTAGACGGCGACGAACCGTTGCTGTTGACGGTCTTCAAGGGCGCTTCAGGTTTGACGGAAGTTTTCTTGGCGGATGATTTAGCTGGATGTTCTTTGGTCTTAGTTGGCATTCACAACGTCCCTAGGGAATGCGCCATTGTATCGCACGGCCTGTGAGGCGCTTCGCGCCAGCACGCGTCGCATAACGCATCGATATGCGCAATTTGTTGCACTGCTCGTGAATAGGGTGTGAAAGATTTCAACAAGAATGTGCATAAGGTTGTGGAAAAGGGCGTCCGCCTACCCGCTAAGTTGCACGGATTCAAAATTTCTCACCACTCTGCACCGAAGTGAGTGCGGAATTTCGTCTTCTCCTCTTCCGACACATCAACGCAATTCGTTTTCCGGCGTCCTTGCGCTTTCCGTCGCCGCGTGGGCTGCCGTGCTAGTCTGACGCGGTGAAACTTCGCCTGGACAAACTGCTGGTCGATCGTGGTCTGTTCCCTTCGCGCGAGCGCGCGCAGGCGCTCATCCTCGCCGGACGCGTGCTGGTCGACGAGCAAAAGGTCGAAAAGCCAGGCAGCAACGTCGCCGACGACGCGGCCATTCGCATTCTCGGCGATGACATGCCCTACGTCAGCCGCGGCGGACTGAAGCTGGCACGCGCGCTGGAACACTGGCGGATCGACGTGGCAGGGAAGGCCTGCACGGACATCGGCGCCTCCACCGGCGGCTTCACCGACTGCCTGCTGCAAGCGGGTGCCGCGCGCGTCGTCGCCGTGGACACCGGCTATGGCCAGATGGACGCGGGTCTGCGCGCCGATCCTCGCGTGCGGCTGCTGGAGAAGACCAACGCGCGCTACCTGACGGCGGTGTCCCTGTGGGGTGGCGAAGAGCCGCAGTCGATTGCGCTGATCGTTATGGACGTCTCCTTCATCTCGGCGACGCTGGTGCTGCCGTCGGTGGTGGCTAGCGTGCGCCGGTCGTCGTCGAGCTTTGAGCTGGTGTTGCTGGTAAAGCCCCAATTCGAGGTTGGCCGGGAGCAGGTGGGCAAAGGCGGCATCGTGCGCGACCCCGAGGCGCAGCAAGCAGCAGTAGTCAAGGTGCAGCGCGCGGTTGAGGAGACAGGCGGCTCCGGCATCGAGGTCATCGAGTCGCCGATCCTGGGCAGCGAGGGCAACCGCGAATTTCTCCTGCACGCGCGGTACACTGTGTGAGCATTTAAGAAAAGTATTCACTACAGAGGCACAGAGACACGGAGTTTTAAAGCCTGCGTTGTTTGCTGTTGCAGATTGCTCAGCCGTCGCGTGGCCTGAATTGATTGTCACTGGCGGTGATGAAAGAGAAATTCTCCGTGTCTCCGCGTCTCTGTGGTGAATACGCTTTCCCTCTATCATGAAATCCGCCGCCATCATCTCCAAGCCTTCGAAGCCCGAGCTGGCCGGTCTGCTGCCTGAGATCGTCACCTGGTTCCGCAACCACGGCTACAAGATTTATTTTGACCAGGAAACGGGCCGGTACATCGATGGCGAAGAGGTCGTCAGCCGCAAGAATCTCGCGGAAAAGCATCCCGACTTCGCGCTTGTCCTGGGTGGCGACGGCACGCTGCTCTCGGCCGCGCGCGCTCTCGCTCACGAAGACATTCCGATTCTCGCGGTGAACCTGGGCTCGCTCGGCTTCCTCACTGAGGTTCCTATCAGCGAGATGTTCACCACGCTGGACGCGGTCGACTGCTGCCAGTGTCCGGTGGAAGAGCGCTCCGTGCTGGACGCCGACGTCTTCCGGGGCAGCGAGCACATCGCCCATCACTTCGCGCTCAACGATGTCGTGGTCAACAAGAGCGCCATCTCGCGACTGGTTGACTTCGACCTGGTGATTGACGGCGCCTTCGTTCTGCACTACAAGGCCGACGGAGTGATCATCGCCACGCCCACCGGCTCGACTGCGTACTCACTGGCCGCCGGAGGCCCGGTGCTCATGCCCACCGTCTCGTCGTTCGTGGTCACGCCCGTCTGTCCGCATGCGCTGACGCATCGGCCGCTGGTGGTAACCGACAAGGCGCAGATCGAGTTGCACATCGAGACTGGTGCGGAAGAGGCCTTCCTCAGCATCGACGGTCAGGTCGGCATGCCGATCCAGCAGGGCGACCGCGTCGTTTGCCGCAAGGCTGCCCATACGGTCAAGCTCATGCGCGTACATCGAACCTTCTTCGACGTACTACGCACCAAGCTGAAGTGGGGTCAAAGGTAAGAGGCCGATTGAGATGTACTGCGGGTGCCCCAGTCTCGCGGTTTTCGAGGCCTGGGCGAATGGCTATTTCAGCCATTGTTGTTTTCTAAGGAATGCTTACCTTCTGAGTGAGTACGCCGCGATTCGTCCGGGCGCCACATAACGGCTTATTCAGCACCGGTTTCGCCAGAACATTCATCCTCCGAGGTCTCGAAAACCGCGATACCCGGGGCGCCCGAAATCCTCGGCGAATTAGAACCGGATATTGTTTTCGCCCACGACCGCGAGCACGTCGATCAGGTGCGTAACCCCGAGAAGCTGCCGCACCGACTTGCCGATGTTCTTCAGCTCCAGGACGCAGCCGGCGGACTTGGCGGAAACGTACAGACGAACCAGGGTCCCAATGCCAGAGCTGTCCATGTGGGTCAGTTCCGTCATCTCCAGGACGATTCGTTTGCTCTCGGGAATCAGCGCGCCAACCTCGCGGTAAAAGCGATCGTTCGCGCCTGAGACCAGTCTGCCGCTGCAGTGCACTACCGCGGTATCGCCGCAACGTTCAATGGTGAACTCGAGGCGCCTCGCGGCTGCAATCTCCGTCATCCTTTGCCTCTCTTGTCTAAGCTGCGGTTGGCGATTGGGTGTCGCGCGCGATTGTCACACACAAAGCTGGAATTGGATAGTGCTTCGAAGAGGAACGGCTTTGTCCGAGTGCCTCAGGTCTCGCGGCTTCCACGATCTGGGGAAGCAGGACGACTGTCATACAGTTGCTTTCGCTCGGGCAACTACAAAACGAATCGCCCAAGCTACTTACTGGCTTGGGCGGTTGTTCGTTGCGCTTGAGTTTGAAGCAGATTACCCGAGCAGTGCGTCTACATGCTCGAAGTGACAGTTTCCTGATGGAAGGGCGAAACCCACTTGCCGCCCTGCTTCTGCCAGATAGAACTGGCGATCACCTTCGGAGCTATCTTCGTGCCGCCACAGCTTCCGTCCTGGCTCGCCTTGTAGGTCATAAGCACCGTGTCTTTGTCGAGCCACATGTAGGAAAAGTCAGACAGGCTGAAACTGGCGACTTCGCAATTTGCCGTGGTCATGCCTTTGATGATGTTGCTCTTACCGTTGTCCATCGAACCGCCGGCGATGTTAATCGAATTCTCGGGCAGGATGTCGTCGAAGGCCTTCGGATTCTTATCCTTCCACGCCTGCCAACCAGCCTGCTCCTTGCCTTGCAGCGCTTTTTCTACGGCGTCTTTCGATTGCGCTTGCAGCGAAATCGCCGAGAGCAGCAAAGCAAAACTCAACATCGATACCACAGATCCCCGTTTCATCATTGTTTTGTCCTCACCCTTCGAAGTAATCAAAAACCGCAGCAGGATTATATAAGGCGGGCAAGAATTAGCAATCTCTCGTCCTTTTGAAGCCGGGATGTGTTCCGATCGACGATCCCACTCCTTCGAAAGCCGCGAATGAGTGGGGCACCCGGCGGCAGGATCGTCGGCTTCGGTCTCACTTTCGTCGGTGTTGGCCTGCTGCTCGGAGCATTCCTCTGGCTGTTGAGCCGCAACATTCGATGAGTCGTAGCTTACGATAAGGCCTGATTTCGCCAAGTAGCACCCCACACTGCCAAGCCTTTAGTGACTCGGTAACTGGAAGGCGTACAGTTTTTGATCGTTGGAGCCGACGTACACTACGCCATTGACTACCGATGGCGAACCCTGGAGGTAAGATCCAGTCTGGTAGTGCCAAAGAAGTTCTCCGGTGCCGGCATTTAGGGCGTAAAGGGTAGCGTCTTCGGACGGAAGATAAACAACGCCGTTCGCCACCGTCGCCGCGGACTCGACCAAAAACCCTGTTGTGTACTTCCAAAGAAGGGCTCCGGTGCTGGCGCTCAGAGCATACAGGTTATAGTCGTCGGAGCCGAAATACACTACACCGTTAGCCACGGATGGCGAAGACTCAACATCGACTCCCGCATCGCTCCACAGTAGTGCTCCGGTACTAGCGTTCAGGGCATACAGGTTACCCGCTAAGGAACCGATGTACACCACACCGTCGGCCACCGCAGGTGGAGGAACGAAAAATCCACCTATCGCATACCTCCACCGAAGGCTTCCGGTATTCGCATCCAAGGCATAGAGGTTACCGTCTCGGGAGCTGATGTACACCACGCCACCAGCGACCGCGGGCGAACTGTCGGTCCATCCTTTCGTCGTGTACTTCCACCGCAGTGCTCCGGTGCCGGCGTCTAAGGCGTACACACTGTTGTCCCGCGACCCGATATACACCACGCCGTTGACTATCGTCGGTGAAGACTGGAAGATTTCGGCCCCTGTCGTGTACGTCCACACTACTTCTCCAGTCCTGGCATTCAACGCACGCAGGGTGCCGTCGTCGGACCCGACGTATAAGAGGCCGTTGGCAATGGCCGGCGAATCGGTATACCCACCGGTCGTGTACCTCCACAGTAGTGCTCCGGTATTGGCGTTCAACGCATACAGGTAACTCGTGTCGCCGATGTACACGGTGCCGTTTGCCACAGCCGGGGAGGACTGGACGGGAAAACCCGACATTGTGTACTTCCAACTCAGAACGAGATTTCCAACCGTACCGGGGCTCAGGATATGTTCGTATGGATTAAAGCCTGACCGGCAGGGATCAAAGCCATACTGTGGCCAAACTATTACCGACGTTGGCGATGTTGGGCTACAGGGCTGTTGTGCTGGGGCTATCGAAGCAATCAGAAGGAGTGACACTAAGAAGCAGCTCGCAGTTGTCGTCATCCCTCACCCCAGAGATCTGAATTTACGACGCAAGGCAGCCGCAACTATACACCCAATTTACGTAACATCGCCCTGTCGCAAGTTACGGTGAACTCTGCATCGGAGATGGTGCAAACTTTCAAACTTGCGCTATGGCCTGTTATCGCCAGTCAGCATTGGCTGTAGCGGAAATAGGGCCTTAAGGCACTTCCAATGAGGAGATACCGATCCTTTACCGGCCTAGTGCTACTCGCGTGTTGCATGTCATGCCAACACATTCCAGATGCATTGCCGCTGCCGAAATTTCCTGAACGTCACTTTGATACTCCGTGGGCGATGGATGCTGCTTCTGTCGAGCGATTGGCGGCGAACGCGAATGCTCTACCCGTTGGTACCGACATCAACGACGTGGTGAAGGTGCTTGGGCCTCCAGACTCAGATGTAGCCATGCAGAAGAATGCGTATCATCGTTTTTTCGCTTACTACATCACGCGGCAACGTGCGGACAGCCCGATTGAATCGGACAGCGTAGTTCATTTCGCATTCAACAGGCGGGGGAAGCTCGAAGCGGTCTATTCCAACGTTATCGCCATCAAAACGAGGAATTGGCCACGATAGCTGTTGTAACATCGCCATTTGATAAGTGATCGGCCATGCCCGGATCGGTTACGATATTGCCTGTTTACAACAGTAATCACAGACGTATCTTCCGGATTAGCCTATGCTGTTAGCCATGAGGTGCTTCCAGTCGTATGACGCAGCCCGATACATGACGGCTGCGATTCTCTTTGCAGCATCTGTTGCGACCTGCGTTGCGGCGCAAACTGCTCAACCTGTCCCGCCCGCTGCGCCGTTCTCAACAATCAGGATCATGTTCCCGGCAGAGGTTCCTGTTGATGACGTCTGGCTGGCATATGGCTTGTATACGTCGGGTCGAATCAGCAACTACAGAGGCTTAGATGGCCCCGCTGCACAGATCAGGAACTTCCCCATTATCCACCGAAGTGGCCAA
>DATHQX010000242.1:0-41945 GCA_035482295.1 Verrucomicrobiia bacterium
GCCGACGGCGCCGTGGTCATCGCGACGGTCCCGCGCGAGCGCATGGTGCTGGCGCAGACTCCGCAGGGCTTCCGATTCGGCGTGCTGAAGAAGGCGTTCGACGAAGCTACCGCTGACGGCTTCATGGGCACCGACGAAGCGTCGCTCATCGAGCGCGCTGGCGGCGCCGTGCACGTCGTGATGGGCTCGCCGCGCAACATGAAGATCACTACGCCGGCGGATTTGGAACTGGCAGAGTTCTTTCTGGCGCAGGAGAACCGCGAAGTGAGCTTGAGCGGGTGAAGAATGCTCTCGGCTTGGAACCGATAGCGATGGACTTGTACCTTTCAGGTGCAGGCTTGGAGAAATTGGTCGCCTTTGCTGTTGATTAGAGCTTGCGCTGTCGGGGTGGAGCACGCCTTAAGGCGTGCATTTGGATGCGCTTGCTAAGAAGCGCGCTTTAGCGCCTGAGGTCACCTCAGCGGCTGAAGCCGACAAATAACAGTGTCGCAGTTAACTGCACCGCTGAAGCGGTGCTCCACCCTGACAATCATGCAGGGTGCTTCCATAAAATTTTCAGGTCCCTTTAGGACGACAGGGTGTTAAAAGTGTCCTCTGAGGCTTCTCGCATTCCGCGCATCGGCTACGGATGGGACTCACATGAGTTCCGTCCCGGACTCCCGCTGAAAATCGGCGGCGTCACGCTGCCGCATCACTCCGGCCTGGCCGGTCACTCCGATGGCGACGTTCTACTGCACGCGATCACTGACGCGCTGCTCGGCGCCATCGCCGCCGGCGACATTGGCACGTACTTCCCGCCCAGCGATCCCAAGTGGAAGGGCGCCGACTCTGTGCTCTTCGTGCAGGAGGCGCTGCGTCTGGTTGATGAGGCGGGCTACCAGATCGGCAACGTCGACAGCACGCTGATCCTGGCTGAGCCGCGCATCGGGCCGCACGCCTCCGAGATTCAAAAGAAGCTTGCCGGCCTGTTGCGTATCGAGCCATCGCGCGTCGGCATCAAGGCCAAGACGCCCGAAGGCATGGGCACCGACCACGCCGCCATCGCGCATTGCGTCGTGTTGCTGGTTGAGATCAATTGGCCGTAAAGCCGATTGGGTAGCGCGCGGCTTCAGCGGTGCATTGACGCACACCTTTAAAGAATTGTCATCACGAGGAGGGCTTCAACCCGACGAGGGATCTGCTGTTCCTCCGTGTTGGTACCGCCGCCCGCAAACAGCAGATCCCTCGCTGCGCTCGTGATGACAATTCTGGTTGTAGTGACTGTTCCACCCTCCTCAACAAGCGTGCCGCATCTGGACCTGGCGTCCTGTACGTGAACCGTACCCTCTCAAGCGCGTAAAATAGAGTTTTCGGCTGGAGTTGTTTACGCACTCCGTAGCCAGTATTGAGGCGACGCAATCATGTCTACATCTACCCGCGATGAGGAATCGGCGGCTTCGACACCCGGGGAGTCGACCGAGCGCCCATCGAATTTTGTCCGCGACATTGTCCTCGACGACCTGAAGACCAATAAGTTCAATGGGAACGTACACACCCGCTTCCCACCCGAACCCAACGGTTATCTGCACATCGGTCACGCCAAGTCCATTTGCCTGAACTTCGGGCTGGCCAAGGAGTTTGGCGGACAGACCAACCTGCGCTTCGACGACACCAATCCCGAGAAGGAAGAGCAGGAGTACGTCGACTCCATCATCACCGACGCGCGCTGGCTGGGCGCTGATTGGGGCGACCGTATGTTCTACGCCTCCGATTATTTCGACCAGCTACACGCGTGGGCGGTCCAGCTCATCAAGGCCGGCAAGGCGTACGTCGATGACCTGGGCGCGGAGGAAGTTCGCAAGTATCGCGGCACGCTGACCGAGCCGGGCAAAGAGAGTCCGTACCGCAATCGCTCCGTGGAAGAGAATCTGGAGCTGTTCGAGCGGATGCGCCAGGGTGAGTTTCCCGACGGCTCGCGCACGCTGCGAGCCAAGATCGACATGGCCTCGCCAAACCTGAACATGCGCGATCCCGTGATGTACCGCATCCTGCATGCGGCGCATCATCGCACCGGCGACAAATGGTGCATCTACCCGATGTACGATTTCGCGCACGGTCAGTCGGATTCGCTGGAGCAGATCACGCATTCGATTTGCACGCTGGAATTCGAAGACCATCGGCCGCTCTACAACTGGTTCATCCAGCAGCTCGGCATCTTCCCGTCGCAGCAGATCGAGTTCGACCGCCTGAACCTGACCTACACGCTGCTGAGCAAGCGGAAGCTATTGCAACTGGTGAACGAGGGCCGGGTGCGCGGCTGGGATGATCCGCGCATGCCGACGATCTCGGGCATTCGCCGCCGCGGCTACACCCCGGAAGCTATCCGCAACTTCTGCGGTGCGATCGGCGTATCGAAGACCAACGGCATCATCGACCTCGCCATGATGGAGCACTTCGTCCGCGACGACTTGAACAAGCGCGCACTGCGGGCGATGGCCGTGCTGCGTCCGCTGAAAGTCGTCATCGACAACTATCCCGAGGGGCAGGTCGAAGAGCTGGAACTGGCGAACAATCCTGAAGACGCGAGCGCCGGCACGCGCAAGGTTCCGTTCTCGCGCGAACTCTACATCGAGCAGGACGACTTCCGTGAAGATCCGCCAAAGAAATTCTTCCGCTTGTCGCCGGGACAGGAGGTACGGCTGCGCGGCGGCTACTTCATCACCTGCAAGAGCGTGGTGAAGAACGATAAGGGCGAAGTCGTCGAGGTTCACTGCACCTACGATCCGGAGACGCGCAGCGGCAACGCGCCCGACAATCGCAGGGTGAAGGCGACGATTCATTGGGTGTCGGCGCAGCACGCCGTGAGCGGCGAAGTGCGTGTCTACGAGAACCTGTTCACGAAGGAGAATCCAGCCGACGTGCCGGAGGGCCAGGACTTCACCGCGAACCTGAATCCGAATTCGCTGGAGATCATTAGCGAGGCGAAACTGGAGCCATCGCTGGCTTCGGCGCGAGCGGGAGATCGTTATCAGTTTGAGCGGCTGGGATATTTCTGCGCCGATTTGGATTCGAAGCCGGGGGCGCTGGTGTTTAATCGGACCGTGGCGCTGCGAGATACGTGGGCAAAGATCGAGAAGCGGGAGAAGAACGGGTAGACGGGGCGTGGCTTTAGCTGCGCCGTTGATTGTCAACAGCCATACCCTTAAGAATTGTCATCCCGAGGGAGCGAAGCGAGTCGAGGGATCTGCGGTTTGCCCGAGTTGGGTCCGCTGCCGACAGACCGCAGATCCTTCGACTCCGCGGCTCACGCCGCTCTGCTCAGGATGACAATTCAAATTATAGCTTCCTGTCAGAAAACTCATTAAACAAATGAACTCAACTCCTACTACTCCCCGTCTCCGTTTCGCGCCTTCGCCGACCGGCTACCTTCACGTCGGCGGCGCGCGAACTGCTCTCTTCAACTGGCTCTATGCGCGCCATTACAGCGGCACGCTGATCCTCCGCATCGAAGACACCGATCTTGAGCGCTCGACGCCGGAGATGGTCGACGGCATTCTCGATGGCCTGCGCTGGCTGGGAATTGACTGGGACGAAGGGCCTTACTTCCAAACCCAGCGCATGGCCCTTTATCGCGCGGCGGCCGGGGCGCTGCTCAACAGCGGGCACGCATACTACTGCTTCTGTACCAGGGAGCAACTTGAGAAGCAGCGCGCGCAGGGCGTTGCCGAAGGACGCGTGACGCGCGACGCCTGTCGCGCGGTGAATCGCGATGAGGCGAAGAAGAGGACAGAAGCCGGCGAAGGCGCGGCCATTCGCTTTGCTGTCCCCGAGAGTGGGAGTACCACATTCGAAGACGCGGTCTTCGGCCGCGTTGAGTTCGCCAACTCCGAGATCGAAGACTTTGTGCTGCTGCGCTCCGACGGTGTGCCGACCTATCACCTCAGCGTGGTCGTCGACGACATCGACATGCGCATGACGCACGTAGTGCGCGGCGCCGACCATCTCTCCAACACGCCCAAGCAAATGATGCTGTACGAGGCGCTGGGCAAGCCGATGCCGGTATTCGCTCATCTGCCACTGATCCTTGGCCCTGACAAGACTCGGCTCAGCAAGCGGCATGGCGCGACCAGCGTGATTGCCTATAAAGAAGAAGGAATCGTTCCCGAGGCGTTCCGCAATTTTCTGGCGCTGCTGGGATGGACGCCGCCGGATTCGTCGCGCGAGATCCTGCACGATAAGGAACTGATTGATCTGTTCGAGTTGAGCCAGATTCAAAAATCGAATGCGGTGTTCGATCGCTCGAAGCTGGATTGGTTCAACACCGAATACATCCGGGCCACGCCGGCTGCGCTGCTGCTGCCGCTGATCGAAGAGGAATGGAAGAAAGCCGGCATCATTCCGTTTCAGACCAGCCGGGAGGCGATGGAAGCGACGGTCGACCTGGTCAAGGCGCGTGCGCGGAACCTGAAAGATTTTGCCACGCTGTGTCGCGCTTATTTCACCGATATGTTCGAGATTGATCCCGCAGCCCGCGACAAATTCCTGAAGGACGATGCTGTGCGCGCGATGCTGGGCGACTTGGCGTTGCGTTATCAGAGTGCGACGGAGTTCACGGAGGCTTCGACCGAACAGGTCCTGCGCGATTTTGCAGCGGAGAAGGGCGTTAAGGCCGGAGGGCTGATTAACGGCGCGCGCGTGATGCTGACGGGACAGGGTGTCGCGCCGAGTTTGTTCGCCGTGATGACGAACCTGGGCCAGGAACGGACCGTGGCGCGGCTGAAGAACACCAATGACCGGAGATTGTCATCCTGAGCGAAGTGAGGCGTTAGCCGAACGAAGTCGAAGGACCGCTACGCCGGTAGGATCCTTCCGCTGTAGGGGTCCTTCGGCTCCGCGTCCGCCCGCCGCGAATATCGCGGCGGAAAGGCGAAAGCGCGGACGCTGCGCTCAGGATGACAATCAGGAAAAATAAAGCTGCATGCACACCTGAAGGCGTGCTCCACACTGGCACACAAGCTATCCCAGCAGCCTTGCAGCTTCCTTCGCGAAGTACGTCAGCGTGATCGACGCGCCGGCACGCTGGATGCACAGCAACGATTCCATCATCACGCGCTCGTAGTCGATCCAGCCGTTCAGGGCGGCGGCCTTGATCATCGCGTACTCGCCGCTCACCTGATAGGCCGACAGCGGCACATCGAAGCGCAGGCGCGCTTCGTGCAGCACGTCGAGATACGGCATCGCCGGCTTGACCATGATCATGTCCGCGCCTTCTTCCAGATCGAGCTCGATTTCGCGCATCGCCTCGCGCAGATTTGCTGGGTCCATCTGGTAGGAGCGGCGATCGCCGAAGTGCGGCGCAGAATCGGCCGCCTCGCGGAAGGGGCCATAGAATCCACTGGCAAACTTCGCCGCGTACGACAGCACGGGAATGTTCTGGAATCCGTTCTCATCCAGCGCGGTGCGAATGGCGGCGACGCGGCCGTCCATCATGTCCGAGGGCGCGATGATGTCCATGCCGGCCTTGGCCTGCGAGACCGCGGTGCGCGCCAGTAACTCCAGCGTGGGATCGTTCAGAATTTCGTAGTCCTCGGCCGAAGCGGTCATGATTCCGGCAGCAGTGACTGCGGCGGCGGCAGAGGCTGCTTGCGTGGTGATTAACAACTTGCCTTTCGACTTCAGCTCGTCCACAAATTCCATAGCTTCCCGCCGAGCTTTGGCATTCGGGTCGGAGGTGTCGACCAGCCCGCAGTGTCCGTGCGACATGTACTCGCACAGGCAGACATCTCCCATCATCAGCAGGCCAGGGACCTCGCGCTTGATGGCGCGCGTCGCCCTCTGCACGATGCCTTCATCGGACCAGGCGCCGGTCGCGACTTCGTCTTTCGTCTCCGGCAGGCCGAAGAGGATGACGCTGGGGATGCCGAGCGACTTCACCTCGGCGCACTCTTTTACCGCCTCGTCGATCGACAGGTTGTACACCCCGGGCATGGAGCGAATTTCCTTGCGAATGCCTTCGCCCGGACAGACGAACAGCGGGTACACAAAGCCTTCGGGGGTCAGGCGAGTTTCGCGGACAAACGAGCGCATCGCTTCATTGCGACGCAGGCGGCGAGGACGATCTTTAGGGAATGCCATAACATGAAATTCTACACCGCCCGGAGTAGCCGAAAGCCGCGAAATCAGCGGCGAAAGTGATACCAAAGTGTGATGGACATGGCGAATCGAGCGGCCGTTATCGTGCTGCAAGGAAAGCTTCTTCGGGTTCGTCCCGCCCTGACCAAGAGATGGATTGGAGCGGCGCGCCCTGATGAAGACGAACGCCCACTGCCTCATTTTGTTTTTCTCCGGCCCATGTGCGAAAGTAGCGCGGTGCGCGCCGTTGCCCTGCTGGGACCTCATGCCAAGGAACATCACGTCCGGCCCTTCGAGTTGCCGGGCGTCAACCTTTTCAGCGGCAACGAACTCGATCCCACCGACCAGCCTGACGCCGCGCTCATCTTCGGCGGCGACGGCACCATGCATCGTCATCTGGGCGGGCTGGCGACCAGGCAAATCCCATCGCTCATCGTCCCTATTGGCAGCGCCAATGATTTCGCGCAATCCATCGGCATCGAGAGCTACGCGATAGCCAAGGGCGCATGGAAGAGATTCTGCGCGAAGGGAGATAACCTCAAATCGATCGATCTGGGAACGATTCTGCCGCTCGATCCCGGAGATTCAGACGCCGGCGTGGACGCTGCGCCGAAGCCAGGCTCTACCCAAGCGCCCTGGTCCGGCGACTCGCTCGAGACCATGCACTTCGTTCCCGACGGCCCGCGCCGCGACCTCCCGCATATGGCGCCGCGCATCATGCAGTCGCAACTGCGCCGCCTGACCGAAGCTGAGCGCGAGGTCGCGCGCACTACCTACTTTTCCTGTATTGCCGGCACCGGCCTCGATTCGGTCATCAACCGCAAAGCGCTGAAACAGTCGCACTGGCTGCGGGGGCACGGCGGCTACGTGGTCGCGTTGCTCCAGACGCTCGGCAGCTTCCGGCCGCCGCATCTGAAGGTCTCCATCGAAGAGCATGGCGAGTGGCACACCGTCATCGACGAGCGCGGCTTCCTGCTGGCCGCCGGCAACGGGCCGCAGTACGGACACGGCATGCGCCTGACCCATCGCGCGCGCATGGATGACGGCCTGCTTGATCTCTGCTTTGTGCGCGAGCTATCGAAACTCCGCCTCCTGCGCCTGTTCCATGTGGTCTATCGAGGCGAGCATCTCGGGATGAAAGAAGTTGAATACTTCCAAACGGCGCGCCTGCGCATCGTTTCCGACCCGGTGATGGAGGTCTTTGCCGATGGCGAATACATCTGCACAACCCCGGTCGAGTTTGGAGTACGGCCCAGCGGCCTACGGGTGATTCTGCCTCGCTAAGGGTTCAAAACGCTTTACTTGCCCGGCAGTTCCGGGGACGAAGTAACTCGCTGGTGGGACCAGTAACCGCCATCTCTGTTCATTTTCTGGAACTTATCTGGAGTAACAGGGTCTATACTGTGTAGCAAAGGCCGATGTCTACCCCCGCAGCTACGAAACCGGCACAGGATGCCGTTCCTGAGGTTGCGCCGCAGGATCAAGTGCTGCCCACGCTATTCGGCGGAGGGCAAGGACTATACCCGCAACGCAAGGATACCTTTCTCTATTCGTTCGTCATCCACATGGTCGCAGTGGGGCTCCTCATCTGGTCCGGACACTGGGTTATCGAGCACAAAGACGAGATCAAGATGCAGGCTGTGGGTCTGGTGACGGACATTAGTCCGTATCTCCCGCTACCGGCTTCGAAGAATCGTTCCGGCGGCGGTGGCGGCGGCGGCGACCGCGACAAGTTGCAGGCTCCAAAAGGCGCGCTGCCCAAGCTCTCCAAAGATCAGATCGTGCCACCCGCGATCGTCATTCGCAACGACAATCCCAAGCTGGCGGTCGATCCCAGCGTCGTCGTTCCTCCGCAGTTGAAGCTGCCCACCAACGGCGCGCTCGGCGACCCGTTGTCGAAGGTGATGGGCGCTCCCTCGAACGGAACCGGCTCGGGCGGTGGTATCGGCTCGGGTGAGGGTGGCGGCGTAGGTTCAGGCACAGGCCCCGGCGTTGGTCCTGGACACGGCGGCGGCTATGGCGGAGGCGCCTATCGCGTGGGCGGAGGCGTGAGCGCGCCCAAAGTCGTCTACGATCCTGATCCGGAGTATTCCGAAGAAGCGCGCAAGGCGAAGTACCAGGGCACCGTGGTGCTGTGGCTGGTGGTTGCCCCTGACGGCAAGCCTCAACAGATTAAGGTACAACGCTCGCTGGGCATGGGTTTGGACGAGAAAGCGATTGAAGCTGTGCGCCAGTGGCGCTTCGAGCCGGCCAAGAAAGACGGTCAGCCGGTTCCAGTGATGATCAACGTCGAAGTAAATTTCCGGCTCTATTGAGTTCCACCATCGCGAGAGATGGGCAAAACGCGGCGGGGCAAGTTCAGCCCGCCGCGTTGTAGTTTGGCGCGCAGCTCTGCTACTTGAATTGCTAATTTGTGAATTGTCATCCTGACGACGGCTTCAGCCGGAGGAAGGATCTGCGGTTCGCCCACAGCGGAAGAATGCTGGCGCTCGCAACATTGCGAGCCCCCAAAGGACCGCACGACATGCCCGGCTCCTGCCTTACGATTCGTCCGGTTCTTCCACCCGTTCGACCTTCGAAGTGAACTCGCCGCGGCCCAGTTGCGTGCGAACGTGCGCACCCGATTTCACCTGCGAGGCGCGCTTCACCAGCTGACCCTTCTCATCGAAGACCAGCGCGTAGCCTCGGGCGAGAATGGCTTTCGGCGAAAGCGCTTCCAGGCTGCTGTGCACACGCTCCCAACGGCCGCGCCGGCGCAGTACGATATTGGGCGCGGCACTGCTCAACGAAGCGGTGAGGGCATTGACGGCGTTACGTTGATTTGCGAGCCACTGATTCATCGCGGTGTTGAGCTGCGTGGTGCGGCCGTCGAGTTGACGCCGCATCTCACCGGTGCGCACGCGCAGATCGTGACGCCGCAGGCTGCTCTCAACTATATCGAGCCGGCGCGAGTAGGTCTTCAGAACACGAGACTGCGCCTGCGCCAGCCGGAAGACCAGGTCGTCAGTGCGCTGCTGGCGGCGCGCGATGGAATCCTGCATGCGCGCGAAGACCGCATGCTGCACCAGCTGTGATAGATCGTTATTGGCGCGCAGCATCTTGTAGTTGATGGCGTTGGTCATGCGCTTGTGCAGCCCAGCCAGCTTCTCCGAAAGCTCATGCTTCGACTTGATGACGATCTCGGCAGCAGCCGACGGCGTGGGCGCGCGCAGGTCGGCGACGAAATCGCAGATGGTGAAATCGGTTTCGTGGCCGACAGCGGAGATCACCGGGATCGTCGATGCGACGATCGTTCGCGCCAGGCCTTCGTCGTTGAAGGCAAACAGGTCTTCGAACGAGCCGCCGCCGCGCGCCACGATGATGACGTCGACACAATCGGCGCGATTAAACCAGCGCACGCCACCGGCAACTTCGCTGGCTGCGCTCTCGCCCTGCACCTGCGCCGGATAGATGAGCACATTCACCGACTCATGCCGGCGGCGAAGGATGTTGAGAATGTCCTGCACAGCGGCGCCACGCGATGAGGTCACAACTCCGATTCGCCGCGGCAATGCCGGAATCGGCTTGCGTCGCGCCGGGTCGAAAAGCCCTTCGGCAGCGAGCTTGGCCTTGAGCTGCTCGAAGGCAATCTGCAGCGCGCCCGCGCCTTTGGGCTCGAGATGCTCGGCCTGGAATTGCAGGTCGCCGCGCTCGTCGTAGACCGTGACGCGCCCCCGGGCGATGACCTGCTGGCCGTTCTCCGGACGGAAGCGCAGCAGTCGTGCCTGCGTCCGCCACATGACCATGCGCAACTGCGACGAGCCGTCTTTTAGCGTGAAGTACAGGTGCCCGGACTCGGCGGGGCGGTAGTTGGAAATCTCGCCCTCAACGTAAACGTCGGTGAAGCCGCGTTCCAACTGCGTGCGCACCGCCGCGACCAGCTCGCGCACCGGATAGACCTTGCGCGGCGGCGCCTGGAAGAGCAACCCGAGTTGTTCGGCGTTCGACATCGGCTAGGGGCAGTGTATCAAGGTCATTCCGGGATAAAAGAAACGCAGATCCTTCGACTGCACGTCCGCCCCGCCGCAAAGGCGCGGCGGAAAAAGCAAGGGCGCGGACGCTCCGCTCGGGATGACAAGTGGATTAAGGTTCTCTGGCGAAAAGCGAAAAGCGAGTAGCCGAACACGAAGTGCGGCTCTTCTACCGCATCCTGTTCACGAAATAAAGCACCAGCGACAGAATCACGCTCAACAGGATCGATGTCACTAGAGGGAAGTAGAAGGTGGTATTTTTGCCGCGATAGACGATATCCCCGGGCAGCCGCCCGATAGGCAGATTGGCTTTCCCCGCCAGGATGAGGATCAGCCCGACGACGAGAAGGACTCCGCCGAGAATCACCAGCATGCGGCCAAGATCGCCCATGAAGTTAGGGTACACGAAAGCAGATCGTGTTTTCGGCGGGAGAAACTAGAGCGCCTGCGCGACTTGCTGCCACAGGTCGGCGAGCACGAGTTGAACCGGAGTGCCCGCAACCGCCAGCATTCCGGACTGCGGCTCGTGAAAGCCGGTCCGGTCGCAGATGTAAGCTCGGTGCAGCGCGGGATCGAGAATCCAGACATGCTCGACGCCGAAGTGAAGATAGTCGTCGACACGCTCCTGCATGCTACGTAGGGAATCGTCCTTCGAAAGAATTTCGATGATGACGAAGGGCGGCACGGTGATAATCGGCTCACGCGGCTGAGTCGCCCTCAGGACTGTGATGTCGGGTACTTGGAAGCGTGTAGTCGCTACTTGAACTCTTTGTTCGACCAGGGGAACGATATTCCACGTCTTGGCGTTTGCCCAAAAGATGGCGCCAACAATCGTCTGCAGAAGGCTGTGCTCAAGCTCGCCCAAGTTGCGCTCCCGCACTTCTCCATCGATGTAGTCGCAGTCTGGGCGATAGGAACTGGCGACGTACTCCTGCACGGTGATGAGAGTAGTGCTCGACATAAGTCGATCCTAAGTAATTATGCGCTCGTTTTCAGCCCGAGCCAAGAAGGAGGCAACGACAGTCCAAAGCACGTTGGACATGGTTGGGTAGTGCTGGTCTTCAGGCCAGCGTGCCAAGCCATCTGCCTGAGTCTGAGCCGGCTTCCGCCGCCACAATACCTGGGATGACCTTACCTGACGCTTTCCTTGGCCTCCCAGGTTACATCCGTTTGACGATCTCCCCGCACGCGATGCGGTCGCCGGAATTGCCCGCCGGATCGGTCTTGTAGTCGTCGGCCTGGGCGTGAATCATGATCGACGAGCCGCCATTGGCCAGCAGCGAATTCGATTCGTTGCCTGTGCCGAGAACGACATCGTCGTCCATCACCGTCGCCTTCGCGGTGCCGTTCGCCTTCACCGTGAAGTTGCGCATATCGCCCGCGTGATGGCCCTGCGGATTGTCAAAGCCGTGCTGCTTGTCCGTCGGATTGAAGTGTCCGCCGGCCGACTTGAAGTCCGGCGGGTCGCACTGCGGCTTCTGGTGGAAGTGCACAGCGTGCTCGCCCGGCGGCAGGTTCTTCAGGTCGAGCTTCACCTCCACGCCCGAACCCTTCGACATGATTGTCGCCGTGCCCACGTCAGCACCCTTGGCGTCTTTCAGGCTGACGACTTTCTTGGTCGGCGCCTTTTGTGCGACGGCCGGCTGCAGACAGATCGCGAGCAGCGCGCCCGTCATCAGTATCCGAATTGCGATTTTGTAACTCATAACTTGGGAGTTGTATCACGACCGCGGGGACGCTGCACGCGGAGAGGAAAACTTGTAATCAGTTGTTCACATTGGGAACCAGTAAACACGGTTTTCGATATGGAACGGATCGTCCAAGAGTCTCTGACAATGTGGCAGGGCTCACGCGATCGAGATGCCATAATGTCTGGATGACTGCCGAGCGGCTTCACTCCCTGGTTCTCACCCTCAGCTTCTCTATCTGGGTTGTGTATGGAACGTTGCAGGGCATGGGACGTTGGCCAGCGGCAGTAACCTTCGGACTCTTGGCCAGCGCCGGCCTGCTCTCACTGATGGCCGGTAAGGAAATCCGTATCAAGCTGCTGGATTGGGTGCTGCTCGGCTACTTCGTGCTCGCCGCCGCGGCTACCTTTGCGGTGCGTTCGGCAGCGTTTCCCGGATACGGCTCCATCGTCATCTGGGTGCTGTATGCCGCCGTCACCTGGATTTCGATCGCGGTAGGTGCGCCTTTCACCCTGGAATACGCACGCGAGTCCACGCCGCCCGAGCTTTGGAGCAATCCCGGCTTCCTGCGTGTCAACCGCATCATCAGCATGGTGTGGGGCTTGGGCTTTGTGCTCAACATCGTGCTGTCCACGATTGCACTGAGTTCGCGCTACAGTCCGATGCTCGTCGGGACTTTGGCTCCGCTGCTGGTGATGGGCGCCTGCTCAATCTTCACGTTGCGCTATACGAAGATCTCCCGAGCGCGGGCCCAGCGCGCTGCGGAAGGGTAGCTGGTAACGCAATCTGCAACGTCATCCTGTTCTGATATCCTTTCGGGTTTGCCTCCAACAGGCGAGGCCACTTCTTCTCGAAAGGCACGAACTTGGCAGATCCGGTAATGCTGGTCCACGGCGGTGCCTGGGCCATGCCTGACGATGTAACCGAGGCGCATCGGCGCGGCGTGGAAGCCGCGGCGGCTGCGGGCTGGGACGTCCTACAAAAGGGCGGCAGCTCGCTCGACGCAGTCGAAGCCGCCGTGGTGGAGATGGAAGAGGACGAGACCTTCGACGCAGGGCGCGGCTCGTTCCTCAACATGGACGGCCGGGTGCAACTTGACGCCCTCATCATGGACGGCGCCACCTTGCGCGCCGGCGGCGTCGGCTGCGTGGAGCACATCCGCAACCCTGTTCGCGCGGCGAAAAAGATTCTCACCGAGAGTCCTCACGTCTACTTCGTCGGCACTGGCGCCGAGAGCTTCGCTCAGGAGCACGGCATCGAGTTGTGCGCGAATGAAGACCTCATCATCGAGCGCGAGGTCGAGCGGCTGCGCGAAGCCAAGAAGCAAGCCTATTTGCAGATGCCCGGCGAGTTCGGGCCAACGCATTCGCACGACACCGTCGGCGCAGTGGCGCTCGATGCGCAAGGCAACATCGCCGCGGCGACTTCCACCGGCGGCACGCTTAACAAAGCGCCGGGACGCGTAGGTGACTCGTCGCTCATCGGCTGCGGCTGCTACGCCGACAATCGTAGTGCGGCGGTTTCGACCACCGGCTGGGGCGAGCCCATGATGAAGCTGGTGCTGGCGAAGTGGACCGCCGATCGCGTGGAGAGTGGCGTCACGCCGGAAGAAGCGGCGAAGCAGGCGCTGTACTACATGAAGTCGCGGCTCAACGGCCACGGCGGCATCATCCTGGTCGATAAGCGGGGCCGCATCGGCATCGCCCACAACACCCCGCGCATGGCCTGGGCCCTGCACACGAAGCAGAAGCTCTCGGCGGGGGTGGTGATCGAGGGGTAGCCGGCAAGTTCTACTCAGACTGAATTGGCACTCCAAGATCCTTACAAATCTTCTTCGCCAGTTGGTCGTTGATTTCCGTGTGACGAGGAACCGCCGAAGCTTTTCCTGCTTGCCGGTTCACGAAGACAAAGTGGTTGCCGCCTTCTCGCAACAATTGACACCCATGGCGCTCCAGGTGCCTAACGAGTTCGCGACGCTTCAGGCCACGACCGTAAGAGGTTCGCGAAACACGTCGGAGCCGGCGGCAGCTTCTTGTGCCAGTGTTCGGTTGGCTTCGAGGACCAGCGTAACTGCTTCCTGAAGGTTCGCCCGGGCTTCTTCCAACGTCTTGCCCTGAGTGTTAGCACCGGGGAGTTCCTCGACGAAAGCTATGAAACCTTCCGGCACGCGGCGGAAAACAGCTGTGAACTGAAACTGCATAAACTGATCTACCTCTGGTTGCAAATAACGATACATTTACAATCGTCTGTCCCGCCAGAGGTCGGCCGCATGCGCAAGACCAGATCCAAAGTCCCATCCAACTCTCACGCTGATGCCACGCGCTGCATCCACTCCGGGGAAGAGCGCCACGGACAATACGCACCGCTGACCACGCCGATCGAGCAGACTGCGGTTTACGCCCTTCCGAACGTTGAGGCCTTGCGTCAATACGCGAAGGACCATCAGGGCAGGTATCTCTACACGCGCTACGGCAATCCGACCGTAACAGCCGCGGAAGAGAAGATTGCAGCCCTCGAAGGCGCGGAAGCTGCAGTCGCCACCTCCAGCGGCATGGCTGCGGAGATGATCGCCGCGCTCATCGCCTGTCAGGCGGGAGACGAGATTGTCTCCATGCTCGACATCTACGGCGGCACCGTGAAGCTCTTCGAGCAGGTACTGCCACGTTGTGGGATAACGACACGCTTCATTCCCTATCACGACATCCAGAACGCCGCGAAGTACTTCACGCGCCAGACCCGTCTGCTCTTTCTGGAAACGCCCACCAATCCAACACTGCGCTGCGTCGATCTCGAGACGCTGTGCGCGCTGGGGCGCAAGCGCGGAGCGTGCGTGGTGGTTGACAATACCTTCGCTACGCCCATCCTGCAGAAGCCGCTGGAACTCGGCGCGGACGTGGTGATCCACTCGGCGACCAAGTATCTGGGCGGTCACAGCGATCTGACGGCCGGCGTGCTGGCCGGCTCACGCGAGTGGATGGAGAAGGCGCGGCAGATGATGATCCTGACTGGCGGCTGCCTCGACCCCGGCTGCGCCTACCTCCTGATTCGCGGTTTGAAGACGCTGCATCTGCGAGTGAAGCGTGCCTGTCGCAACGCCGCGCAAATTGCCGAGTCTCTGAAGCGCCATCCCAAGGTCGCGCGCGTGTACTATCCCGGTCTATCTGACAATGAGGGACACGAGGCCGCCGCGAAGCAGATGAACGATTTTGGCATGATGGTTTCGTTCGACATTCGCGGTGGCGGCAAGGCAGCGGAGAAGTTCATCGACAGCCTGAAGCTGTGGTATCTCGCCGCCAGCCTTGGTGGAGTCGAGTCGACGGTATCGTATCCGGTGCTGGCGTCGCATATCGGAATGAGTGGCAAGCAACTGAAGTTGCTGGGAGTGTCGCCGGCGACGGTGCGTTTGTCGGTGGGTGTTGAGGATTGTTCGGATCTGCTGAATGATCTGGAACAGGCGCTGGCGCGGGCGTAAGTGTTCATCAGTGCCATCTTGAGCGGAGAGTCAGCAGCTTTGCTTTTCCGACGCGCTGACGCGCCGGGCGGATGCGCTGGCGAAGGATCCGCGGTCCGTCGTGAATAACAACATCCCCCCGCGAAACAAACCGCAGTCCTTCGACTCCGTTCGCCTGGCGGCTCACTCCGCTCAGGATGACAAATTGTTAAACGGCCCGCATCTTTAAGCTGCTTGGGAAATACATTCCGGTTGTTGAAACCAATGCGCCGCGCTTCGCGTATCATTCTCAGAACTTCCCGCCTCGTCGTGGGTTCGACTCGGATATGCTGCTCCTGCCCAAAGCGGTCATAGCAACCTTCGCGGTCATACTTGGCGCGGCCGGAGTATTGGGTGCCGCTCCAGCCGACGCTCCGACACCCGCTTTGTCGCAAGAGCAAATCAAAGACCTCATCCGGCGCAGCGCCGAGAACGATATCCAAAACGACAAGAAGCTGCGCGATTACACCTATGTCGAGCGGCAGGAGACGCGCAAGCTCAACGGCAAAGGCGAGGTCAAGTCGACCGAGACGGAGACCTCCGACGTGATGGAGATCTACGGCGAGCCGGTACAGAAGCTGGTCGCCAAGAACGACAAGCCGCTTTCCGACAAAGACGCCCGCAAGGAAGACGAGAAAATTCAGAAGATCATCGACAAGCGTAAGAACGAGTCGGATTCCGATCGCGAAAAGCGGCTCAAGAAAGAAGAAAAAGACCACGAGGACGAGCGCGAGTTTGTGCGCGAAATAGCCGACGCCTACAACTTCACCTATGTCGGTATGGAGAAGCTCGACGGCCGCGACAACTACGTCATCACGGGCGAACCCAAACCCGGTTACAAGCCGCAGCACAGAGACGCCAACATCCTCACCAAGACGCGCTTCCGAGCATGGATCGATAAAGACGATGTGCAGATGAAAAAGGTCGATGTCGAGTTCACCGACACGTTTACCTGGGGGCTGTTCATCGCGCGGCTGCACAAAGGTTCGCGCGCCGTCATCGAAAACACGCGAGTGAACGACGAGGTCTGGCTGCAACAGCATGTCGCGGTGAAGCTCGACGCGCGCGTCGCGCTGCTGAAGGACTTCGCGATGGAGGTCGACGTCAGCGACCGGGATTACAAGAAGTTCCGGACCGAGACGAAGATCGTGCCCGTCGCGGACAACAAGTAGCACTCTCTCGGTTTGAAATGCAATCGCTTCGATGTAGGGTGGAGCACGCCTTCAGGCGTGCCATAGACGCCGCTCGCGGTATGCGCTTTAGCGCCGAGGTCATCCACTCAATTGACCTCAGCGGCTGAAGCCGGCTCCCTGTTCTGATCTTTGCTGCACGCCTGAAGGCGTGCTCCTCCCAAGGTGTCGGCACGCGATTTCAACCGCCTTCCACCTTATCCGTCGATTCTTCCACATGATTTGTCATCCCGACCGAGCGGCTTTAGCCCGAGTGGAGGGACCTGCTGTTCGGGCAGTGCATTGCTGCTAGGGCGGACCGCAGGTCCTTCGACTACGAGTCCGCCCGCCGCAACGGCAGCGGCGGAAAAGCAAAGGCGCGGACTCTGCGCTCAGGATGACAACTAAAAAACGAGCTAACCCCCTCATTCCTTTGCATCTTCTCTGCTTTTCACCCCACTTTCGTTGACCCTCAATTTCTTCGCGTAGTAACATCAGACCAACCCGGGTGGAACGCAGGAGAAGGCTGTTTCGGAACTGTCGCAACGATGACACTGCTTCGCCTCATGATCCCGGCCGCGGTTTTGCTCTGCCTTATGACAGGATGCGAAACCGACGAAGCCAAAAAGCCTGCTCCGCTGCCAGCCCAAGCCACCGCTCCCGACGTCCAGGCGCCTGCCGCGCAAAAGTCCAGTCCACAACAAGCTGCAAAGAATCAGAAGGATGCGCCGTCCAAGCCGACGCCATCGACCGACGCTGCTGACGCCCTGATCGCGCAGGCCGAAAAGCAGTATGCCGCCGGGCAGGCCAACTATCAGGCCGGACATCTGGAAGCCGCCAAGGCCAACTTCGATCAGGCGTTTAACACGCTGCTCTCCAGCAATCTGGACCTCCGCAACAACGAGAACCTCCAGCGCGAATTCGACAAAATCGTCGAGGCCGTTCACGAGCTGGAGATGACCGCGCTGAGAGAGGGCGACGGCTTCCAGGAAGAACGTTCCGAGCCCGCCCCGATTGACGAAGCCAACGACATCACCTTCCCGGTCGATCCCAACTTGCGAGCCAAGGCCGAAGCCGAGATCAAGACCACCAAGTCCGACCTGCCGCTGGTGATGAACGACCAGGTGGCGATGTTCATCAACTACTTCTCCAGCCCGCGCGGCAAGGCTACGCTGGAGCACGCCTGGGCGCGATCGGGCCGCTACAAGGTCATGATCGAGCAGACGCTGAAGCAGGAAGGCGTGCCGCAGGACCTGATCTACCTGGCGCAGGCTGAATCGGGTTTCCAGCCGCTGGCGCTATCTCGCGCCGGAGCTCGGGGCATGTGGCAGTTCATGGCGCAGTCAGGCGAACTCTACGGCCTTCAGCGCAACTGGTGGGTGGATGACCGGCAGGATCCGGTGAAGGCCACGCAGGCTGCCGCCCGGCATCTGAAAGATCTTTACAACCAATTCGGCGACTGGTATCTGGCGATGGCCGCTTACAACTCAGGCGCCGCCACCGTGCAGCACGCGGTGGAGCGCACCGGGTACGCCGACTTCTGGGAGCTCTACAAGCGCGGTGTGCTGCCGCAGGAGACGCGCAATTACGTCCCGATTATTCTGGCTGTAACCATCATTGCCAAAAACCCCGAGCAGTACGGGCTGGAGCGCGTGGCGCCGGAAGCTGCTCCCCAGCTCGACCAGGTGACCATCGACTATCCCGTGGACCTGCGCCTGGTAGCCGAGTGCGTCGATACCTCGGTGGACTCCCTGCAGGAGCTGAACCCCAGCCTGCTGCGCATGACCACCCCCAAGGACGAGACCTTCACCCTGAACCTGCCCGCGGGCTCGAAGGACAAGTACCAGACGGCCATCGCCGTCATCCCGCAGGACATGCGCACCTACTGGCGCTATCACCGGGTCGACTACGGCGACACGCTGCCGGCTATTGCCCGCAAGTATCACAGCTCGACGACCTCGATCGAGGAAGCCAACAACCTTTCCAGCGACGAGCTGCAGGCCGGAACGAAGCTGATTATCCCGATTGCGCCTACGCACCAGGGCTCCGGCAATACGACGGCCTATTCCAAACACGCCACGCATTACAAGATCCGCAAGGGCGACACCGTGGCTTCGGTGGCCGACGACTTTGAGGTCCCGGTCGAGAAACTCCGGAAATGGAACCACCTGCGGGGTACCGGGGAACTGACGCCCGGCCGCACGCTGGTCATTTACAAACCGCTGAATCCCGATAGCGCCGAGGCCGCCGCCTCGCCTGAGCCCAAGGCTGAGCGGCCTTCCTCGGAATCGGGCGGCAAGACCGAGACCGCCTCATCCAGGAAGAGCAAGGCGCACTCCGCCCAGAGCTCGCAAGCGGCGAAATATCACAAGGTTAAGAAGGGTGAGACGCTCAGCAGCATCGCCGAGTCGAATCACACCTCGGTTGAGGCGCTCAAACGCGACAATCCCAAGCTGGCAGCGGCTACGGTTCATCCCGGCGACGTGCTGATCATCCACCAGTAACTCTCCCACACTGCACCTTGCGCCTCATTTTGCGACGGATGCCCTTCCCTTCGCCGCCGGGTTCTGTTACAACAAGCCCGTTGCGGTTTTCCGCGTCGTCGATGCGGGCGCTGCATCTTTAACGCTGTTTTCATCTCGGTTGTGGTTGTGCGATTTTAGGCTTTGGTATAAAACCGATTTTGCCTTGCGAGCTGCCTCCGTGCAGTCATGCGGAGTCCGGCACCATCAGGAGGACAAGCATATGACATACGACGAAACGCTCTATGGTCGTAGAGACGACGAAATGGACGATTACGGAGACGGCGCTTACGGCGAATCCCTCGACGAAGAAGAATACGAAGAGGAAGAGGAAGAAGAAGAGGAGCCGGAATCGGTTTCCGTAGTCGAGGAAGAGGTGGAAGTCGAACCTGAAGCCGAAGAGGAGGAAGCAGTGGCCGCTCCGCCATCGGCTCCGCCGAAGAAGGCTCCGGCCAAGAAGAAGGCCGCTCCAGTGAAGAAAGCCGCTGCTCCCAAGAAGGCGGCTCCGGCAAAGAAAGCTCCGGCCAAGAAAAAAGCTGCTAAGAAAGCGGCTAAGAAGGCTGCGAAGAAGCCGGCCAAGAAAGCTGCCAAGAAGGGTGGCGCGAAGAAGGCTGCCAAGAAAGCTCCGGCAAAAAAGAAAGCCGCTAAGAAGGCAGCGAAGAAGGGCGGCGCGAAGAAAAAGGCCGCTAAGAAGGGCCGTCGTTAGAACCTTTGGTCGGTAAAGAACTATCAGAGCCGCGGTTACGAGCCGCGGCTTTTGTTTTGTCCCGATTCGGCGATTACGCACTTCGGCCTGCGACCCACGTCACCTGCGGATGGTGCAGTACCGCACGCACAGGCGTGACCAGTCTCGCTGCACGTTCGCGCCAACGGTTCTAGAGTGGCATTGTACTCACTCCCTGTCGTGCCGGCCCGGATGGTGGCGATCCAACCCCTGCTGCCAGCCGGACGGCACGACGTTTTTTCTGGAGATCTGGGTTCGAGTAGAGCACCGCTTCATGAAGGGTGGAGCACCGCTTCAAGGGTGCATTGAGACTGTCTCTGGGAGACACGCCTTTAGCCTCTGAGGTAAACCGTGTCGCCGGCTCAAGAATGCACGTCTGAAGGCGTGCTCCACCCGCAACGGAGCACGCCGGGTGGCCCGTTCTAGCCCATTTTTTGGGCTAGGGCGGATGAAGATTCACGGCTGTCCCTGCACCGCCCGGTTCATCAGGATCTGCTTTCCCCCACTGCGCGCGAGCTGGAAATACGCTGTCCCGCGGATGTACTCCGGTACGTTGCCCTCTTCCACCCACAGGAACACCCGCCGCGGCCCGTGCCACAACTTGGCGAGCGACGCATCGTCGTCGAAGATCGGCGGCGCATCCGGGAACAGCGACCCGTAGTACATGTCGCCCTCGGTGCGCGTGTTGACCACGTGAATCGGCTGACGCACATAGAAGTTCAGCGTCGATGCGTCCTCGTACGTGCCGTATGAAACCATCACATCGCCGGGCCGGATCTCCTGCTCGATGGCGTCGGCCAGCTTCTTCGATGACAGGATCGGCGAAAACATCACCAGCCCCTGATGCACGGCAAAGAGCACGAACACCATCATCACCGTCAGCACCCAGTTGCCGGCGATGGGGAACTCACGCCGGCGATAGAGCAGGTTGAACACAGTTCCCACCAGCAGCGCGATGCCAAAGGTCGCTAGCGGCACGCGAAACAGCCCCAGCGCGCGTGGCGTCAGGTCGAAGATATGTCCGAAGGCCAGCGCATACTCGTTGGGGTTTTTCTTCAGCAGATCGGCGAGATCGCTGTCAGGCGCGGTGCTGGTGCTCTGTGCCAGTAGAAACATCGCCGCCGCGAAAACCACGACGCCGAGAACAACCAGCACGACCGATCCGATGCGCCCGCCGCGACGTTCGCGTGAGCCCTCCGCCGATTCGGCTTCGTCCTGCAGGAAGCCGCCGAGCATCAGCGCCACTGCGGGCAACGCCGGAATCACGTAATACTCCTGGCGAGTCGACAAGCTGAAGAACAGCAGGATCACCGCGGCCCATATCGCGAACAGCAGCATGGCGCGCTGACGCGCGTTCATTGCGCTTCGAATCTCGCGCCAGCGATGTGGTATCTGCCGAAGCGATTGCAGCAGGAACGCCGACCACGGGAACACCCACAAAAACATCAACGCCCAGAACAGCAGCAGCGGCACAGTATCGTAATCGTGCGGGACGCGTTTGCCCAGGTACCGCAGAAAGTGCTCGTTGACGAAATAAAACCACAGGAATCCGCGTGCCTGCCCGGCTGCAGGATTCTTGATGGCCGCAGCGATATGCCAGGGCGCCGCGATGATCAACAGCACCAGCGTGCTCGACAAGATTCGCATGCGCAGCAGGTGCTTCACGTTGCCGGTCAGGATGAGATACAGCCCGGCGATAGCAACCGGGAAGACGATGCCGATCAGGCCTTTCGTCAGCACGTCGAGCGCGGCCGCGGCGGCGAATCCCCAGCACGATGCAATCGACGGTGGCTGCTCTTCCAGGGTGCGCAGAAAGAAATCGAGACCGAGCGCCAGCCACAGCGCGATCAGCATGTCGGGAATCAGAATGCGCGTGAACAGGTACGGCCCGATGGAAACGGTGAGCACAATCGCCGCCCACAATCCAGCGCGCTCGCCCAGCGTGCGCTTGCCTAGCGAATAGGTTTCCAGCAGCAGAGCGAGCAATCCGAGGATGAGCGGAATGCGCGCGGCCCAACCATGCACACCGAAAACCGTGTAGCTCGCCGCCATGCCCCAATATAATAGCGGCGCTTTTTCCAGGTAGCGGATGCCGTCGATGTAGAGCGTCGTCCAGTCGTGGCGCACGACCATCTCGCGCGCGGCCTCGGCGTGCACGGAGTCGGCGTCGTCGAGCAGCGGGGGCGTGAACAGGCCGGGAATGTAGATTACCGCCCACAGCAGCACAACCCACAGCCAACTGCGGCTGGCGGAGTTGCCGGTTTGTTCGGGAACAACCTGAGTGTCTGCGGAGGGCGCGTCGGACGAACTCATGGGAGAAGTTGATTATATGCGAGCGCGCCGGGAACTCTCATCAGGTGTCGCCTACGTTGGAGTTTCAAGCTCATCCCGCGAGGGACAGTGTCCGAGAGGAACAGTGCCCTTCTTGCGAATTGTCATCCCGACCGGAGGTGGCTGGTTTTACCGCCGGAGCGAAGGGACCTGCGGTTCGCGCGCACGCGAAGGAATTGTTGTTTGCGACAAAACGCAGATCCTTCCTCCGGCTGAAGCCGTCGTCAGGATGACAATTCGAGGATGGCAATTTCAGGATGGCGATTCCAGGATCACAATTTCAGATGGCGATTTGTTTCCAGGATGCCAATTTGTTGCGATGGGAATTTACAGTTTATCTGCGCTTCGTCACGCGCCTTCAGCAGTAGACACCGCATCGTAAACCGACCACATGATTCAGGAAGAGGCGGAGCAACTGCTGCGCGACAATCGCTCTCCAATCGGGTTCAAGACGAGACCGCCACTCGCTCAATTCAAATTAAGAAACAGAGGAAGTAACTCTTCATGAAGAAACTGTTCACGCTTGCGTTCGCGCTCATTCTCACTGCTTCAATGTCGGCCATCGCCCAGGACTCCAGCCAGTCGGGCAGCTCGGGACAATCAGGCAGCTCCGGTAGTTCGATGGGCCAGTCGGGCTCCGGCAGCACCATGGGGCAATCGGGCAACTCGGGCAGCTCTGACCAGTCGGGCCAGTCCGGAACCACCAGCAAGAAAAAGCACCACAAGAAATCCAACGGTTCGTCGAACGGCAACAGCGGCAGCTCCGGTGGCAGCATGGGTTCCAGCTCGGGTAGCTCTTCGTCCGGCAGCGGATCGACTTCCAACCCTCAGTAAGCGCGCTGTGCGGGAAACAATAAAGGCGACCCGCGGGTCGCCTTTTCCATTGCGTAAATTTTGATTTACAACCGCCGTGGTTCCTGCGGTCCCGGTTCCCGCACCGGGCTGTCAGGCGCGATCACAGGCGTGTCGGGCGGTTCCTTCACCGGAGGCGGCGGGTCTTCGCCTGGAGGAATCGGAATTGGCGGATCTTCGTCGCTGCGCAGCACCCACGGCCTAGCGTTTTCCTGGGAAGTCAGCATCGTTTGCATGTTATCGCGCACCTTCTCCGGCGAGTTCAGCTTCGGGATGCGATGCCTCCTTCGGCGGGCGTTTTGATATTTGACGGCGAACCGTGCGGCGGCGCTTCGGTTCCTTATGCACCGCGCAGCGTCCCTTGCCTCCGACAGCTTCTTCGACTTGCTTGGCAGTTTCGCGGCTGACAGTTTCGTTGAAGTTGCTGCGCTCACCGCCGGCCGTCTGTTCCTGGTAGAGCAGGGCCAGTTTGCGGCGCTCAAATTTTTCGAACCACTTATCCCAGGGAATCTCGATGAGCGATTCGTCGCCGTCATCGCCAGAGAATGCCAGGAGGATGGTGCGGTTGCCGGCAACGGGCCGCGCCCCGCGCTCCTCGGCCCAGCGGCGAATCTCATCATGGTTGGTGGTGATCTTCGAAGTGGTGCTGGGTGGCATGGCGCTCCTTCATAGCTATCGTCAACGTGTTGGATGCAGCGGCGGGACAATGAGTTTGTGCGAGCAATCGGCGCAATGGGTAAGGCGATCAAAAACCAGCGAATCTAATCGGGATTGTCATCCTGAGCGCAGCGAAGGATCTGCTGTGCGCCCGCAGCGTGCGAGGTCGGACAGACCGCGGATCCCTCGACTCCGCTGCGCAACAGCGGCGCACCTCCGCTCAGGATGACAATTCGGTGAATGAAACGGCTTCGTATTTGTGAATGAGAAAGCTTCGTAAGATTTCCCGCCAGGCGCCGGCCTGAGGGCCAGCTCTACCTCAATCCGCCAGCACTTCTTTCGGTCCGCCGCCGACTCTTCTCGGTCCCAGCGGCCGTTTACTCACATCGGCATCTCCGCCGACCGGCCCACGTTCGGGATGCTGGTTCAGATCGCGGCCGGCTGCACGTCCCAGCGCCGTCAGAAATGAACGCGACACCCTAGTCTCGCTCTCTTTGCCGGTAAAGCGATGCGGATCGCGGCTGCCTGTTCCCGGCATCACGCGATTAGCGGCGCCAAGAATGTCCGTCACCGTGCCCGGCGCCACGCCGTGCGCCAGCGCCAGTAATTGCGCCTGCGGTGTTAGCACAATCTCCGATGCGCCACGTGCAGCGGCATCGACGATGCGTCGCGCCGCGCGATGCGCGTCCATCGAACTGAAAGGCAGCGTCGCGCCCAGTGCAAACCAGCTGTACTCCTTCTCGTGATCGCCTTTGAAGACTGCGTTGGCGTGGGAGCCGGTGCGCATCAGCCCTGGCACAACGGTCGTGACTTTGACGTGATCCTTGGCCAGCTCCGCGCGCAGGCCTTCGCTGAAACCCATCGCCGCAAACTTCGCGCAGCCGTAGGGAAGCAGGTGCGGCACCGCGACCTTGCCGCCAATGGAGGTGATGTTGACGATACGTCCGGCGCCGCGCTCGCGCATCTGCGGCAGCGTGGCCAGCGTGGTGTAGACCGTGCCCCAGAACATCGTGTTCATGGCGTCTTGGAAGTCGCCGACGGTTTGCGACTCGATCGGTCCAACTGCGATCGTCCCGGCGTTGTTCACCAGCACATCGATGCGTCCGAAGCGTTCGGTGGCCGCGCGAATGAGGTTCTCGGCTTCGTACTGCTGCGCGATGTCGCAGCGAACCGCCAGTACTTCGACGCGCATGGCAAGCAGGCGCTGCTCGGCTTCGTGCAGAATTTCTTCATCGCGTCCGCAGATGACGAGCTTCGCGCCGCGAGCGGCGAACTCCTGCGCGATGGCGAAGCCCAGCCCGCGCGAGCCGCCGGTGACAACCACAACCTGTCCTGCGAAACCCGGCACGGCTCGCGCTCGCTTCCATAACTCGCGTCCCAGAACCACGGCGCCGACGCCGGCCGTAACTCCAGCTACGCCGAATCCCGCGGCCGACGCGATGAGCAGATTCTTTAATCGCATGACGCATTCTCCTGATTGACGCTAGTCGGAAGGCCCGGCTTCACCTGTCCGAAGTTGCGGAAGCAATTGCCCTGTAGGTGTTCCTGCGCGTTTAGATGCGCAAACCGGCAATGCCGCCGAAGAAAGCCGCAGCAAACTTCGCACGCGGTAAAACTCTTCTAACCGAACGGGGCCCCATCGGAATCCAACCCTCAGGGAAGAATATGAAAACAACGTTGCAGCTATCGCTAGCCTTCTTCCTGCTTGCGGGCGGCCTCTCGCTAACGGCCGCGGCGCAGGATGGAACCATCAACACTTTGAGCCTCAATCCGCGGCAAAACGTGGAGATGACGAACTCTGCCGGCACCGAGACCGGCCAGCCCAACGACTTTGTAGATGAAAGCGCAGCGGAAGGAAGCAGCGCGCCCATCAATTCGCTGTCGGTGAATCCTCGCCAGAACATCGAGATGACCCACGCCACCGGCACCGAGTCGGGTCAGCCTGACGACGCGGTTGCGGGAAGCGACAGGCAGGAGAATGGGCTGGTACCGGTCACGTCGAACATGACGGGTTCGGGCAGCAACGGCAACCTGGCCCCGGGCACAGCCAGCGCGAAGCCGCCTGTGGCAAGCGCGCCACCAGCTCCGGCCAACCCGAAGAGGTGACGCGCGTCAGCCTTCGGAGAATTCGGCCTCCGGTGGAGTGTCGGAGAGCGGCTTCTTCGCCGGCGTGGTTGTAGTCACGATGACACTGACCAGCACCAGCAGCGTTCCCAGCAGCGTGCGCGGGCCGATGCTCTCGCCTGCAAAGAAATATCCCAGGATGACGGCGACCACAGGATTGACGTACGCGTACGTGCCCACACGGGTCGGCGACTCGTGATGGATGAGCCACACATACGCGGTGAAGGCGACAATTGATCCGGCGACAACCAGATACGCGAGCGCGATCCAGGCGCCGCGTGAAACTTGCTGTGGGTGGAATCGGCGAAACTCACCCAGCGATGCGGCGGTAATCGTCAGCAGCACGCCGCCGGTGAGCATCTGCGCGGCCGAGCTCATCGCTTTGGCCTCCGGCAACGGTAGCTTGCGCGACAGCGCCGACGCGATCGACCAGCTGACGGACGCGATCAGCAGCGCGATTGCGCCGGAAGTGGCAATGGGCTGCTCGCCCAATCCCAGAGAATGGCTGACCAGCACCAGCACTCCTGCGATGCCGGCGAGAAATGCGATCGCCAGGCGCGCGGTCAGCTTCTGCGTTCCGAGAAAAAGAATTTCCGACAGCGACATGAAGACAGGAATAGTCGCCAGCATGACGGCGGCGATGCCGGAGGGCACGCGCTGCTCCGACCAGAAGACCAGGCCGTAATCGATGACGAAGATCAGGACGGCGAGCAGAGTCACCGACGACCACTGCCGCAGCGTCGGAAGGGGTGTGCGCTTGGCCAGCATCCACGCGAACAGGATGACGCCGGCGAGAAGGAAGCGCAGGCCTGCCAGCAGAAACGGTGGCACCTCTTCGACGCCGATGCGGATGGCGAGAAAGGTCGAGCCCCAGACGAAATAAATGATCGCGAACGCCAGCAGGATCTTCCAGGTGGCTGGGCGCGGCTCGGAATGCATGGCGAACTCCGCAACAGGCGGCGACCGTCGCGCCTGTCTGGATTAGTAGATCACCGCGACGACTCCGACGAATCGCAGTTCGTCATCAGAAATTGTTATCGGGAACGAAAGAATTGGTTATGGGGAGCGCCTATGGGGGATTGGTGCGGGTGCCCCAGGTCCCGCGGTGTTCGAGCCCTGGGCGAGTACTCGTGCGACTATCCACTGCGCGATCCCGCCCTAGGCCAAAGGACGGCCTGGAACGGGGCACCCTGTTGCAAGCTGACAACGGACCACTGACCACTGACCACTGTTGTTCTACTTCTTCCCCTGCACGGCCGACAGACATTGTCCGTATAAATCCAGCAGGTGTTTCGCGTAGTCCTCGGCTTTGGATTCGGCCGCCCCGCCCTGGAAGCCCGCGCCCGGCGAACCAGCCCGGCCGTAGCCGGTGGTGACGGCAATAAATTTCATCATGTCGAGTGCGATGTCCTGATCGCGCCGTGTGCCTGGCGCAGTTGCGGTCGGTTCTTCCATACCATGGCCTCCTCACGTAGTAAAGAAAAAATCATAGCAGAGGAGACCGGGTCAGACTTCGAGGCCGACGTGGCAGACACGGCCGACGATGTGTTGCGAGTAGCTGCGGCCGGAGGCGACGCGCACGCTGCGCAACTCGACGCGCGGATCGCGCGTGCGCAGGATCAGATTGCTTCCCACCAGGGAAAGATAGCCCACCATGAAGCTCTCGCCGAAACTCACAGCGTACAGATTGGGACACATGCGGCGATTGGGTTGGAGCGAGCAGTAGTGACGATCAATCAGCAGCGTGACCGCGGCCATCTCGAACGGGAAGAGAGCCCGCGCGCTTTCCAGATCGAGCTTGACCAGCACGAAGCGTTGCCAGTCGTCGCGATCGTGATGGTCGCTGGGCTTCAATCGCCGCAGAAACGATCGGCTGAAGCCGCGCGTCTCCAGAATCTGCTCAGGTGCGAAGCGAGCCAGTCCAGCGTGCTCGGGTGAGACCAGAGCCACGCGCTCGACATCGTCGGTGGCGCGGCGGCGTGGGGCCCGGCGCTCGATTTCTTCACCGCTGAACAGATCTAGCGCGTCAATGCGCAGAGTGTCGAGCAGCCGATCCATCGAGTCCAGACTCAGTCCGCGGCGTTCGTTCAGGAAGTTAGAGAGATGTCCCTGCGGAAAGCCCGCTGCCCGAGCCAGTCCGCTGCCCGTCAGTTCGCCCCGTCGTATGCGAGCGCGAATATGCTCGCGCAGATGGTCCTGCAAGCTTAGGAAGGTCATGATGAGAGGTTATTTCCAGAAGCAATACATGTACTTTAGTAACCTGCCGATAGCAATATTTTTGTTGACTAGCCGGATTCCCCATGCCAGAGTCGAATTGTGTCCCGGTTCTGGGTCATGAGGGGAAAAAAGTGAAATGAGGGACTCGGACAACACGGAAGATAAAACCTTCGCTGAGTTTCGCCGCAAGATGCGCGAGAACGAGGTGCTTCAGACCGCAATGGAAAAGCTGCTGCGCAGTTTGCAGTTTTCCGGCAGACTCAGCGTCATTGTGAAGAACGGAACGATTTTGAAGTCCGGCTACGAAGAGAGCTATTTCACCCGCCGTCAGGATGAGCGGATGATCTCTTGATACCGGATGGCCGGGACGGGTGAGATGCAACACCGCAATCATCTCCGTACTGCTCGCGCGCCGCGGCCCCGCACTTCACGAATTGAATAACCGATAGCAGGTCATCGTAACTGAAACGAGCCCTGCGCCCGCTTCCCGGATAGCCAAAGGGAGGCGGCGCAGGGTTTCGCTTTTGCAGGAGAAAAGGAAATCATTCCATGGAACGCATCATCTACGAATTGAAGTACTGCGAACGCTGCGGATCGTTGTGCACGCGCCGCTCTGACTCTTCCGACACTTACTGCGATGCTTGTACGCAGATCATGACGCACGTTTGCCTTCCGGTAAGCGCGGTTGGTCGGCTGCGTTTTCGCCGCAACCGGAAACTTGCCATCGTGCCGCGCGAATTGAAGGCCGAAACGCAGACAGCTTGCGGGAGGTTGCAATGAGGACCTCGTACATCGCCGCTTACAAAGCCAAAGCGTTGCGCAATGAGACCTCCCACAATGAGGTACTCGAATCCGATGCCCAAGAGCCCAGGCCAGAAATGGTTTGCTTCCGTGGCCAGACGCTGGCCCTGGTACGGCACTTCTTCGAGATCTCGTCGCAGGTGGGCCGGGTCTCGTCACTGCTGGGCCGCGAGTTCTTTCGCTCACGCGTCTCGCATCACACCATTCCCAGCTTCGAAGAGCAGGCCGTGTTCGTGCGCGACATCGAGCTATGCCTGGCGAAGCTGGGTTCTGGGCTTGCCGAAGTGCTCACGCTGCACGGGCTCTATGACTACTCCGTCGACGAGGTAAGCCAGATGCTGCACTGCTCCCGCACTCTGGTGCGGCAGTATTTCCGCGAGGCGCTGGACACCCTGAGCGAGATTTTCCTGGGCGTCGGATTGCTGCGCGAGAATCAGCCCGACCGGCGGCAACGGCAAGTGCGCTATCGCGGCCTGCCACCCGATGTGCTCGGATCGCAGCGCAAACCGCCGGCCAGCGTGCGCGTGGTAGCGCAAGCTAAATCGACGGAGGAATGTGAGAGCGGCGACCGCGGATGTGAGGAGCCGCAATCGGCGTAGGCAGTTCAACGCGAAGCGAACGTCTCCCAGGTTCCTCGCGATTTCCAATCTTAAGAATAGGTTTGGTCGCTCCCGTCAGCGCGGGTAGGTCACGTTTTCTTCCGGCTTGTTGGGGTTGTAGCGGACGCGCACCGGGCAGGCGATGTTCAGGTTGCTGACCTTCGCTTCCACGGCACTCTTGTCGCGGCCGGTGACGCCGGAGTCGGCCCAGGTGGAATAGGTTTTTCCGTTAACCTCGAACTCGACGCGATACTCGCCGCGATAGATGGCGCTGTTGCTTTGGCTGGGGATGACGCGACTCTCGACCACCTTGCACTGCGGGGCTATCCACCATGAGCCCGCGCGGCCGGCGTACACCAGGTAGGCGAAGCTGACGACGGCCAGAGCGAAGAGCAAGCCCAGGAGAATGACCTTTGGTGAGCGCAGACTTCCAAAGCGCAGCGTCATATGGCCTCCGTCGAAGTGGCGGTCTTAAACCGGAGAGTCCCGGTGCACCACCTTCACGTTGTAGCCCGCTTTTGCCAACCGCTTTTTAACATCTTCGGCAATCATAACCGAACGGTGCTTGCCTCCGGTGCAGCCGAAGGCGATGGTCAGGTAGCTCTTGCCTTCCTCAATGTAGTGCGGAATGAGATAAATCAACAGCTCGGAAATGCGGCGTATGAATTCCTTGGTCTGGGGAAACGAACGGATATATTTTGCCACCGCCGGATGCCGTCCGGTGAAGGGACGAAACTTTGGGATGAAATGCGGATTAGGCAGGAAGCGCACGTCGAAGACCAGGTCAGCGTCGTCGGGCACGCCCTCGCGATACCCGAAGCTGACGCAGGAGATCAGGATGTTCTTGTCGCGATTGCCGCGCTGGAAGCGCTCGATCAGCAGCGCGCGCAACTCGTGCACGTTGAACTTGGTGGTATCGACTACCAGGTCGGCCAGGGCCTTCACCGGTTGCAGGCGGCGGCGCTCGTTGACCAGCGAAGCCTTGACGGAGACGTTGCGGCCCAGCGGATGCGGCCGGCGAGTCTCGCTGTAGCGGCGCAGCAGCGCCTCCTCGTCGGCTTCCAGAAAGATAACCCTGGTCTTCACCAGCCGGCGTAGCGAGGTCAGGATCTGCGGCAGCCTGTCGAGACGCGCGCCTTCGCGGATGTCGACGACCAAGGCGGCGCGTTGGATCTCCAGGGTGTCGAGAACGAGGTCGGCGAATTTGGTGATCAGGCCGACGGGCAGGTTGTCGACGCAGTAGTAGCCCAGGTCTTCGAAGGTTTTCAGCGCCGAAGCTTTGCCGGCGCCGCTCATGCCGGAAATGATGACCAGCTCGTGTTCCTCGCGCTGGCGAGCGGGAGCGGACTTGGTTTCGGCTTTGGGTTGCGCAGGTTTTCGAGGAACAGCTTGGGCGCGTTTGGCGGTTGGCATAGCTGGGCAACCTTTGGGGCGAGATTAACAGAGTTCGCGGCCCGCCGGAAGTTCCTACAGGGTTTCGATGTGGAAGTCGCGTGCCGGTTGCGGAAGGGAGAAGGACTCCGACGAAGCGTTGGGCAATCGCCCGCCTGCAGATTTGCGAATTCGTGCGGTGTGAAAGATCAAGCCGGGATCGATTTGTTAATATCCCAAGCACTCGCACCCGGGTTGAGCGATACATGGAAATTCACACACCGGAAGCCCCTGTACACACGTTTCGCGATTTTCTCGTCCATCTCCTGATGATTGCGCTTGGCGTGCTGATCGCGTTGGGCGCTGAGGGCGTAGTGGAGGCGGTGCATCATCGCCACGTCGTCCATCAGGCGCAAGAGAATCTGCTGGCGGAGATGACAGCGAATCATGCCACGCTCGATGAGAACCTCCCGCAACTGAAGAAAAACGAGAAGCTCCTCCAGCAATCGCTCGAGGATTTGGAGAAGCTGAAGAAAGACCGCAAGGCGAAGACACGCGACATCAACCTGAATCTAAATTTCTTCTCACTGAGCGACACCAGTTGGCGGACTGCGCAGGCCACCGGGGCCCTGGCGCTGATGAATTATCAGCAGGCTGAGGATTGGGCCGGCTACTACGACATACAGACCATGCTCAACCGTTTGCTCTACTCCCTCGAGGACACCTGGCTGGATATGACGGCAGCCTTCAATCCGCTGGGCAGCGATCCATCCAAGATGGACGATCGGCAGCTTGATGAGGTACAGCGGCGGGTGCAGATGTCGCTGGGCCGATTGCTGGCGGTAGAGAACATCGGTCACGCGCTGAACGATCAATATGCCAAGAAGCTGCAGAGCGAGAAGTAGGCTCAACCTCTGGACATCGCGCCCTTGGTGGCGTACAAGCGGGCTATGGACGTTTGCCGGAAGATCGTGGCGGTGGTGCTGCTCCTGATGGGGAGCTGCGCACTGGCGCAGAACCCCGACTTTGTATGGGACTGGCGCAATCAACAAATCATCGGCCGCAACGATCCCAGTCTTGGCAACACGTCGCGACTCACCGAGCCCGAGCGGAGCGAGTTGATCGATGCCGTGGTGCTGCGCCTGCAGAAGCCGATGAGCGATGCCGGCTACGACGACGATCGCATTCGCGAAATTGCCACCACCACCCGGGTACGATTTGTGGATGTGGGCGAGCCGCATCCGTTGCTGGTGACCACTTCCATGGGGCTCGAGGGCGGCTGCGACTCGCTGGGTAATTGTCCTCTGTGGGTCTTCCGCCGCAGCTCTGATGGATTCGTATCGCTGCTGAACGCCATCGCCGCCAGCTACACCATGCAGTCCGGTGAGTCCGCGCCGCAGCTGGTGCTGATGCGCCACGTATCGCAACAGGAAAGCGCGCTGATGGCGTATCGCTTCGCCGAGGGCAAGCTCACGGCAACGGCATGCTACAAGGCGCTATGGCCTCCGCAGTCCTCCGACAACACGCAGCCGTCGGATCCGAAGCTTGTAGCGTGCGATGACCAACCCAAGTGGGAAGCCGCGCCTGCCGACGTGAAGCCGGGAGCTCCGGCAGAGCAGTCTAAGCAAGAAGCCGCGCCTGCGGCGGCGGAGTCGAAGCCCGACGTGCAATCGCCCGAGCCGAAGGCGGGTCAGCAACAGCCGGCTCCGGAACAGCCGGCTCCGGGTGACAAGCAGGCCGCGCCGAATCCGGATCAAGCCCAGCCGCAACAACCGGCGCCGGATTCAAAGCCGGATCAGCAGCAGGCGGCTCCGGAACAGCCGGCTCCGAGTGACAAGCAGGCCGCGCCGAATCCGGATCAGGCGCAGCCACAACCACCGGCGCCAGAGTCGAAGCCGGATCAGCAGCAGGCAGCTCCGGAGCAGCCAGCTCCGAGTGACAATCAGGCCGCGCCAAATCCGGATCAAACGCAGCCACAACAATCGGCGCCCGAGTCGAAGCCGGATGACGCGCCGAAGCCCGACTCGACACAGCCTAATCCGCAGCAGATCTAAGTCAGACACCCGATAACTGCCCGCCCCGAGGTAACCATGCGGAGCGCAATTCTCGTTTTGGGAATCTCTTGTCAATCCCCATCTAGGTGCCTTTTTGTAGTTAAATTGCTCATATTACGGAAAATAAAAACATGTAAAATAGTGTCGAATTTGTCCCTTAACGTGCTATAGTAGTTACCAGAGAGTCGGGAAGGTAATCTTCAACACACACCTTCCTTGGCTCTCGTTTCTTTTTTTGCAGACTTCTCCGGGCAAAGGCTCCCTTTTGGTGGTGGTTACCGCCTGAAGGAGGGTTCCCCGAGTAACCGTCAAGTCTGGAAACAAACCAAACTGCAAAATCTTACTCCGTGTGCGACCCAACTCGGACAATCGGGTGGCGCTGTCATTTGAGCGTTCGCCAAGCTGGACGATCGTGCGCGTCGCCGCAAAGTTGTAGATGTCTCAAGCACAATTGGCGCTTCGCTTTCGTCATTGCGAGTAAAATTGCAACATCGGGATGGCGGCGTTGCTGAGCTATAAACAGGTACTGAATTCATGCCATTGATCGGAAGTTTTGCGCTGCTACTGGCGCTTGCGCTGGCGGCTTACTCGTTCATTGCGGGCGCTCTGGGTCTGTACCGCAAGGACGATCGCCTGGTTGAGACCGCGCGCCGTGCCGGCATTGCTTGCTGGGCTGCCGTCACCATCGGGGGACTGGCGCTGGTCATGGCCGCGATCGGCAATGACTTCTCGGTCGCCTACATTCTGCACCACAGCAATCGCGACCTGCCCATTGCCTACAAGTTTGCGGCGCTCTGGTCGGGACAGGAAGGCTCGCTGCTGTTCTGGGCATGGCTGCTCTCCAGCTACGCGCTGGTGTTGCGCCTGCGGTATAAAGTCGATCCCAAGCTGTTCAACCACGCGTCGGCCATCATCGCGGCGGTGCAGGTTTTCTTCCTGCTGCTGATAAATTTCGCCGCCAATCCGTTCGGCCTCGTCTCCGGAACGATTCCTGCCGACGGCAATGGGTTGAATCCGCTGCTGCAATATCCCGAGATGGTGATCCATCCCCCGATGCTGTATCTCGGTTACGTGGGCGTGACGATTCCGTTCGCCTTTGCGCTGGGCGCGCTGATCATGAAGTATCCCGGCGAAAAGTGGATTCACATCACGCGCCGCTGGACCATGGTGGCGTGGCTGTTTCTGACCTGCGGCATTTTTCTCGGCTCGCATTGGGCTTATGAAGTGCTGGGCTGGGGAGGCTACTGGGGGTGGGATCCGGTGGAGAACGCGTCGCTGTTGCCGTGGCTGACGATGACCGCGTTTCTGCATTCGGTGATGATGCAGGAGAAACGCGGCATGATGAAGATGTGGAACATGTGGCTGATCTTCACCACGTTCCTGCTCGCTATCTTCGGTACGTTCCTGACGCGCAGCGGTGTGGTGAGTTCGGTACACGCGTTCGCACAGTCGAGCATCGGCACCTGGTTTGTGTGGTTCCTGGCGATTGCATTCGCATCCTGCGTGTATTTCTTTGTGCGCAACCGCGAGACGTTGCGCAGCGAGCATCGGCTGGAGTCGCTGGTCTCACGCGAGTCGAGTTTCCTGTTCAACAATCTGGTGCTGCTGGTGTCGTGCTTCGCAGTGCTGTGGGGCACGCTGTTTCCGGTCCTGTCGGAGGCGGTCACGGGATCGAAGGTCACCGTCGGCCCGCCGTTCTTCAATCGCGTTAATGTTCCTATCGGAATCTTTCTGGTGTTCCTCACCGGCGTCGGCCCGCTGCTGGCGTGGCGTCAGACTTCGGTCGACCGCGTGAAGCGCAACTTCGTCTGGCCCACGGCGATCGCGGTGCTGACCGTCATCGTACTGATCGCCGGCGGCATGAAGCCGTGGCAAGACTCAGCCTACTTCTACTCGCTGATGGCGATTGCGCTCTCGGCGTTTGTCGTCGCCACGGTGACGGGCGAGTTCTGGCGCGGCGGCCGGGTGATTGCTCGGCAGACCGGCGTGAGCATCCTGCAGGGCATGGTGGTCATCACCCGGCGCAACACGCGTCGCTACGGCGGATACCTGATTCACATCGGAGTGGTGCTGGTCATCATCGGCTTCGCCGGGCTGCCGTTCAATCAGGACAAAGAGCAGGAGATGGGTTTCGGCGACAAGATGGAAATCGGCCACTACACGCTGATCTGCAAGTCGTACACGCAGGACAGCAAGCCTAACTACGATAGCGAGTGGGCCGTGTTGGACGTGTACAAGAACGGCAAGTATCTCGGGCAGATGTTTCCCGAGCGCCGCTTCTACAACGCCAGCCAGCAGACGTCGACGATTGTGGCCAACCGCTCGCGTCCGAACGAAGATTTGTACCTGGTCTACACCGGACGCAATCAGGACACCGGCAAACCGATCATCAAGGCGCACGTGAATCCGCTGGTGCTGTGGATCTGGATTGGCGTACACGTGATTTTGATCGGCACAATCATCGCGCTGTTCCCGAACATGAAGCCGGGGAAGGTCATGGTGGTGAAGGACAAAGATCGAGCGCTGGCCGAGGCCGAACATCGTGGAACTGTTGAGGTTGGGGGAGACTGAAGAAGGGATTCGGGGCTAGGGGCTGGGGATTAGTGAAGCGTGGCTAGTGGATAGTTCATTCACCAACGGGTCATGATTCCACCTCGACGCAGGCCTCGTTCCCTGGGGATTGTCATCCTGAACGGAGCGTCCGCGGGCGGACGCGCAGCCGAAGGATCTGCGGGTCGTTCCGTGAGTACAAGGATCGCAAGTCCCTTCGCAGCGGCAGACAGCGGGTCCCTCCACTCCGCTTCGCTCCGGTCGGCATGACACAAGAGGGAGAGCGGGCGCGATTATAGAGTCGACTCCGCAGCGCAAAAGCGGCGCTGCTGCGCTCAGGATGACAATCTGGAAGTAAGGTAGCTTTGAAAAAGTCAGCAGATAACAACGGGAAACTCAGAAAACTTCGCATCGCACAGCTGGTGTTGATTGCATTGCTGGCTGTGCTCTTCATGGGCGCCGACAGCGATGCCCGATTCAACGCGCTTGGACATCAACTGATGTGCGCCTGCGGTTGCAACCAGGTTTTGCTGGAATGCAATCATGTCGGCTGCACTTACTCGGACCGGATGCGCAACGAGTTGACGGCCGGGATCGAGCGCGGTGATAACGACTCGCTGGTGCTGCAGAGCTTTGTGCAGAAGTATGGGAACACGGTCCTGGCCGCGCCTACCACGACCGGATTCAATCGCATCGCGTGGATCATGCCGTTCGCGGTGTTCGCGCTGGCCATATTCATCACGGTCTGGCTGGTTCGCCTGTGGAAGGCGAGGGCGGTGGCTCAACCGGTGGCGCGTCCCAAGCTGGGGGCGGAGGAACTCGACGAGTTGCGCAAGAAAGCTCGTCAGGAGACAGAATTTTGATGACTGCAATCTTTGCCGTAGTGATGACGCAGGAGACGGTCTTCGTGCTGTTCGGTTGCACGCTGTTTGCGGTGGCCATGTTTGTGTACATCTTCCACGAACCGGGCGACGTCGATACCGGCGAGGAAAAGACGCGCCAAATGTACCTTCTGGAGCGCAAGGAAGCCACCTACGAAAACCTGCGCGATCTGAATTTCGAATACAAGGCGGGGAAGCTGAGCGAAAAGGATTACGCGATCCAGCGCGCGTCGCTGGAAGATGAAGCGGCGGCGATCCTGGCCGAGTTGGAGACAATTGAGAAGACGCGCGCAGTGGTGCGCAAGGCGACACGGCGTCCCAGCGGAGGCCCGGCGTGAGGACTACAGAGGCCGCACTAGAAGTTGCCGGCCTTTTGCCGGGGCACGGTTTCAACTGTGCCGTCGCCGCTTGCGGCAACGCGGGCTTCGGTCCCTGCGGTCACCAACAGGGGCTAAAGCCCCGATCGTTTTAACTGCTCGCTGCGGCACGACTGAAGTCGTACCCTGATACAAAGCACACAGTCGAGTTCAATGACCATCAAGAAAATCGTATTTATCATCGTCGCTGCGACCGTTTTTTCTTCTTTCGCTTCGGCCCAGAACATTACGGGCACGGTGACTAACGGCACCACCAACAAGCCCGCCGCGGGCGCCGAGGTCACACTGCTGGCGCTGTCGCAGGGCATGCAGGAGATTGGCACGTCCAAAACCGATGCGCAGGGACACTTCTCGTTTCCTGCGCCGAAAGACCAGCAGGCTCCGCACATGGTGCGCGTGACCTATCAGGGTGTCAGCTACTTTCCCCAGACGGGTCCGCTGATGCCCGGCAGCACCACGGCGAATCTGACGGTGTATGACTCGGTGAAAAAGGTCGACGGCCTGAGCCAGACGGTCGAGGTTTATCGCTTTCAGAGTGACGGCAAGCTGCTTGAGGGCGTCGTGCTGTATGCGCTGAACAACCAGTCAGAGCCGCCACGCACGCAGGCCAGCGACAAAGGTTCATTCGAAGCTGTGCTGCCTGAGGACGCCGACGTCGAGACCACGCAGGCGCGAGGTCCCGGCGGCCAGCCGATTCAGATCGAAGCCAACGCCGGCGCGGAGAAGGGACACTACCTCCTCAACTATCCCATCCGTCCGGGCGAGACGCAGTTCCAGATCGCGTTCCGCATGCCCTACAGCGGCGATGCCAGCTTCTCGCCCAAGCCGGTACGCGACATTCAGCACTTCGTGGTGATGACGCCCAAGAGCATCAGCTTCGAGGCGAAGAATGCGCAGTCGTTCCAGCAGATGCAGGATGCGCAATCGACGATCATGGTGGCGACCAACGTAAAGCCGGGTGCAGACCTGAGCTTCCGCATCGCCGGCACGGGAGATTTTCCGGCTGACTCGCAACAGGGTGCGCAGGGCGGCGGAGGTGATGCCGGTGGTGGATCGATGGGCGGTGGCGCTGGTGCGCAGTCGCCGTCAGCGGCCAACGACAATCGTCCCGGCGGCGGACTCGGCGCGCCCATTGATGCTCCAGATCCCCTGCACGACTATCGCGTCTACATCCTGGGAGCGTTCGCGCTGGTGCTGGTGATGGGCGGCGCGTATATCGTATCGCGATCCAATCGTCCACAGCCTGCGGTGGCGGCTGCCGGCGGCGTCGCGCGCACGGTCGAAGCCGGCAGCCCGGAAGCTGCCGCGGCTTTTGCCGATTTCGTCGAGCCCACGGCTCCCGCGCGCGATCGCAACGCGTTGCTGCTGGAGGCGATGAAGGAAGAGCTGTTCCAGTTGGAGATCGATCGGCAGCAGGGCAAGGTGAGTCCCGAGGAATACACCAAAGCCAAGTCGGCGCTGGATGAGACCATCAAGCGCGCGCTGGCAAGAGGGAAGAGCAGCTAGGTTGTTCCCCCTGCCAAACCCAGGCTCTCCCTCCTCCAGACCTGACACGTGCGCATTCGCTAAGCGACGCCCTTCGTGTTCAGGAACTCCGAACTGACCGTGAGACATTCGATGTCTCTCGCTCCGTACATCGGCAACATGGAGGAAGGCTTCAGCGGAGTTTCCTCGCGGAGGTTCTTCCCCTCCGGCGCCCGTCATAACATCCTTTGACTCGGGCGACGGAACGCGTGAGGGCGTACAATCAGCCCGTCCGTCGCGACGTTGCGCCGCCATTTATTTCCTTCTTCCTTGAGGTCGACTATGCCGCTGCTGGAAACTGGAGCCCGCTTTGCCGCCCGCAGAATGCCGAAGGTCATCAATCCCAGCGCGCACGCTGTGCTGGATTACGCGATTGCGGGTACGTTTCTGATCATGGGCGCGCGGCTGTGGCGGCGTAATCGGCGCGCGGCGGTGGGCTCACTGATCTGCGGAGGCGCAGCTGCCCTCAACGCCATGGTGACCGACTATCCCGGCGGCGTGACTCCTCTGATGGATTACCGCACGCACGGACGCATCGACGCGACCGTGGCCGCAATGACCGCCTCGGCGCCGAAGTTGCTGGGATTTTCGGATGAGGTTGAAGCTCGCTTCTTCAGCTTCCAGGCATTGGCGGAAACGGTGGTGACCGGCCTCACGGATTACGAGTATTACGAGGATGAAGCGGCTGATAACGACTAGCGGTCGTCGCCTGGCAAGTAGCGATTTCCTCCCACTGTGTCATCCCGGCCACGGACTTCAGTCCGAATAGGTGCGCCGCTGTCTGTCGCCACGCGGAATTCATTCCTGACAAATTCCCACCCCTCTCATCAATACCTCGAGTCCCCCCGAAGCCTGATTCTGCCGGATTTCAGAATCATGACCTGGGCACGTTGCGTCGATCTGCGGTTGGCCAAATTGCTTCGGCGTAACTGGTTTGCTAAGGTCGTCGTCATGTCCGAACCTTCCACCGAGTCGATACGCGAATTGCTCGACTCGCTTTATCGCGTGGATTCGAGACGAATCCTGGCAACTCTGATCCGCCTGCTCGGTGATTTTGATCTTGCCGAGGAGGCGATGCACGAAGCCTTTGCAGCTGCGGTGGACACGTGGCCGACGAGTGGAGTGCCCGGCAACCCGCGACCATGGTTGATTTCCACGGCCCGATTCAAAGCCATTGATACTCTGCGCCGGCGGGCGAGATTTGATGCATCGCAAGACGAGCTCGTGCGATACCTCGAAGCACGAGGAAGTTCAGCCGACGAGTCCAATGAAGAGGACAGCCTTGAGGACGACCGGTTGCGCCTGATTTTTACGTGCTGTCATCCTTCTCTACCGCCTGAAGCGCGCGTTGCCCTTACCTTGCGTGAGGTGTGCGGGCTGACCACCGAGGAGATAGCAAAGGCTTTCCTCACTACGCCGCGTACGCTGGCGCAGCGCATTGTGCGGGCCAAGGCACGGATTCGAGAGACCCAGATTCCCTACGAGGTGCCGACACCCGAGCAATTGCCGGAGCGACTGGGCGCGGTGCTTCAGGTCGTCTATCTCGTCTTTAACGAGGGCTACTCGGCTGCGGCGGGAGCGGAGGTAACGCGCGCCGAGCTAACCGGAGAGGCGATTCGACTAGGCCGGTTGCTGGCCGAACTCCGGCCAGAGCCGGAAGTCATCGGGCTGCTTTCCCTGATGTTGCTGCAGGAATCCCGTCACGCTGCCAGAACTTCCCCGACTGGAGAGCTGATTCTGCTGGAGAACCAGGATCGCTCGCTGTGGAACCGGGAGCAGATCGCGGAGGGAGTGGCATTGCTGGAGAAAGCCCTGCAGTCCCGCCGCTTCGGCTCTTACACACTGCAGGCTGCTATTGCGGCCGTTCATGCGGAGGCGGAATCGCCCGCGGCAACCGACTGGAGGCAGGTTGTTGCGCTTTACAACCAACTGGTACGAATTCAGCCTTCGCCAGTTGTCCATCTGAATCGTGCCGTGGCCATTGCCATGCGCGATGGTCCAGAGGCCGGTCTGGCGCAGATCGACGCGATCCTGGAACATGGCGAATTGACAAATTATTACCTGGCGCATTCAGCCCGCGCCGAGATGTACCGCAGGCTCGGCCGGACAGCTGAGGCTCGGTCCTCTTATGAGAAAGCTCTGGCGCTCACCCAACAGGAACCGGAACGGCAATTCCTGCAGGAGCGAATTCGGCAGCTGAAATAAAAATTGGGGTAGCTGTCGATTTTGCGTCTCCCCAACGACTATAGGACGAAAGAACGATGAGCTACGGTTCCTGAGTGAACAGGAGACGAGTCATCCGGAACAAACCACAGAAACCAAGGAGAAAAAGTGATGCCACAATATCTTGTTTGTAACTACATGCCCGACGACTTCGACCCGTCCACTGTAACCGAAGCGATGATGGAAGAGATCCACGCGCTCAACCGCGAAATGATTGCTGCCGGCGTAAGGAAGTTCGCCTGCGGCATTGCCCCGCCCGCCAACGCCAAGACGCTGCGGAGCCAGCCCGATGGCAAGGTGCTCGTCACCGACGGGCCGTACACCGAGACCAAGGAGCACATGGGCGGATTCTGGATACTGGAATGCGCAAATATCGATGAGGCGCTGGCATGGGCGAAGAAGGGTGCCATCGCCTGCGATGTCGTGGGCGAGGTGCGCGAACTCCTATTCTTCCCGGCTCCGGAACAAGGATCCGGCGGAAGCAAGTAAACCACCTGGCTACTGCGGCCTCAGCACACGCGCCGCAGCGACGAGATGCACGAGCCGGCGCAACGCTTTGCTGCCGGTTCCGCCAAGCCGTTATGAGGAGAAGAACAATGAAATACCTTTGCTTCGGATACTACGACAAAGGCAAATTCGATGGCATGACTGAGAGCGAACAAAGCGCCATGTTCGACGCATGCTTTGATTACGACGACCATCTTCGCGCCAACGGGCACTGGGCTGGTGGAGAAGCGATTCAGCCTGCGGAAACCGCCCTCACCTTGTCCTGGAAGAACGGCAAAGTGGCAACAACGGACGGTCCCTATACAGAAACCAAGGAGCAACTCGGCGGCATTCTCGTCCTTGAGGCGCGGGACATGAATCATGCAGTACGGCTCATCTCCCAGCATCCGGCTCTGACGTATGGCAACATCTTCGAGATTCGGCCGGCAGGGGACATGAGCGAAATCATGAAGGCAAGCGAGCAGCGCCGGCGACAGAACACTGCACGTTGAACACGGCGTAACAGAAGGGGAGCAGACATGAGCCGAGAATCTGACGCACGATTCACCCGTCTGTCGAGGGCGAAGCGATGCAGCGCGAGTCGCCCTCTACTCAAATGAGCAATCAACTCACTCGTCGCGATTTCGCTATCCGCACCGCCGGCTTTGGCTTGGCTATGGGACTCGCGCCCGCAGCTACGCTGGCGGAGGCTGAGCAAGCCTCGCGCTCAGAACCTTCGCCGGCGATTGCGGACCCATACTCCGTTGTCGATCCGGAACTTGTTCCTGTGCTCAAGCAGTTTCCTGCCTATGAACTATCAACGGAGATGGTCGTCAAGTTCCGGCAAATGCCCGGCATGCCCCCGTTACCTGCTCCTGCGCCGCAGCCCGTGGAGCGGCATATCCCCGGGCCACCAGGGGCACCCGAGGTTCGTCTCTGGGTCGTCGATCCTGCGCCGTCGGAGAAGAGCAAGCCGGTGTTGCTTCACATGCATGGCGGCGGCTTCATGATGACCGGCCCCATGTTGATGCCCCAGCTGCAGGAGATCGCGACGGATTGCCACTGCGTCGTCGTCTCGGTCGACTACCGGCTGGCGCCGGAGACGCACTATCCCGGTTCGCTTGAAGACAATTACGCGGCGCTGAAATGGGTTCACGCCCATGCAGCGGAGCTCGGCATCGATC
>DATHQX010000243.1:0-4058 GCA_035482295.1 Verrucomicrobiia bacterium
CGCGCCAGCAGCAGAACGTATCCGCTGTAGTGATGCACGTGCGAATGCACGCAATCGTACGGGCCGTATTTGTTCAGGATCTTTTCAAAGTTCTTTGCGTACTCCAGCGGATGGTTGGTGCGCACGCAGGGAATGATCTTCGCATCCAGGTTCGTCACCTGCTCGTCGTACGCGCTAGGCTCGGTGGTGTGGACTACGAAATCCATCTCGTAGCGCGAGCGATCAACGTGCCCCAGCAACTGCACCAGCCACGCCTCGACCCCACCGCGATTCAGCCGTCCGAGCACATGAAGAATGCGCATTAGTTCGCTCTCCTGCGATAAACCCCAACCAGGAAGGGAGAGAACGTATCGCTCTCGCACTCGGTGCGCATCAGCCACAAAGGAGCGGTGAGCAGCGCCTGCGGAATCTCCAGGCAGCGGCGCACCACGCCCTTTGCTGCGCCCGGCAGCAGGCGGTTGTAGTTCAGCACTCCGATTCCGAGGCTGCCGAAGCCCGCTGCGCGACGAACCACCTCCGCGCCGGCTTCCACGTGAGCAGCATCCATCGCCTGCGCCGTCACCGGAATGTGCTGATCGAAGATGGTCTGATCCAGTCGCCGCTGAAGCTTGCGGAACATCCAGCCGGTCACGTGCGGAATCTCGGTGATGATCAATCCCGTATCCGGCTTCGCGAAGCGCACAATGTGATTCACGACGCCTTCCGTGTCTTCGAAGTGCTCGATAAATCCGCCAGAGAAGACCACGTCAAAGTAGCCGGCAGGAACTTCCTCGGTAGAGAAGAGGTCGGCTTGCATGATCTTGCCGCTGGCGCCTGCCCGCTTCAGCGCGGCACGCGCGCTGGCCACGCCAGCCGGTGCAAAGTCGAAGCCCCATACCTCCGCTCCGAGATCCTTGGCGAAGTAAGGCAGGAAGCGCGATCCGCCGCATCCGACCTCCAGCACGCGATCGCCGGGCTTGATGTATTGGCGGAAGAGCTTCGCGAAGCGCCAGCTCACGTAATCGCGCCAGGGACGCAGCCGCAACGGCGCATCGACGGAAGCCCACGAAGCGTCCCACTGCTCCGAGGCGACGAGATTCTTGTTCTCGGTGGAAGAGTCCGGAGTGTAATTGATCGGCTGAGTCGTCATTCCTGTATGCTCCCACTGGTCGCGGTTAAGGGCTGACCTGTACTGCCTGCGACGAACATCTCTAATTCCACGGCGCTGCCGGCCGCATCGCGAAATGCCCGGCGCAGCACGAAGAAGCTGCCGGCAATCTGCGCCAGCACCGAAAGCAGGATGGCGACAGCGGCGCCCATCAGTCCCCAGAGCGGCGTTAGCGTATACGCGGCCACTGCGCAGGTCGCGACGCTGATCAGCGTCACCGGAAGTTGCTGGCGAAAGCGTCTGGCCGCCGACATCCCGTATCCGAGGAACGACGCGACGGCGGTCACGCCGGAGATTGCGATCAGCATCAGCAGCAGATTCAGATGAGTCGCGTAGACTGGCCCGTAAATGAGTCGCAATGTCGGCCGCCCAATCACCAGCGCTACCACGATGCCCCCGCCGGCCACACCAACTCCGATCAGCGACATGCGTTCCAGCACTGTGCGGAAGTGCCGCAGACTGCCTTCGGCGAAGCTGCGCGACAGGCGCGCGATGGCCGACTGGCCCAGCGCATTCACGATGAGATTGACCACCACCACCAGATACGCCAGCGCCGCAAAAATACCTAGCTCACCGCTTCCGCGATAGTGCGCGACGGCGTAACGGGGGATGTTAGCGTTCAGCGAAACCAGTCCCATCACGATGCCGACCGGCGCGGCCAGCTTAGTCAGCTCGATCAGCTGGCTCCGGTTCCAAACGAAGTAGCGCTCGCCGGCGTGCAAGAGTCGCCGCGCCACTCGCAGATCGTAAGCCACGAAGACCGCCAGCCAGGTCACCGCCATCGCTGCTGAGGCGTATACCACGCTGTGGGACCACAGAAACGCGGCGGAGAATCCCGCCACCGAGCACAGACCTTTCAGGATCATGCTGATCGCGACCTGGTCGAGGCGCTCGTGCTTCTGCAACAGCCCGGCGATAACGTCCGTGAACGACTCCACCGATTTCGCGGCTGACACGAACAGGACAACACCCAGCGACAGCGAATCACGCCGGTAGGCCAGAAGAATGATCGCGATTACCGCAAGGCCGACGGCGGTTCCAACCGCGCGCAGTGTGAAGTACTCGCCAAAAGAGAATTCATCGCGCGCGTCGGTAGCCTGAATGCCCCGCAGGAACAGATTGCTCAGCATGAATACCGGCGCGGTAATCGCCAGCGCCAGCGCAAACTGGCCGACCGCGACCGTCGTGCCCAGCTTGGCGAGCACCGAGATCATGCCCCACTGGCAACCGGCGTAGACAACGTTGCCGGCCAGCGTCCAGGCAAACACCGTTCGCAGCCGCGGCTGCTTCACCGCGACCGGGGCGGAGCAGGTTATCTCAGCTGTGGCCATGGCTCCTTCGGTGGTGATGCCCTTGCGTAATGGGCAGCGTCGCGATGGCCGCCAGAAACGTAAACCACGCCGCATTCGCCGGAATATGCAGGTTGAACTCCGAGAAGCTATGCACCAGCAGCCCACACACTCCGATGGCCGCGCCGAATTGCAACCATCCGTGCGCCGACTGCAACCGCGGCGTCAGGCGACGAAACGCCAGAACAAAGAACGCCGCCAGCGCCAGCGGCAACACCACAAATCCCACGAAGCCCGTCTCAGCCAGAAACTGCAGATAGTCGTTGTGCGCGTAGTCGATGCTGAGATCGGTGGCCACCGTCTGATAGGGCGTGTAGGCCGTCTGAAATGCTCCCAGGCCTACGCCATGAAGAAGATGGTCGCGGGTCATGCGCACGGTGTCATGCGCAATCGTCTGGCGATTTCCCAGCGCAAGCTCAGGACGGTTTGCCATCTGCTCCCAACGTCCCCACACATCGCCGGGATCGAGCCAGTAGAAAAATCCGACCGCCAGGCACGCAACGGCAATTCCGGCCAGCAGCACCTGCCGTTGATTCGAGCGCGACGAAACCAGCACAGCGGCGAGAATCGCGAACTCAGCCGCCAAACTCACGAGTCCGGCGCGCGATCCGGAGAGAAACACAGATACGACCGCGATGAATGCGAGAAACAGCACGAAGGGCTTTGCCGGATGCTTCCAGCGCAAACCGATCGCCAGCGCCATCGCGATCGGAACCAGCATCTCCATCAACCCGGCATAGTTGCCGTGATTCACGTACGGGCCGAACACGCTGGTCGACTCCGGCAAGTACCCGAACAACAATCCCGGGCTGGCGAAATACTGCACCATGCCAAACACTGCCATCGCGAACATGTAAATCGCGACGGCAACGCCAGTCGTACGCCAGACCTTGCTCGAAGCCGAGAGGTATAGCTGCTGCGTAACAAAGAACAGGACGGTGTAAGTCAGCAGCTTGATGAAAGCTTCGCGCGTGGCAACGTAATCCTGCGAGAGCCCGCCCCGCATCTGGATCGCATTGAGAATCAGCACCGCAAGCACAGGAATCAGCAGCGGCGAAGCCAGGGTCTTCACCGAGCCGGCGCGCATGCAGCCAACGCCCCAGACCACTGCTGCAACCACGGTCAGCATCGTGATGCAGCCCCAGGCCCACGCTTGAACCGCGCCGAAGAGCAGCGGCGCCAGCGTCAACAGTCCGATCAGAATCACTCGCGCCGCGGTCCAGCACGGGCTGCCAAGCGACTCCGGACGCGGCAACGTCAAAAGACGTGGCGACGGTTGTCCGGGTCCGAGAACGATCTGCTCGTGCAGGATGTGCTCTGAGGTGTTCATTCGTCTACTGCTTCTCAGCCTTCACCAGCGACACATCGTCCAGCCAAAGCTGGCCGGCAATTTCCGTCGGATAGGTGCGGCTGCGCGGCCGCCACAACGACAAGCGAATCATGTCGGTTGTCGGGCCGGTCGAGAACTGCTTGTTCACGCGACGCCAGTCCGTCGTGCCGGTTGGCCCGTCGGTCGCCACATCCAGGCAGGCCTGGCAACGCGGATCAAGTACCCGCAACCG
>DATHQX010000244.1:0-5283 GCA_035482295.1 Verrucomicrobiia bacterium
TCCTGCATGCGGACTTCGCGTTCGAGACGGCGAATCTCGGTGAGGTCGTCGAGTACGTAGACGTAGCCCAGATCGCCGCGCTCGGGCACGGTCAGGGCGGTCACCCGCACGCGGGCGGTGCGGCGGAATTTTGTTGGGACATCGAAGCGGACTTCGGCGTGGGTATGCTGCGATTCCACGGTCGGCAGCGTATCCAGAAACAGCTTTTGAACCGGAGAGCCCAGCAGTTCGGCCGGAGCCAGTTCCAACAGCCGCTGGGCGGCGGCGTTGATCAGGGTAATGCGGCCGTCGAGGCCGGTGGTGATCAGTCCGCTGCTGATGGAGTGAATAATATTCTCGTGCAGCGCCTGCAGGCTTTCGAGCGCGCCGCTGGTGTCTTTCAATTGCACGCCCACCTGGCGCAGCTTTGCGGTGAGTAGTCCCGCCAGGTACGCAACTGCCAGGAAGGCGAAAAGATTGACGAAGATAATCGCCTGCAGCGCCTTCAGGCCGGGATGCGTGGTGCAGTAGGAAGGCACCACGGCGTAATAGTTCAATTCGAGGACGGTGCCGTAGAGGATAAAGGCCAGGGCGGCGACGAGCTGTGCCCACACCCGCGGCAGCAGCACGCTGGCTACGATGATGACCAGGGGATAGAGGAAGTTGAGGGAACTGTCCCAACCTCCGGTTTCGTGGATGACCAGGCTGACCAGAAACAGGTCGGTCAGGACTTGCAGCGTGGCTTGCAGGCGGTGTTCCTGCCAGAAAGAGAGCAGCAGCACGTAGAACAGGGATAGGCTGTACCAGAACAGAATCGTGCTGACGAACAGACGCACCGGCAGCGGCGCCGGACTGAAGTGAGCGACCGCCAGTTCAACCGCCAGCAGGAGGGTCAGAATGAAAATGCGGACCCGGACCAGCCAGACTAGCCAATTGCGCTCGTCAAAAGTGGATTGCATGGTTTTACGTCTTAGGTCTTAGTCCCAGATCTTAAGGGCTCGGGGTCTTAGGCGTAAGACGTGCCACCTAAGACCCCAACCCGGTTTCTTGCTAGCCAGCCAACTTGGCGATCATGGCGAACAGCGGCATGTAGAGCGAGATGACGATGCCGCCGACGCTGACGCCCAATACCGCGATGATGAGCGGCTCGAGCATGGCCAGCATGTCTTTAGTAGCTGCGTCGACTTCTTCCTCGTAGAAGTCGGCAATTTTCTGGAGCATGGAGTCCATAGCGCCGGTGGCTTCGCCGACGCCGATCATCTGGGTCACCATGTTGGGAAACACGCCGCATTCGCGCAGCGGGTCGACGATGGTGCGGCCTTCTTCGATGGCCTTGCGCACCTTCATCAGCGCCTCTTCGAGGACAGCGTTGCCTGACGTTTTCGCGGTGATGCTCAAGCCTTCGAGAATCGGAACGCCCGAGTTGATCAGCGTGCCGAGAGTGCGGGTGAAGCGGCCGACGGCGATCTTGCGCAACAGGCCACCTATCACGGGGATGAACAGCAGCATCTTGTCGAAGTAGTAGCGGCCGCGGGGATGCTTGCGGATCTGCTTGACCCCGAAGAAAATGCCGACGCCGGCCACAATGAACATCCACCAGAAGGTGTTGATGAACGCGCTCAGGCCCATGACGATGCGGGTGGGCAGAGGCAGGGCAACGCCGAGGCCGGCAAACAGGTTGGCGAAAATGGGCACGACCCACTTGAGCAGGGCGCCGACGATCACGCCGGCCATGCCGACCACGGCAACGGGATAAATCAGGGCCGACTTGACCGCCGATTTCAGACGCACGGCTTTTTCCACATAGGTGGCCATGCGCTGCAGGATGATGTCGAGAATACCGCCGGTTTCACCGGCCTCGATCATGTTGGTGGTAAGGTCGTCGAAAACTATGGGGTACTGGCGCATGGCGTTGGCCAGAGTCGCGCCGCCTTCCACCGTGGTCCGGACGCCGGTCAGAATCTTCTGGAAGGCCTGATTTTCCTGGTTGGCCGCCAGGATTTCCAGGCACTGCACCAAAGGCAGGCCGGCGTCGATCATGACGGAAAACTGGCGAAAGAAGATCGCAATGTCCTTGGTTCCGACCTTGCCGGAGCCAAATGTGGGCATGGAGAATTCTTTGCCTTTTTCGCGAATCGCACCGGGCGTGATGCGCTCGCGCCGCAACGTCTGCTGCAGGGATTGCTTGTTGGGTGCCACGCGCTCGCCGGTAATCTTCTGTCCGGACGCGTCCTTGCCGGAAAATGTAAAGACTGGCATGGTTTAGCTTCTCCTCACTGGACCTGCTGTTTCGTGAAACCTGTTTTGCTCGAATGTCTAATGCTGCAAAATTTCTAATGCTCGATCTATTGCTCCAACCGCGCTATTGCTCCAACCGCGCTAACGTTTGGAGGGAGCTGCGCCACGAGCCAGCGTGGTACCGGCCGTGGTCGGACGGTTGGTCAAACTGGCGCCGCGGTTAATCATTTCCTGCAACTCGTCGGTATTGCTGGAGCGCGCCATGGCGGTTTCCAGCGTGATCTCTTTCTGAAAATAAGCCGTGGCCAGTGACTGGTTGAAGGTCTGCATGCCGAACTTTTCCTGGCCGGACTGCATGGACGAATAGATCTGGTGAATTTTGTCTTCGCGAATCAGGTTGCGGACGGCAGCGTTGGGCACCAGAATTTCCATGATCATGGCGCGGCCTTTGCCGTCGATGCGAGGCAGCAGACTTTGGCACATGATGCCTTCGAGCACCAGCGACAGCTGGGCGCGGATCTGGGGCTGCTGGTGGGCCGGGAAGACGTCGATGATACGGTTGATGGTCGACGTGGCTGAGTTGGTGTGGAGCGTGCCGAAGGTCAAGTGGCCGGTCTCGGCGATACGCAGGGCCGACTCGATCGTTTCCAGATCACGCATTTCGCCGATCAGCACGACGTCGGGATCTTCACGAAGCGCGGCGCGCAGGGCGTCAGTAAAGCTTTTGGTGTCGGCGTGCAGCTCGCGCTGGTTGACCAGGCAGTTCTTGTTCATGTGCACGAACTCGATCGGATCTTCGATCGTAAGAATGTGGTCGTGGCGCTCGCTGTTGATCTTGTCGATCATGGCGGCGAGCGTAGTGGATTTGCCGGATCCGGTCGGGCCGGTTACCAGCACCAGGCCGCGCGGCTTGTCACACATCTTGCTGACGACGGGCGCCAGGCCGAGCTGATTGAATGACTTGATTTCGAAAGGAATCAAGCGGAAGACGGCGGCGCTGGCTCCGCGCTGGTTGAACACGTTGGCACGGAAACGGGCCAGACCCTTCAACCCAAAGGAGAAGTCGAGCTCGAGACTTTCTTCGAAGCGATGCTTCTGGGAATCGGTCATAACCGAGTAGGCCAGCTGCTTAGTCTCGGCAGGAGTCATCTGCGGCAGGTCGAGCGGCACCAGATGGCCGTGGACGCGAATCTGGGGCGGCGAGTTGGTGGTGATGTGCAGATCGCTGCCGTTCATCTCCAGCATTCTCTTGAGCAGATCGCTTAACGACAAACCCATAGAAAAGTCCTTCCCTTTCCCTCTCTACTTCTGAATTAATGAATGGTTTCGCGGGCCACTTCCTCGAGCGTGGTCATACCCGCGGCAACCTTGATGAGCCCGCTGCGCCGCAGGGTGATCATGCCGCGCTCGATGGCCTTTTTCTTCAACTCGACTGCAGATGCGCCGACGAGAACCAGTTCCCGGATCTCGTCATCGACCTCCATAACTTCGTACAGGCCGCAGCGGCCCTTGTAACCCGTGTTGTTGCAGACGCCGCAGCCTTTGCCTTTCTGGATCTTCACCGTCTTCGATTCGTCGGGGGTGAACCCGGCATCGACCAACGTTTGCGGGGGCACGTCCATGGGCTCGATGCAATCCTTGCAAATGCGCCGCACCAAGCGCTGGGCGCAGATGAGATGGACCGAGGTCGCCACCAGGAACGGTTCAATGCCCATGTTCATGAGGCGGGTAATAGTTTCGGGGGCGCCGTTGGTGTGCAGCGTGGAGAGCACCAAGTGGCCGGTGAGGGCGGCCTTGATGGCGATTTCTGCGGTTTCGAAGTCGCGGATTTCGCCGACCAGAATGATGTTGGGATCTTGTCGTAAGAAGGAGCGCAGAGCGGCGGCGAAGTTCAGGCCGATCTGCTCTTTCATCTGCACCTGATTAACACCGCCCAACTGAAACTCGACCGGATCTTCGGCGGTCATGATGTTGGTGTCGGGCTGGTTCAGTCGAGAGATGGCCGAGTAAAGTGTGTTGGTCTTGCCCGATCCCGTTGGTCCGGTGACCAGCACCATCCCGTAGGGCTTGAGAATGGCCTTTTCGAACTTCACCAGCGACTCGGCCTCGAAACCGAGCTTGGTCATGTCGAGACGCAGGTTCTCTTTGTCGAGCAACCGAAGCACGATTTTTTCGCCCCACAACGTGGGCAGGGTGCTGACGCGGAAATCGAGCTGCTTCTTGCGCCCGCCGATGTTCATCTTCAGCATGATGCGGCCGTCTTGGGGCAGGCGCTTTTCGCTGATGTCGAGCTTCGACATGATCTTCAGGCGGGAGGTGATGGCGTCCTTCAACTTCAACGGAGGCGACATGATCGACTGCAACACGCCGTCAATACGGAAGCGAACGCGGAATTCTTTTTCGTAAGGCTCAATGTGAATGTCGCTGGCGCCCCGCTTGACCGCGTCGCCGAGCACGACGTTGACAAGCTTGACGACGGGAGCTTCGTCGGCCGCTTTTTCCAGCTCCGACAGCTCCATCTGCTGCTGTTCGGTTTGCAGTTCGACGTCTTCATCGCCCATCTCAGACATCGACTGCATTACGGCTTCGAGATCTTCTTCTTTGGTGGCGCCGTAGGCTTTTTCAATGCCCGAGAGGATGGAGCTTTCCGAAGCTACGACCGGCTCGATGTTGAAGCCGGTCATGAACTTGATGTCATCCATCGCAAACACGTTGGTGGGATCGACCATCGCGATGGTGAGGGATGCCCCCACTCGGCTCAGAGGAAGAATCTGGTAGCGCTTGGCGGTCTCGAAGGGAATCAGCTTGACGACAGCAGGATCGATTTCAAAATAAGAAAGATTGATGGCGGGCACGCCGTACTGGCGGGAGAGGAAATTGGTGACATCCTCGTCAGTGAGGAAACCGAGCTTCACCAGGGCGGAGCCCAGGCGGCAGCTCTGCTCCTTCTGAACCTTATTCGCTTGTTCCAACTGCTCTGGGGTAATGATCTTCTCTTTGACGAGAAGGTCACCCAGCCGTTGAGACATACGCAACTCTCCTATTCAAGTGAGAACGACGCCTCGC
>DATHQX010000245.1:0-16529 GCA_035482295.1 Verrucomicrobiia bacterium
TGAGGTCGGAAATGATGATGTCCGGCAGTCCATTCCCGAGCTGCAAAAGGGCATCGAAGCCGTCTTCGGCGGTCCAGACAACGTAGCCAGCCGACTTCAGCAGCAGCGAGGTGGTGTCCCGGATACTTGCCTCGTCGTCCACGACAAGCACTTGGCCCTTGAATCGGTTGCTCACGGCGGTATTCCTCAGATCTTCAAGACATCGCAAGAGTAGAGCATTCAGGAACTCGCGTCTGTGCAGTATTGAACATGGCGTGACATCCGTCCTACAGTCATTAAGGTTAAACGGCCTAACAGGGAACAGAGTGAGTAGAAACTATTTTCTCTTAGCCGAACCTGCACCAATCAGATCGCATCTAACGTATGAGAAGACGATTTAAAATCCAACCGCGTACCGGAAAGCGTGTTGAAACGCCCCGCCTATTAAAACTAAGTCCCATAAAAGAAGTCACGACGTTAAGGAACCAGACAATCCTCTTAGATGGCATGACGGAGGCCGAGGTCATTGATGGAGCAAAACTCGGGGACGACCGTTGTTTTGCTGCTCTCTATGCCCAGCATAAGCGCAGGGTATTTTCCTTGTGCCTGCGCATGACCGGCAACCGCGAACACGCAGAAGATCTCACCCAGGAAGCATTCCTCCAGCTTTTCCGCAAGATCACTTCGTTCCGGGGGGAGTCTGCGTTTTCGACCTGGCTTCACCGTTTGTCCGTGAATATTGTTTTGATGGACCTTCGCAGAAAAGTTATTGCGGCGGTCTCGCTGGACGAGACAGAAGAGGATCGACAGAACGACAAGCTCATCCGTAGAGAAATTGCCACAAGAGACGATAGGCTCCACGGCTCGATTGATCGAATTAATTTGGATCGGGCTATCGAGGATCTCCCGCCTGGCTACCGGATGATCTTTGTGCTCCACGCGGTAGAAGGTTATGAGCACAACGAGATTGCCGAGATGCTTGGATGCTCAATTGGAAACAGCAAGTCTCAACTCTTTAAGGCACGCATGAAACTGCGTACTTCGCTGATAGCGGCCGGCGAAGCCGAAGAGATGAGTAACGAGATCGCCGCCTGATCAGCGGAGAGAAGCGTGCGCGTATAGGCCGTTGCGAGCGTTGTTTTCACGATCGCCAAGAGACTTCGCAAGCTATCACTCAGTCACCAACAAAATACGCAAATGCTCTTAGCGACCAATGTGGTGCGCGATCCTTTCTCGGCCATTGAATGTTGATACACTGCGCGTTAGGTGAACCCAATGCATATCGCAACTTCATTTGGGGCCATCCGTTCGTGGTGTAGCGCCGACGCAGCTGCATTGGTGAAGTATGCGAACAATCGCAAAGTCTGGCTAAACCTGCGCGATGCATTTCCTCATCCGTACACAGAAGCCAGCGCAGCGGCGTTCTTAGACATGGTAGGTCGTCAATCCCCTGCAACGCTTTTCGCAATTGCGACTCAGGAAGAAGCCATTGGGGGTATTGGACTTTCCCTCAATCAGGATGTTCATCGTTTGACCGCGGAAATGGGCTACTGGTTGGGTGAACCGTATTGGGGTAAGGGACTGGTGACCGAGGCGGCTACCAAGTTTACGGAGTATGCCTTTGAATACTTTCAGTTGAAACGAATCTATGCCGAGCCATTTGCCACCAATGCCAATTCGTGCAGGGTATTGGAGAAGGCGGGGTTCTTGTTGGAGGGTCGGCTCCGCAGTAGCGTGATAAAGGACGGCCAGATACTAGACCAATTCCTATACTCAAGAATCAGGCCATAAACCCATTCCACAATCGGTTGGAGGAGTTCAGCAGCAGGAAAATTCTTACTGGCGCGCCCGGAGAGATTCGAACTCCCGACCTAACGCTCCGGAGGCGTTCGCTCTATCCAGCTGAGCTACGGGCGCGCTTCTGAAAATTATACACGCGCCTGCGCACTCACCCCGCCTGCATTGTTCCTGTGAACCTGCTGTTGACCGATCCCGTATTACTCACCACGGAGCCTCGGCTGGTTACATGCCGAGTTTACTTGTTATGCTGCTGCTCCTTGGAGAGATCATGCGAAAGCTCGTCCTGACAACTTTTTGTCTCACTGCCGCACTTCTAGCGACGGCGCAGAACGCGCGCCATCCCTTCACCATCGATGATGCGTCCACCCTGCGCCAGGCTTCGATTGTCGCCGTCTCGCCCGATGGCAAGACTATCCTCTATCGCGTCGGCCACGGCGCGCCGAAAGGGCCAGACACCGACGAATGGCAACTGATCGCTACCAGTGGCGGCGATTCCCGGCATCTTACCCTGCCCGAGCACTTCCGCCCTTCAGGTTTTACTGCCGACGGCAAGAGCCTCTACGGCCGTCTTCAAGTAAACAAGATGCCGCAGCTGGCGACGCTGCCGCTGGCTGAGCCCAACACGCCGGCCGCAGCCGGCGCCACGCCCACTCCGTTAACAGCGCTGCCACGCGGTATCGAGTCCATCGCGATGTCGGCTGATGGCCGCCGCTACGCTCTTCTGGCGGACCCGCGCCTGCCCGATCCCCTGGACGATGTGCACACCGTCATCGAGAACGCGCCCAGCAGTCTCTATGTCGTCAATGCCGACGGCACGGGCGGCGCGTGGTGGTGTCCCACATTGAAAGATGTGGCAGAGGGAGGAGTCGCCTGGTCCCCGGACGGAAACTCGGTGGCCGTGCTGTCGCAGACACCGAAAATCGGTTTTCACTACATCCATACCAATATCGATGTCTGTAGCGCCACGGACACGCACCACGTCGCGACCCTCGACAACGCCAGTGCGGATATCGGCTGGATCAACGGCGGCAAGGACCTGATCTTTCTCAGCACGACCACCCAGGTCCTGACGCCCGACCACGTATGGACGGTGACCGCCTCAGGCGGCACACCGCAGGATCGCACCCCGAAGCTCGACGCCAGCGCGATCCATTTGTCGGTTGATCCGCATGGTAACGCGTGGATCACCGTAGCCCGCGGCGTTCGAATCGAAACGGAGCTTTTCCGGAACGGCTCGCTTCAGCCAACGTACCAGTGGCAGGACGGAACCATCGACGGTGGTCCAGTAACGCCTGAGCTGTCTTCCTCCCCGGACGTGCGGGTGCTGACCGTCAGCGATCCGCAGCACTGTGCCAATGTCGCCGTCGCCGACGGCGCCACGCTGCGCAAGATCACGAACGAAGGCGAGGACCAACTGGCGAAGATCTCGCTAGGAGAAGTCAAAGCCGTGCATTGGAAGAGCAAGGAGGGCGTCGACCTGGAAGGCATCGTGACGTTTCCGCCGGGTTATGTTGCAGGCAAGAAGTATCCGTTCATGGTGCAGCCGCACGGAGGTCCCGAGGCGAATGACACGATGCGCCTCGACAGCTTCACGCAGATCTTTGCAGGCATGGGCTACATCGTCCTGGAACCGGAATACCGTGGCTCGACCGGCTACGGTTCGGAGTTTCTCAACGCGATCTATCAGCACTTCGGCGATCGCGCCTACCGCGATGTCGACAGCGCCACCGACTTTGCCATCGCCCAGGGTTGGGCCGATCCCAACCGCCTCACGATGTTCGGCTGGAGCGCCGGCGGTTTCATGACCGCATGGTCGGTAACCCAGACCAACCGCTACAAGGCCGCGATCGAAGGCGCGGGCATTACGGAATGGCTCAGCTTCATCTGGACCAGCGACATCCAGCAATTCGACTATGACGCGCGCTGGCCCGACAAGGATCCCAACGCCTTCCTCATCTTTTCGGCCGCCATGCATTCGGAGAGCGTCACTACGCCGCTGCTGATCCTGCACGGCGCCAGCGATCAGCGCGTGCCAACGTACGAGGGCAGGGAACTGTTCGAAGTGCTGGCAGCGCGCGGCAAGACGGTGCGTATGGTCACCTATCCCGGCTCGCCGCACTTTCCCACAGTGTGGGAGCAGCGGATGGATGTCTTTCGCGAGATCGCCGCCTGGCTGGCCCGCTACAATCCGTAAAATACAAAAGGCCGCTGAGTCTGCCCCTCAGCGGCCAAGCCTTGTTTGCACTGCGTCGCACAACCAAGGCTAATTTGCGGGATTAACCTGTATTTTCGCCATCATGCCGCCATCCTCGTGATCGAGAATGTGGCAATGGAAAACAAAGGTTCCCGCAATGTTGGGATCACGAAAATCCATACGCAGAGTGACGCTGTGATACGGGCCCACGCCCGTCCAGGGCGCAACGATCACGGTGTCCTGCATGTCTGGATTTGTAACCGGCACGCCGTCGATAGCTTCCACCAGGAAGTGAATCTGGTGAATGTGGAAGGCGTGCACTTCACCGGAGCGATTGGTGATGGTCCAGTCCTCCACGTTGCCCACCTGAGTCACGATCGCCGGCGGGTCGTCCATGTGGAACAGGTGCGGTGTCTGGCCTGCCACGGTGATGTAGAACTGCGTACTGCCGTTCGTTCCCACGTTCTGCTCGGCAAAGTACAGCTGGCGAGTAATGGTGGGCTGCAACTGCGACAGGCCGGAGAAGCGAACCGGCTGCGTGGGCGGCTTGATAACATGCGCCACCTGCGTCGTCCGCTGCGGCTGAACGTCGGTGCTGGTGGTCATCTTGGCCAGGACCTGCGGCCCGTTCACGTCACCCACCGTTCCCGTGGCGTAGCCCTCCGTCTGGAAGGTGCCAGTCTGTCCCGCGGGCAGTCCAGGGATGATGAACTCCATACGTCCGGCCGGGGGAATGTTCAGCGTCTGCGAGTAGATCGGCGTTTGCAGCTGCACACCGTCGATCGAAATCACTTCGAAGGTCTGCGGAGTCAAGCCATACATCAGTTGAAGGGAGGTGAACTGACGCGCCGTAGCATTCAGGAAGCGCCAGTATTCCTGCGCCCCCGGCTGCACGGTGATCGCCGGCGCCAGTCCCCCCTCGGGATAGACCGCAGGCTGAAAATTCAGCGTCAACTGAGCGTTGGAATCGGGATCATTGGCCGGACCGGTCTTGTCCTGTTCGCGCAGAATCAGGATGCGCTGGTTCAGACCCGGCGGAGTCGGTCCTTCCACGATGATCGCACCCGACGCCCCACCTGTCACTTGCTGCGTGGTGATGCCGTGAATGTGCGGGTGATACCAGTACATTCCCGGCGGCTCGTTAGTCGGAATCTGAAGCGAGTACTGGAACGCCGGATCGCCGGACTCGATAATCGTGTTGATGACGTCATCCTGGTGGCAGATTGGCGGAACATTCAGCCCATGAAAATGTACGTTGGTCGACGACGGCAAAGGCTCATTGCCCATGCAATCGTCATCCGGACCGGAATGAGGGTCCTTGGACATCGACATCGACATCATCATCTTGGCTTTCTTGCCGTTCCGGTCGAAGGGCGCCTGGATGTTATTAGTCAGGTTCAGCGTTAGCGTGTCGCCGGGATTGAGGTGAAGCGTCGGCGCCTCAATCTCCTGCCCCTGATACATGTAGATGTAGCAGTAGTGCATGAACCCACTGATGTCGACCCCATTCTGCAACAGCAGGTTCAGGGTGAGAACGCCATTCTGGCTGTATAGATCCAGAGGGTTGTTAACCGGCGTGCCCGGAAGCGGACGGTCCGGGCAACCCGGGCCTTGGGCTGAAGCGCTGATCAGAGAAACCCCACATATCAACGCTAGTAAACCAACTCGAAGCATTGCGCGCATTCGTTACTCCCTAAAAATTTCTCGTGCCTGTAGAGCGCCGCAAGGCGGCAGCCCAACCATCAACTCGTCTGCGGCTAGAAGCTCCGCGGCGGATAAGTCGTGATCGTCAGCAAACCGCTGGTCAGCAGATCGGGAACCTCGGATGCCGTCGACTCCGGCAGCGTGCAGGTCAATCCGTTGCTGTTGATGTTGACTACCCCAATGTAGGAGCCGCTGTAACCATACTCGGCGACATACAAAACGCCGCCCGTGCCGGTATTGTCGCGGGTGACCACTGAACCAGCAAAAGCCCAGGGGTTGTAGTAGCCAGCCAGGCGCTGCGAAGTGCATCCGCCGGAGATGGTGCCGGTGGTCGCATTAAAGAACGCAGCCGATACCGAGCCGCCATCGCTGTTGCTGACGAAAATCATTGACTCGTCAGGGCTGATGTAAATCGCGCCCGAATTTACACCGGTTGTCCGCGACGTGAACGACGGTCCAACGGAGTTCGCACCGCCGCCGCCAATGACGTAGGGAATCGTAGTCGTGAGGTGTCCGGAAGAGACGTCCGAAACCTCGATCACAGTGTTCAGCGACGAATCTCCGAAGACGGCGAAGTGACCGTCTGCCGTGATGTCGACACCTTCCGGAAAGTTGATGCCGTTGTGGCTGAAGGAAGTCGAGTTCTGCTCGTCGCCATTCGAGATCGGCGTGCCGTTGGCAATGCTGAAGGACTCGATGGAGCCGTCAGCATAAGTGACCACCAGCATGCTTCCATGCTGCGCCATCCCCGCCACCAGTCCGCCCTGCAAGCCAGCCACCGGCGTGTCGCCGATGAAAGAAAGCTGGCAGCCCGGCTGAACCGAGAACGTAGCTATCGTGTTCGAATCAGCGAATCCCGCATACAAGTAATTGTTGTTCACGGAGATGCTGATGCCGTTGGCAGTTCCGTCGTCGGTCTGCGAGGCCATGAAGTTACCGGCAAGCGTGTGGGTCTGGATGTTGATACCGGCGATGTCGCCGGTGGCCGCATCCGAGGCGTAAACGCACTGCGTCGAGCCGTTGGTCAGGACGCCCAGCCGCTTGCCGCCGAAGTAGCCACCACCAAGTCCCAAACCTTCGGTGTTGACGTCAAACGCGAAGGTCAGGGTGTTCGCGCCCTGCGAGGTGCCAGGCGCAAAAAAGCTGACGTAACTGTGCAGGACGCCATCGTCGTTGGTCATCAGGTAGGTCGCAGGAGCCGGCGAATTGGACTTGTCAGCCGCAGCCCCCGGCAGAACCATGGCAGCCGACAGGCTCGCTGCCAGCAGCAATCTCGAAAAGCACTTCATGTCGTTTGGTTCCTCAAGGAAGAGAACAAAAGCCAGAGCATCCTAGCGGGAACTGACGCGTGAAACAAGTGAGGTGAGTGGCACTTTAACCAATTCAAAAGATGATAGTTGCAATGTTTCGCAATTTGTTGCAGGTGCACGTCGGATTACTAGGATGGCTAGTAGAAATCGGCTCGGAAATGGCTATCGAGAAGCGAAATCGAATTATCGACAAGCCTTCCGCGCCAGCTTAAATCGATTTCCGAGATGAGTATCTGCAAGCCTTATGTTTTGCGGCTGAATCGCTCTGGAGCAGTTAGCCGCCTATCGCCCAAAAGATAGGAGCAAGCAGACAAAAATTAGTGAAGCTCAAGGTCCAACGGTGGACAGCTTGCAGATTAAACGCAACCATTCGCAACTTGTTGCAAGTAATTTGCAACACATTTTTTTAGGTAGGTATTAATTCGCGCCGTGTAGCGCCCGCGCTAGGCGCTTTTTACGAAGTTGCCGGCGTGCACTTGCGTGATCTCGTCGAGCTTCGCCAAATCCTCTGCGGTCAGCGACCAGTCGCCAGCCTTGGCGTTGGCTTCGATCTGTTCGGGTTTCGTAGCTCCGGCGATCACGCTGGCGACCGCCCGTCGCGAGAGCAGCCAGCTGAAGGCCAGATCCAGCAAGGTATGACCGCGCTGCTCGGCGAAGCTGCGCAGATGCTCGACCTTCTCCAGGTTTTCTTCGTTGTGATATTTGTCGGCCAGCGCCTGCTTTTCGCCCAGCCGCGTTCCCTTCGGCGCTGCCTGGCCCTTCCTGTATTTGCCGGTCAGCAATCCGCTGGCGAGAGGGAAGTAAGGAAGTTCGCTCAGCCCAAGCTTCTCGATGAGCGATAACTGCTCCCGCTCGAGATCGCGCACCAGTAGGCTGTACTCATCCTGGCTGGAGACAAACATTCTCAAGTCGTGCTTGGACGCCGTGTTCGCAGCCTCTTGCAGTTGCGCGGCCGAGAAGTTCGAGCAGCCGACATAGCGTACCTTACCGCTCTTCACCAGGTCGTCAAGCGCACGCAGCGTCTCTTCGATCGGCGTATTGGGATCGGGATAGTGGATCTGGTACAAGTCGATGTAATCGGTGCGCAGCCGGCGCAAGCTCTCTTCAGCCTCAGCCAGAATGTAGGCGCGCGAAGCCCCACTCTTCTCATCGAGCGCGTTCTTCCTCGAGCCGACCTTGGTTGCCAGCACAATCTTCTTGCGCCGTTCGCCCAGCACTTCGCCGAGAATGTCTTCCGAAGTGCCGTAGCTGTCGGAGGTATCGAAGAGGTTGATGCCGGAGTCGATTGCCTTGTCGATGACTTTGCGTGACGCCGCCACATCCATGCTGGCGACGTAGCCAAAGTTATTACAACCGAGACCAATGGTCGAAACCTCAAGATCAGACTTGCCCAGCTTTCTATGCTTCACAGTGAGTCCTTTCCCAAAACTTAGATTATCGTCCAGCGCCGGTGGGTTCGGCTGTGACAACGCTTTCCGATACCGGTTTCCCGATATTCGAAGCTCGGGCCTCTGCCGCTTTGCAGAAAACTGTCCAGTGCGGATAATCATCCTACCGGCGACGGTCGTGGGCTCAATACCGGCCGGTCAGGAACGATGAAGACTCGAATCTGCTCACTGCTGCTTGTCGCAATTTTTGCCCTGCCCGCTCTGGCGCAGTTGCCCGCGGAAACCGTCACCATCGACGCCAATGCGCCAGCTCATCCATTTCCCCACTACTGGGAGCAGATGTTCGGTTCGGGCCGCGCCATACTCAGCCTGCGTGAGTCCTACCGGTACGATCTCGCCACGGTGCACCAGATCACCGGCTTCCGGTACGTCCGTTTCCACGGCATCCTGAACGATGACGTCGGCGTCTACGGTGAAGACAAGCACGGCAATCCGGTCTACAACTTCTCTTACGTCGACCAGATTTATGACGGCCTGCTGGCTCTGCAGACAAAGCCATTCGTTGAGCTGAGCTTCATGCCCTACAAGCTGGCCGGCTCGATGTTCCTGCAATCGTTCTGGTATCACCCCAACATTTCGCCGCCCAAAGACTACGCCATCTGGGACGACATGATCACGCAGTTCGTGAAGCACCTGGTCGATCGCTATGGTGTCGACGAAGTGGCGAGCTGGTACTTCGAAGTGTGGAACGAGCCAAATCTCGATTTCTGGGCAGGTGCGCCGCGGCAGAAGACCTACTTCGAGCTCTACGATCACACCGTGCGCGACATCAAGTCAGTGAGCCCGCGTCTGCGCGTCGGCGGACCGGCAACGGCACAGGCCGCATGGATTCCGGCAATGATCCAGCACGCCGACAAGGCACGCGTTCCGCTAGACTTCGTGTCGACGCACGTCTATGGCAACGACAAAGCCAGCGACGTGTTTGGAACCGACGAAAATATTCCGCGCGACCAGATGGTCTGCCGCTCGGTGAAGAAAGTTCACGACGAGATAAAGGCATCGGCACATCCCGACATGCCGCTCATTTGGAGCGAGTACAACGCCGCCTACGACAACGAAGTCGCAGTCACCGATTCCATCTACATGGGCCCGTGGTTGGCGACCACCATCGCGCAGTGCGACGGTTTGACCGAGATGATGTCGTACTGGACCTTCTCCGACGTCTTCGAAGAACAGGGAGTGGTGAAGACGCCGTTCTATGGCGGCTTTGGGCTCATCGCTGCCGGCAATCTACCCAAGCCGTCGTTCTACGCGATGGAGCTTCTGCACCACCTTGGCAACCAGCGCGTTGCGAACAATAATCCTGACATACTGGTGACGAAAGCGAAGGACGGCTCACTCGTTGTCGCCGTGTGGAACATCGTGAATCCGGGATCGACGGGCGAGGCGAAATCCGTCACCCTGCAGTTCAAGGGCATCAAGCCGAACGCGAACGCTGAGGTCAGCCGCGTCGACGAAGCTCACGGCAACACGCTCGGCCTCTGGCAGAAGATGGGCAGCCCCGTCTATCCCACACAGTCGCAGCTCATGGAGTTGCGCCACAGCTCACAGTTGCCACCGCCGGAGATGAAGCAGCTGAGCAATGGGTCGCTCACGGTGGAGATGCCTGTCAACGGCCTTGCCGTGTTGCAAATCAAATAGGGCGGACGCGGTTCGGCGGCCTGGTAAGTTTCGGCGTTCACGTTGCGGCTACTGTGTGTACTCCCAACGATCGCCGGTCTGCACCAGCGTGGCCGTATCCGTTGGAGTCGAGTTCAGCGCGTCGGCGACGTTCGGGAATGCCGTCTTCACTTCGGCACCATTCGCCCACGCCGGAACGTTCGCGATCTTGTAGTGATACGTCACGCTCGCGGTCTTCACGCCGTTGCCGTTTGTCCCCGGTGTCGAACTGTCGATCGACGTAACCTCGCGATTCCCGTAGCAGAAATTCCCATAGCCCGGCTGAGAGGTGTCGGGCGTCCAGGTCGAGCGGCCCTTGTCGGACAGATCGTAGTTATTCATCTGCTTGGAGACGATGATGATCTTCTTCTCGGCGCTGGTGCGCACCAGCAGGCCTTGCTGGGTCAGAGCGTCATAGCCGGCGGTCTTGGCATCGTCGGACGTTCCAACCTGCACCGGGAACTTGATGGGCTCGTGCCACAGGCAGGCGGGATAGGCCTTGAAGTGGTCGTTGATGGCAGCTTTGTAGGCCATGTTTGTATCGACCGCCTTGTTGCAGCCGGCGAACGACAGCGTGAACAGCGCCAAAGCGCAAACGCATAAATGCTTTTGACGAATCAAACGTTACCTTCCTTGTACAGCGTTGTGGCCACTCTGGCCCGATAACGAGGCGCGATTTAGAAAACTCTCCAGAGGTAGTGTCCAAGCAAGAGCAGCAGAGCGAGGCAGCCCACTCCGCAGAACCAGATCACGAAATTAGCGGTCATCCACGGAGAGTTGATTTCCTTTTTGTTCATAGTGGCAATGCTCCTGAGTCTCGGGCGTGAGTGTGATTCGATGCAGGGATGCGGCTTCGCAGCTGTATCGAGAATTTGCTGCCGCGAACCCCAAGCGGTAATAGTCAGCCGAAAATGAGTAGGAGGTTAGCGCGCGGATCGACCGCTGAGCGCGGGGTATCTGCGTGTGTAGCACCAAGCCCACCAGATCAGAGGAACCTGTAGCGGCAGCCGCAGCCATTGCAGCCAGCGGTTGCCCAGTAGGCCCGTCGACGGGACGTGTGCTACGGCCATGTAGATGTTGGCAGGGAAGACGGCGATCAGCAGGACTGCCAGTCCGAATGCGGCCGGGCGGCGTGTACGAGGAACGAGCAGGCCGATGCCGCCCAGGATTTCAGCTCCACCGCTGATCAGCACCAGCAGCCTGGGCCGAGGAAACATTGGCGGAACGATGCGAGCGTAAGTCTCAGGAATGGCGAAGTGCAGGATCCCGCTGACAACAAAAATGGTCGCGAAGATCCAGCGGCCGGCACGTTCGATCATGCCGCAATACTACGCTTGCCGATCACAGTAGCTGTGATTGAGGCGTGGAGGTGCCACGCCCGACTATGCAAGGAATGGTTGCAGGTTCTCGCGGATCGCGGTTTCGTCAATCCTCTCGCCGCTGTTGAGGCGTTTGAGGATGTCGTCGACGATCTGCTTGGCTTCGTTGCGCTCGCGATGCAGCAGGAATCCGTCGAAAATGTGCTCACCGCGCATAGCGTTCTCGATTTCTTTTTCCTTGTCGTGCTCGCCGAGTTCGGTGAAGTAGACGACCTTGAACCGGCCGCCAAAATCGGCCTCGCGGTAGATTTCGAACATTACTTTCTTGGTGTCAGTCGTTAGGGGCATGGCCTGCGCTCGGTGTCTCAGTCTCTCAAAGCCTTGTATCAAGGCACGGCTTCAGCCGTGCCGATTGAGACCTCTATATGACGGCTTTAGCCGCTGCAGGTCGTTTGCAGGGGCTGAAGCCCGAAGTTTATGGCTGTGTACGGCACGACTTAAAGTCGTGCCCTGATACTAAACGTTGCCGACGGCGAAATACCAACGGCCAACTGCCGCTTCTTAATCGTCTCCTTGAGCGCCGGCGGCTTGCGGCTCCGCTTCCATCGCTGTCGGGAAGGGAACCAGGTTCGCTTCCTGCGACACCGAGCGGTGCGTCAGGTTCATGCGCAACGCGCGCTCGTATTCCGCTAATTGCGCTTCCAGGTCCGTCGCGCGCCCGGCCTTCTTCAGCAGATCCTCGCGATAGCGTTTCAGGAAGTAATCGATCGTCTCGACGCGAATCTTAATCGAGCCAGTCGGCTTGTTCTCGTCCAGGTCCTTGAACGAGAAGTACGGGGTACCTGACTTCTCGATGATGTCCTCGATCACGCTGTAAATTGGCGCATCGTGGCCGCACTTGAAGTTGCTGATCTCCAGCGCCACCAGGTTGGGGTGCCGCGCGGTAAACTTCGCCGCCCAGATCTTGATGTTGGTGCTGCCGGAGTAGGCGTTCTTCCATACATCGCGAATATCCAGCGCATGTGTGATCGAGCCCGAGCGAACTTCCTCGCCGAACAGACGGTCCAGGATGTCTTCATCCATGGGCAGAAGGCTCTGCGAGAACACCGGATAGCCCAGCTTCTGGAACTCTTCCATGATCTCGTGATTCAAGCCGGGATCATGGTGATAGACACGGCCCAGCATCACGATGCCCAGCCGGTTCTCGCGTTCTAGCGTGTCCAGCACTTCGCGGGCGTGCTTGCGCATGCTGGTGTCGTAGTCTGCAAACGCCTTGAAGCCGGCTTCCAGCGCGCGTTCGTTTTCTTCTTCAGACACGCCGAGAAGCGGCCCAAACGTCTGCAACATCTGCAGACCCAGTAGCTTTCTGTCGTCGATGTTCAGGATGGGATCCAGATATTTGATCCCGTTATCCTTGAAGACATCGCCTTCTTTGATGAACGCGGCTTTCACCGCATTCGGCGTCGCCGTAACCGTAGGGCACGCGTTGGCGCCGCTGCAATTCTTCAGCGGCTGGTTCATGGTGTCGATCATGGGGAAGAAGATCGCGTCCAGCGGCTTCTTAATGTGCTTCTGGAAGATCAGGTTGTAGACGTGCGGAATACCGATCTTCGAGGGGAAGCACGGATCGATGGCGCCACGGCCCGCGCCCTGGCGATACATCTCCTGCCCGGTGAACTCGGAGTAGACAAGATTTTCGGGCTGCACGCCCAGGCTCTCGAGGTACCCACTGAACAGCGGCGTAAACAGGTACATGTTCAGCACGCGGGGCATGCCGATGCGGACGCTCTCGCGCTTCTTCATCAGCTCGGCACGCTGCACAACCGCAGCCTTTGCCTTGCCGAACTCCCAGCGGCCAGGAGCGGGAAGCGGGTCGGCAATCTTCTCGGGATTGCGCGAGCGCCAGACGTCGTGCGCCGCCAGATCAACGAAGTTGGGATTCTCTTTCTTGATTGCGTCCAGGCCGGCCTTGATGCCGCGCATGGCGTTGACGTCCTCGACCTGACCTTTTTCGCAGGTGGAGATGATGAGTCGGCGCTCGCCGGCCTGCAACGGTACCTTCGACTTGAAGACCGGCAGCGGGGAAGCGGGCTCCATCACGCCATCGCCGGCGTTCCCGCCATCGCCAACGTTGACGTCGATGAAGGTGCGCAGGCAGTTGTTCTTGCAAAAGTAGCAGCGCGTATCTTCGTTGCGCGTGGTCTTGTAGCCGATCTTCTGCACTGCTTCGAGACCGATGAATGTCGTGCGATGGCCGTTCTTGTAGATACGAATCGCTTCGACGCCGGCCCCGATTGCGCCTGACTCGCCGCAATGCTCGTGAACGATGACCTCGGGCTCGTGTCCGGCGCCGTGGAAGTGCGAATGGATGAAGTCGACCTCGGACTTCACCGCAGCCAGATTCTTCTGCGTCCCACCCTGCAGGATGAAGCGCGATCCCAGCTTGGCAAGATTCGGAATGCCGGCGACGTACAAGAAGATGTTCTTCGGCAGAACGTTCGCCAGTCCGGCAAGAATCTCTTCGCCGCGCCAGCCCTGACGCTGGAAGTTCACGATGTCCGACTGCATAAAGACGGCGCAGCCATAGCCGAAGATCGGCATGGTGCCGGCGGAGAAAGCGATGTCGGCGTAGTCCTCGACCTTATAGCCGAGCGACTCCGCCGTGCCCTGCAGGAAGTATCCGTTGCCCGCCGAGCATTGCGTGTTCAGCTTGAAGTCCTTGACCCGCCCGTCTTTCAGGATGATGAGCTTGATGTCCTGGCCGCCGACATCGACGATGACGTGCGGCTCCTTGTAGAACTTCATCGCCGACTCGGTGTGCGCCACGGTTTCCACCAGCGCGACATCGGCCTTCAGCACGTCTTTCAATACGTCTTTTGCGTAGCCCGTCGTGCCGACGCCCAGAACTTCGAGCGTGCAACCCTGTGCCTCGACCTGCGAGCGCAGAGCGACGAACATGTCGATCGTGTCCTGAATGGGATTGCCGCCCGAAAGCTGGTAGGCCTTGCACATTACGTCGCCGTCTTCGGAGAGCAGCACAGCCTTTGTCGACGTGGACCCGCCGTCGAGTCCAACGAAACCCCGAACCGTCGAACCCGGCGCAAACTTCGTCCCATTAAATTTCGGGACGCGATACTTCTCTTTGAACTCTGCCAGCTCGGCATCCGAAGTGCTCAACCCAGCAGCGCCGGACTTCGCCTTCTCTGCCTGGCGTCCGACGGTGATGTAGTCCTCGAGGCACTCGGTGCCCATGTAGATGCCGACTTCGGGCTCTTCATCCTTGCCGAACTCGATGGCGCCCAGCGCTGCGAAGTACTGCGCGTTTTCCGGAACCTTGATGCAGTCTTCCGGCTTGAGTCCCTCCGGAATCTGTACCTTGCGCTCTTCCCAGGTGCGCGGAATGTTCATCTGCCAGGCTTCCTTCATGCCGCGGATGAACGAATTCGGTCCGCCCAGCAACAGCACGTGCGGACGCAGTGTGTGGCCGCGCGTCAGCACCGTCAGGTTTTGCAGCACAATGGCATCGAACAGCGAAGCCATCAGCTGATCCGGCGGGATGCCTTGCTTTTGCAGGCCGTTGATGTCGGTCTCGGCGAAGACGCCGCACTTGCCGGCCACCGGATGCAGCTTGATGCCGGTGTAGCCCTGGTCGCAAAGTTCCGCGGCGGGAATCTTCAGCTTGGCATTGATCTTGTCGATGACGGCGCCCGTACCTCCGGCGCACTTGTCGTTCATCGACGGAATCTTCTTCTTGCGGCCAGTGTTCTCGTCTTCCTTGAAGACGATGATCTTCGCATCCTGGCCACCAAGCTCGATGACGGAGTTCACTTCCGGATGCAGCTTCTCGACCGCCAGCGACACGGCCGTCACTTCCTGCACGAACTTCGCGCCCACCAGATTGGCCAGCGCGCCGCCGCCCGATCCGGTGATGAAGATGCGGCAATTGTGCGGAGCGATACCAACCTCATCCTGCATGCGCTTGAGGAACTCGAGCAGCTTCTCGGGCTGCTTGGTCTCATGGCGCTGGTAGTCCTGCCAGATCATCTTGTCGGTTTCGGTTTCGACCACAACCGCTTTTACCGTGGTGGAACCAACGTCCATGCCGACGGTGTAGACGGCCTTGTGTCCCGACTGGGCCGTTACCTCGCGCGACTTCGCGAGAATGCGGGCGGGCAGGGAATCTTCCTGGGGCGCCGATTGCAGTAGGGAATCAAGCTTTACGTCGACCTTCTCTGGGCCGTGTTCACAGGATCCGGGTTGGTGAGAGTGACTCACTTAGCCTCCGTGATGTCTGCGGGTCGTGGTGCCCGCTTTATGGTCCCGCGGGGCTGAAGCCCCGCGCCTTGTGTCGCCCCTGAAGGGGCTCGGTATTTTGTTCGGCTCACCCAGCGCTGAAGCCCTGGGCTACCGGATGTCGCGCCCCATGGCGCTTAGTTTATCGTGCCTGTCGACAATATCCCACTCAGCTCGACAGATTGGCGCACCTGAACGTGCGCCCTTTTAAACTTACTTCGGCTAATCCCCGAAGTTTCCTTCAACCCTTCTAAAGCCGTGCTTGGCCTGCTTCAACATCCAGCTGATGACGCGCTGGTCGTTGTAGCAGAACGCCAGAATATGGTTCAGCGTCGAGAAGCAAGTCTTCTGACACTCTTGCTTCATTTCCTTGAGCTGCTTGGTTTCAAACTTATGGTTCTCGATCGTACCCCAGTCGTATCCGGCCGAGTACATCGGGAAACATGGCGCCAGCGTTCCGTCGACACGAACGATCAGCGAGTTGTGTCCGGCGCGGCAGCCCCAGTCGTGCAGGTCGCCGTGGATGAAGTTCTTCATCTGGGCCAGCCGCTGTACTGAGTTCACCATGTGGTAGCCCGACTTCTGCTTCTCAATCAGCCAGTCGATCAACTCCGCCGCAGCGGGATGGTGCTCTTCGCGGATGAACGTGGGATTCGTGTACAGATGCTTGAAGTGCGGCTGCTCGGTCATCGGCGACTCGCAGATGTGATAGTCGGTCGCAATGCCGTTGTCGTGGGCCAACTCGGTCAGTTGCCGCACGTCGTCCATGTTGTTGGCGCAGATATTAATGTTGAGAAACACCGAATATCCGTACTTGTATTGC
>DATHQX010000246.1:0-23724 GCA_035482295.1 Verrucomicrobiia bacterium
TGTTATATTTGGCCTTCATCTCACCGCGAGCGAACAGGAGCGGCTCTTATGGCAAAGAGTGTCAACAAAGTCATTCTTATCGGTAATCTCGGCAAAGACCCGGAAATGAAGTACACGCCCGGCGGGATGCCCGTCGCCCGCCTGACCTTGGCTACCAACGAGCGCTTCAAGGACAAGGAAGGCAACTGGCAGGACCGCACCGAGTGGCACAACCTGGTCGCCTTTCAGCGCACCGCCGAAATCGCCGGGGAGTACCTGAAGAAGGGCCGCACCGTGTACATCGAAGGCAGCCTCCGCACCAACTCCTGGGATGACAAAGAGAGCGGGCAGAAAAAGTACCGCACCGAAATCATCGTGAACGACTTGGTGCTGCTAGGCGGCGGACGTGAAGGCGGCGAGAGCGGTGGCGGCGGAGGTGGTTACAGCCGCGGCAGCGCCAGCAAGTCGTCGAACAACTTCGATCAGCGTACGCCCGAACACGAAGCCGCTTCCAGTGGCGCTCCCGAAATCACTGACGAAGACATCCCGTTCTAGCGTCGACGACAGCGAGTCTTCACCACGCGAGAGGTTGGGGATTTACCACGGAGATACGGAGGTCACGGAGAAAAAATCTCGGTGACCTCGTTGAGTTTCGTTGTAAAGGACGTTGATGTCGTGGTCAGCAGGCCTGTCGCTGACAAAGAATCAAAGCAGCTCGCCTCAAAAACACAAAGGAAATAACAGCTCCGTGCCTCCGTGTTGAAATGGTTTTGGCTAACTGCCAAATGCTAACTGCCAAGAGCGAAGTCTGACTTACTGTTGTATCGCCTGAATCGCCTTCGGATGAACCTGTTCGTTCTGGATCTGCGAGGCGTCCCAACCTCCGCCGAGCGCCTTGACCAGCGCAACTTCCGTCACCATCTGCTGACCAAGCAACTGCGTCGACAACCGCTGATTCGTCAACAGCGTGCTCTGCGCGGTGATCACGTCGAGATAGGTCGTGACTCCGCCGACATAGCGATTGTTGGCGATTTCCAGCGCTCTCTGCGCATCGGCAACTGCAGTGTTCTGCGTCGACTCTGCTTGGGCAAGCTGGTTCAGCCCCGTCAAGCCATCTTCCACTTGCTGGAAAGCAACTAGAACGGTCTCACGATAATTCGCGACCGACTCGCTGTAGCTCTGGCGCGCGAAGGCAAGGTTGGCGCGATTGCGGCCGCCGTTGACGACGGGCTCAAGCAAGTCGCCTCCAAATGACCAGATTGCAGTCGGCGCGCTGATCAGACTGGCGATGCTGGTGCTCTGAAATCCGCCTGAACCGGAAAGCGTCAGCTGCGGATAAAACGCTGCCTTCGCAACTCCCACCAGCGCGTTCTGCTGCGCCATCTGCCGTTCGGCGATAGCGATGTCCGGACGCCGTTCCAGCAGGTCCGAAGGAACTCCCAGAGGAACTGGAACCGGTCCTTCCGTCAGAGACTTTATCGGAACGCTGAAGCTCGAGGCGGGATTTCCGGTGAGTACAGCGATGGCGTGTTCGAACTGGTCGCGCTGCTGCTTCACCAGATAGAGCTGCGTTTGCGTGGAGTCGAGCAGTGTCTGCTGTTGCGCCAGATCGAGTCCCGACGCGACGCCGCCGTTGTGACGATACTCAACCAGCTGCAGACCTTTCTGCTGGATCTGCACCGAGTCGAGCACGACCTGATACTCGGCGTCGAGCTCGCGCAAGCTGAAGTAGTCGGCGGCGAGCTCGGAGGTGAGAACCAGATCGACGTTATACATGTCGGCCGCAGTTGCCTGCAGATTGGCGTTTGACGCTTCCAGATTGCGGCGGATTCGGCCAAACAAATCAGGTTCCCAGTTGATGTAGAACGGGATTTCGTAAGTGCTCTGCGTCAGCGGATTGCCAAGCGTCAGCACTTCTGGACGCTGGCTCGAGTAACGATTGCGAGATGCATTGGGATCAACGCTGGCCTGCGGGAAGAACGCCGCAGAAGTCACGCGCGCCAGCGAGCGCGCTTCGTCCAGACGATCCTTCGCGGCGAGCAGCGACTGGTTTGCGGTCAGCAGCTGCTGCTCGTAGGCGTTCAGTTCCGGATCATTGAAGACCTCCCACCAAGCGCCTTTGGGAAGACTGTCCTTCGGCGCAGCGGTTCGCCAAGGAGCTTCGGTCTTGTAAGCGTCAGGCGCAGGCGCTGGAGCCGAAGGTCGCTGGTAGTTCGGACCCACAGCGCATCCCGCCAGCGCGAAGCAGGCGAGAGCGGCCGCGGAGAATACGAACTTCTTCATGACTGCGAGCCCCCTTTTTGCTGGGGAGCAATGTTGACCTTCTGTCCATTCTCGATAGAGTCTGACGGATTGACGATGATCAGATCGCTTGCATCGACGCCGCCGACAACTTCAAGCGTGGTTCCGTAATCGCGCCCAATGCTGATCGGCCGCAGCTGCACTTTGCCGTCACTGCCGACAACGGCGACTTGTGCGCCATCGCGGCGGAATAGCATCGCGTTGACCGGAACAGTCACTTTCTCGGCATCAATCTTTGGATTGAAGTGCACTTCGCCGAAGGAGCCTGGAAGCAGCTTGCCGTCTTTGTTGGGAACGTCGACTTCAGTCAGCAAACTTCGCGTAGTGACATCGATGGCATCGGCAGTTCGCGCCACAGTAGCGCTGAATTTCTGACCGGGAAACTCCTGCAGCGTGACCACAGCGTCGAGATCGACATGGATCGCGGGCGCGTAAGCCTGAGGAACAGAAACGTATACGCGCAAAGGATCGGTGCGCGCAATGTCGAAGAGTTCGCGTCCAGCGGCTCCGGCGCCTGCGTTGATCAGCGCACCCGGATCGACGGTGCGGCGCGTGATGACTCCGTCAAACGGCGCGTATACGTGTTTGAAGCCTTCCAGCTCTTCCAGACGCTTCACGTTCGCGTCGGCCGCAGCCAGATTGGCGATAGCCTGCTGATAGCCGCTGCTCTGCGTGTCGGCTTCTTCCTGCGAAACCGAATCCGTCTTGCGCAGGGATTGATAGCGATCGGCGTTGATCTTCGCCAAGTCCATCGCGGCCACGACCTGCTGACGCGCTGCGCGTGCCTGCATCAACTCCTGATCGACTTCAGGCGTGTCGATGTCGGCCAGCAACTCACCTTGCTTGACGCGCGAGCCGATGTCTCTATACCAGCGCAGCAGATATCCGTTGGTGCGCGCGTAAATCGGCGACTCGACGTAAGCCTGCAGTGTGCCTGGCAGAACGAGCTGCTCATCGGGATTTTCCTCGATGGGATGAACGACTGCCACCGTCGGAATCGCCTCCTGTGCAGTCGTGTCCGCCAGCACGCGACTGGCATGCATTCTCGTCAGCAGCGCGAGCGCTCCGGCCGCGAGCAGCGCGAGCACGAGAAGTCCCACAAAAAACAGGACCTTGCGTGGAGACGCTGCCTCAAGTTTCGGAGGAGGCGTTATCTCCGGCGGAGCATGATCTTCGCGACTTTCGTATTGCGGCATATCTTCCTCCGCCGCCGAACTTCGATGAACACTCATTGGTCCCCAACTGATCTCAGTATTTTATGACTGCTCCAGCGCTGCTTTCCGTTCTCTGCCTCCGTGAATAATGGCGAACACTGAGGGCACGAAGAACAGCGTTGCTATCGTGGCGAACAGCAGGCCGCCGATAACCGCTCGGCCTAATGGAGCATTCTGCTCGCCGCCTTCTCCCAGACCCAACGACATCGGCAACATGCCGATAATCATGGCCAGCGCCGTCATCAGCACCGGCCGGATACGTGTATATCCCGCTTCCAGCGCCGACTGCACTGCGGGAATTCCGGCGCGCATACGATCGCGGGCAAACGAAACCATCAGAATGGAGTTGGCCGTCGCCACGCCCATACACATCACGGCGCCGGTCAGCGATGGCACGCTCATGGTGGTGTGCGTGAGCAGCAACATCCAGCAAATGCCCGCCAAAGCGCCCGGCAATGCAGTAATGATGATGAACGGATCCAGCCACGACTGGAAGTTCACCACGATCAGGAAATAGACGAGCAAAATCGCCATCAGCAAGCCGACACCAAGTCCGATGAACGAACTCTGCATCGTCGTAACCTGTCCGCGGACCGACAAGCGTGTACCGCGCGGCAGTTCATGTCGGAACGGCTCCAAAACTTTACTGACATCGCGCGCCACTCCGCCCAGATCGCGATCCTGCGTGCTGGCGTAAACGTCGATTACCGGCTGCACGTTGTAATGCGAAACCACCGCCGCTCGCGCGGTGGGCTGCAACTGAATCAAGTTACTAAGCAGCTGCGGATTCGGCGTGGCCGAATCGTTCACCGACGTCTTCATCAAGTCCTGAAGCGAAGTGACTCGATACTGCGGCGTCTGTACAGCAATCTGATACGTAACGCCGTTGGCAGGATTCAGCCAGAAGTTTGGCGCGGTCTGGAAACTTCCGCTTAGCGACACCAGCACGCTCTGGGCGACGTCGCGTGCGTTGAGCCCGACCTGCGTCATGCGGTCGCGGTCAAACTGCATATGCAGTGTCGGAAGGTCCAGCATTTGTTGCACGTGAACATCGGCTGTACCAGGAATTTCGCGAACCCGATTAGCGATGCGCTGGGCAATGTCGTAATTGGTTGCCGTGTCAAAACCGGTGAGCTGAATGTCGATCGGCGCCGGCAGACCGAAGTTCAAAATCTGAGTGACGATATCGGCCGGCTGGAAGAAAAACTCCACGCCGGGAAACTCGCGCGGCAGCCGCTCACGCAACGTACGAATGTAGTCGGCCGTCGGATGATGATGCTCTTGATTGAGGCCAACGAGGATTTCCGCGTCACTGGTTCCGATCACGCCTGAATTCGCGTATGACAAATTGATACCGGAATAGGGCAGGCCGATATTGTCGAGGATCGTGTTCAGCTCGTCTTTTGGAATCTGTTGATGCAGATACTGCTCAATCTCGTCGCACAGCCGCGCCGTTTCTTCCACGCGCAGTCCGGCGCGCGCGCGGACGTGCAATCGCATCAAACCGGCATCCACGCTGGGGAAGAAGTCCTGGCCCAAGAAAAATACCAGCAGCATCGAGGCCGCGCAGAAGAACAGAAAGCAGGCGGCAAAAACTTTGCTGTGGTCCAGAGTCGTTTCCAGAAGCTGATAGTAGCCGTTGCGAAACCTGTCGAACCCATTCTCGAAGCCACGCTGGAAGCGGCCGAAGATCGTCTTTGGCCCCCCGGCTTTGTGTTCGTGCCCGCGCATGATGTACATCACCAGCGTGGGAATCAGGGTTCGCGAGAGGAAGTAGGACGCCAACATGGCGAACACCACGGCTTCGGCGAGCGGTACGAACAGGTAACGCGCGACGCCGGCAAGGAAGAACATCGGCACGAACACGATGCAAATCGACAGCGTGGAAACGAAAGCCGGTACCGCGATCTGCTGCGCGCCGTCGAGAATCGCCTGCCGCATTTCCTTGCCCTGAGCAAGGTTTCGCTCGATGTTCTCGATTTCTACGGTCGCGTCGTCGACGAGAATTCCGACCGCCAGCGCCAGGCCGCCGAGCGTCATGATGTTGATGGTTTCGCCCAGCGCGCTCAGCAGCAGCACGGAGACGAAAATCGATAACGGAATCGAAATCGAGATGACGATGGTCGGGCGCCAGTCACCCAGGAACAGCAGGATCATGCACGCGGTCAACGCCGCGGCGATTAAACCTTCGCGTAATACGCCGTTAAGCGACGCGCGCACAAACAGCGACTGATCGAAGAGCGGTTTGACCGTAACTCCCGGTGGCAAGGATTGCAGGGCGATCGGCACCATGTTCTTCACGGCATTCACGATGGTGATGGTCGAGCCGCGGCCGATCTTGTACATGGACATCAACACACCGCGCACGCCGTCCTGGCGCACGATGTTGGTTTGCGGCGCGAACCCATCACGTATGTGAGCCACATCACGCATGTAGATGGTCGATCCGTTCACCGTCTTCACGGGCAAATCGTTCAGCGCGGCGATAGTGGCCGGCGCGCTGTTCATCTCGACCTGATATTCCAGCGATCCGAGTTTTGCCGTGCCCGAGGGCGTAATCAGCGTCTGGGCATTGACCGCATTGACGATGTCGTTGGGCGAAAGACCCTGCGCCTGCAGCCGAGGCATGTCGAGGTCCACTTGTACCTGACGAATCTTGCCTCCGTAAGGGTACGGCGTGGCAGCGCCTTGTACGGTCGCCAACTGCGTGCGAATGAAGTTATTTCCCAGGTCAAACAGCACTTGTTCCGGCAACGTCTTGCTGCTGATACCAAGCTGGACGATGGGCGTTGAGGAAGCGGTGTAGGTGATGACCAGCGGCGGCGTCGTACCGGGCGGCAGACTGCGCACTGTCGTCTGAACAATCGCCGTCACTTGCGCCAAAGCCGTCTGAATGTTGGCTTGAGGCTGGAAGAAAATCTTGATGACGCCAATGCCCTGGACCGACTGCGACTCGATGTGCTCGATGTCGTTGACCGTGATCGTCATGCCACGTTCGGAGTTGCTGATGATGCGGTCGGCCATATCAGCGGGCGAGAAGCCGGTGTAAGTCCACACCACGCTGACGACTGGGATATTAATGTCAGGGAAGATGTCGACCGGCGTCCGCAGAATGACCAGGGGCATCAACAGAATGATGACCAGGGCCATAACGACGAAGGTGTACGGGCGCCGAAGCGCGAGGGCTACAATCCACATTTAACCGGGTATGACTCCCAATCCCACCCGTTCTTGTATTCCAAAGGCTGGGCTCTTGAAGACTTCCATTATGATACGATACGATACGTATCAGATTCAACGTGAGTACGCCCCGGATGCAGGAAATAACACCTTCTCGACAAAGAGCCTCCAGTCAGGAAACTGACGGCTCGAAGCGACCGCCAGGAAGGCCGCGGAACGAGCGGTCGCGGCAGGCGATTTTGCGCAGTACGTTAAAGCTGCTGCGTAAGACTGGCTTCGCTGATCTTTCCATCGAAGCGATCTCGGCCGACGCCGGAGTGGGGAAGGCAACGGTCTATCGGTGGTGGCCCGCCAAGGGCGCACTGGTTGTCGACGCGTTTGTGTCCAGCATTGAGGACGAGATGCATTTCCCCGACAGCGGCTCGGTGTGGCACGACATGAACGCGCAGATGAAGTCGTTCGTGCAGGTGCTGCATTCGCGCACCGGGCGCATCGTGGCGGCGTTGATTGCCGCCGGTCAATCCGATCCCGGATTGATGGAAGAGTTTCGCGCGCGCTTTCTGCTTCATCGCCGGCAGGAAGCCTATCGAACTTTACAGCGGGGAATCGACCGCGACGAGCTGCCGCGAGGACTCGACCTGGACTTGGTGCTCGACATGCTTTACGGCGCAATCTACATGCGCTTCCTTATCCGCCATGGCGAACTGAACGATACGTATATCGATGGCGTGTGCCGCGTGATTCTGCAAGGCGTTGCGCTCTCTCAGCCTTCACGCAATGGAAAGCGTCAGCGCCGCGCTCTTTCAGTCCAGGCGAATTAACCGCCACACGGAATCCGCTCACAAGCTGGCAACGGAACCACCATCCACGCGAAGGTTCGTGCCGGTAATGAACGACGCCTGTTCGGACGCAAGGAACAGTACGGCTCCTGCTACTTCCTCGCTGGTGCCCGGCCGCTTGAGCTCGATGTGGGGACGATTGTTAGCCAGAAACTGACTAGTCACCTGTTCCGGCGAGACTCCCTGCTCGCTGGCCATCTTCTTCAACATGTTGGCGACCAGCGGCGTCATGATGAACGCCGGTGAAACTGTGTTCACCAGAATTCCATCCTGCGCGTACGCTTTCGAGAGGCTCTTCGTCAGGTTGTTGAGCGCCGCTTTCGAGGCATTGTAGTGCGGCATGAAGGCGTCGGGCTGGGTTCCTGATTCGCTGGAAATGTTGATGATCCGGCCCCACTTCTGTTTCTGCATGAAAGGTAGTGCGGCGCGAGTGGCGCGCACGGCCGAGAGCACGTTGAGGTTCAGGATTTCGAGCCAATCATCGTCCGTGAGCTGTTCGAAGGGCGCAAACGCGCCAACGCCGCCGGCATTGTTGACGAGAATGTGAATTGTGCCGAAGCGCTTCGCAGCGTGGTCGACGAGTTCCTTAATCTGGTCGGCTTGCATGACGTCAGTGGCGAACCCTTCTACTGTGGCTTTCGTCTGCCTGGCGATCTCGGCGGCAACGGCTTGTACTTCCTGCGCGTTCCGAGCGGCGATGGCGACGTGGGCTCCTTCTGTCGCGAATGCCTCGGCGATCGCGCGACCGATACCGCGACTTGCGCCGGTGACGAGCACAACTTTTCCTTTAAGTCCCAAGTCCATATTCAACTCTCCTCACGGATGAGATTCAGCGCAGGCCCGGGAAGGTGCGGCCCGAGCGTTCGCGAGCCCGGAATTCGCAATAGTGCGCTGCGAGGCGGCAGATGTTAGGCTGTCGCCATGGCCGACGAGGGGCAGAACCGTAAGGACAATGCGGCGGTAATCTGGGCGCGCTATTCGCAGATCGCCTTCATCATTCCGGCAGCGGTGGTGATCGGACTGTTCGTGGGTAAGCTGCTGGATTACTGGCTGCACACCCGCTGGCTGTTTCTGGTAGGCCTCATTATTGGCGCCGTCGCCGGCTTCGTTGACGTGATTCGAACGGTGATCAAGAACAGTAACTGAGCCGGTATTCGTTCCCATGTCCACTCCGGAATCCACCACGCCGCTCAGCGACAGCTTCCTCGACCGAGCGCTTCCGCGAATCCGCCGATTCATGTTGATTCTGATGGCGGCCGGGATATTGACCTGCCTGGCGTTGTTTCGCTGGCCAGTGGCCGCAGGTTTTGCGGTCGGGGCAGCGATTTCCTATGTAAACCAGCGCTGGCTGGAACAGGCCATCAGCGCTCTCGGCGACAGGATTACGAAAGAGCAGAGCACCGAGCGGGGTGGTCTGATCGTCTTCCGGGCGCTGCTCCGCTATGTCCTGATCGCGGCTGCGGCATATGTTATATTTAATGTTTCCCTGGCTGGTCTGTACGGCTTCCTAGGAGGCGTTTTTCTTCCCATGGCTGCCGTGGCCTGCGAGGTCGCAGTCGAGCTATTCAAAGCGCTGCGGCACGGAACCAGAATTTCCTAAGCCAGCAATTGGACATGCGATGGAACCATGCGAATCGTGTGCCAAGCTGAGCATAATTCGATCCGGTCATTGAGTCAGACGTCATGCCTGAGCAACTGTGGTTAACCGCACTTCTGAATAAGTACCTTGCCGGTCCGGCCAACGCCCTGCTTGGACTCTTCCATGTGCATGCTGCGTATCCCGAGGCTCCGTTCACCAATTACGTAACGATGGAGCTGCTGGTCTTCGTGCTGCTGATTCTGTTTTTCATCGCAGTACGCGTTCGGTTGTCGGTCGACAATCCCGGGGCCCTGCAGCACATGATCGAGGGCATCAATGGTTTCGTCAGCGATCAGAGCCACGAAGTCATCGGGCACGAGTACGAGCAGTATGTCGGCTATTTGACGGTGCTGGGACTGTTCATTCTGGTGGGCTGCCTGATTGGATTGATCCCGGGGCTGGAGACTGCCACGGCCGCGCCGTCGGTTCCGCTGGGCTGCGCGCTGGTGACCTGGTTCTACTATCATTTCTACGGCATTCGCAAGAACGGATTCAGTTACATCAAGCATTTCCTGGGTCCGGTTTGGTGGCTGGCGCCGCTGATGTTCGTGATTGAAGTTTGCAGCCACCTGGCTCGCGTGCTCTCGCTCACCATCCGTCTTTTCGCCAATATGTTTGCCAGCGACATGGTGACGCTGGTGTTCTTTACGCTCTTCCCGTTGGCTATCCCGGTCGTCTTCATGCTGCTGCATGCCGGAGTGGCGATCATTCAGACGTATATTTTTGTGCTGCTGGCGACGGTGTACATCGGGGAAGCGGTAGCGCACGAGCACTAGAGACGCAGCAACTGGCGACTAGCAACTAGCAATTAGTAAAAGCCCGGTGTGTGGGTCTTACTAGTTGCTAGCGGCTAATTGCTAGTTGCTAGGTTGTCAGCGTGAGGGCGTCAGTTCGGTGAACGTCAACCACCCACTGGCAACGATTCATAAACCACCCCAACGAGTGCAAAGTTGGCGCTCGCCGGGGATCCGGAGGAGAAACACAATGCGGAAAGTGATGTACATTGTCTTTGCGCTGATGGCACTTATGATGGTGGCCATGCCAGCGTTCGCGCAGGAAGCGGGAGGCGCCGCTTCTACTCACGGTAATTATGTTGCCATCGCTGCCGGATTCGGCATTGCGATCGCGGCCGGCCTGGCTGGTCTGGGTCAGGGTCGTGTCGGTGCAGCGGCTTGCGAAGCTATGGCCCGCAATCCTGCTGCCCGCCCCGCGATTCAGCTGGCGCTGATTCTCGGCCTCGCCTTTATCGAGTCGCTGGTGCTGTTCACCCTGGTTATCATCTTCGCGAAGGTCGTCTAGGTTTTCGCGTTTCGAACACGGAGCCCCATCTGCGGATGGGGCTTTGCTTTTGAAGGAGTGTTGTTCGCTTCCTGCTATTCGCCTTTTGGTATTCACCGTAGAGGCGAGGAAGACACTGAGGATCTCGGCTGTTTCCGACATCCTTGTAGCGAAAACAATCGAGCACGAATCCCTAGGCACCCCAATGCCCGGTGATCTCGGTGCCTCCGTGGTGAATATGCTTTCTCGTTGCATCCCTCTACAATCGTTCCTATGCCCGGCGTGCTTGACTACGAAGACGTGACGAAAGACTACGGACGGCCGTGGTCGAAGCGGCAAGTGCGGGCGCTCAACGGCTTCACCCTGTCGCTGGAGCGCGGAGAAATCTTCGGCTTCCTGGGGCCGAACGGAGCAGGAAAGACGACTGCCATTCACCTTGCCCTCGGTTTCATGCAGGCCTCGTCAGGCAACGGACGTCTTCTCGGTAAGCCCTTTGGAGATGCGCCCACACGCGCACGGGTCGGCTTTCTGGCGGAGAACGTCGCGCTCTATCATCGCCCTGCGAACAAGCTGCTGGGGTTCTATGGAGCGCTCAACGGTATGGGACCGGAACGGCTTAGGCTGCGGACGCGCGAAGTGTTGCGGCAAGTGGAACTGGAGATGGAGGCGGATCGCAACATATCCCGCTTCTCCCGCGGCATGCAACAGCGTATTGGATTGGCGCAGGCGCTGATGAATAATCCGGAGCTGCTGATCCTTGATGAGCCCACGTCGGCGCTCGATCCAATCGCGCGTGTTGGCATGCGCGAACTGCTGCTGGAAGCCAATCGTGCCGGCACGACGATCTTCCTCAGCTCGCATCTGCTGTCGGAGATCGAGATGGTCTGCCATCGCGTCGCTATTCTGGACAAGGGACGGCTGGTCAAAGTCGGTAATACGGATGAAATGCTGGTTTCGCGCGATCGCTATGAGATCGTGGCGCGAGGAGTTCCGCCCGCGAGCTTTGAGAGTGCGCAAGCCTTGAACGGGCGCGTCGAATTCAACGTCGCTGCCGCTTCGCAACGCGATGCGCTGGAGAAAGTGTGGTCACTGGGCGGGGAAGTGCTCAGCGTGAATCCTGTACGGCGAACGCTGGAAGAGGTTTTCATTGAGCTGACCAGCCCGGGGAGCGACGCATGAGACCGGTTGTGCTGATCGCCGCGAATTTTCTGCGCGAACATCGCTGGCCGGTCCTGATTCTGTTTGGGTGGATTGTGTTCACGGCGCTGGCGGCTGGGGATTTTGGCCGCGGGCGCCCCTCGGTCTTCGACGTTATCTTTTACCTGGAACAGCAAGCGATCTACATCTCCATCTTTACTGCTTTCTTGGCGGCCACGGCAATTCACAACGAGCGCAAGTCGCGCCGCATTCTCCTGGTGTTGTCAAAGGCCGTCAGCCGGGCGCAATACCTTCTCGCCGTCGTCGCGGGCTCGTGGGCGACGGCCGTGGCTTACATTGTAGTTTTCGTTTTAAGCGCGAATTGGCTGACGGCGCACGCCATGCTGCCCAACGGAGGGCTCTGGCCGTTCGCGATATTGATCATGGCGGGTGTGATGATCGCGACCACGGTGGCCCTGTTCTTCTCGACGTTTTGCAATCCCTATCTGGCTACTGCGCTGACCGGTCTTCTGTTCTGCCTGCCCGGCTTCTGGCATCGGCACCTTTACGCCTCTATCACGTATTATCCGGGCTTTCCCGTCATCCTGCAGTTTTTTAGCTTCCGCTTCCAAGCAGACTGGGCGCCGCGCTGGGCGGTTGTGTTTGCGGCGATGCTCGAGTCGATTGTTTTCTGGATCCTGGGTGTCGCAGTCTTCGACCGGAGAGACATCGCTGTCCCGGTTGAATAGTTTTGCTAAGGCTGTGTTGTAAGGTCGAGACAGTTGTAGCGCGTAACCTGGTCCGCGTGGAGAATCGTTGCCTTCCTGCGAACATACAGCGCCAGCTCGGGAGAGTTGTTGGTCATGCGGCAGACGGCGGCACCAACCGCACGATAGATGCGGCTTTCAGGATAGGGCGGGACGTTCATCTCGCCAAGAGCCCACTTGCGAATGGTGAGCTGGTTATTGTTGTCGGAAACGTGAGCGATATACGGCTGCACATAGTCAGGCAGTTGTCCGGCAACGAGATTGCTGCAGAAAATGTTACCTCCGTCGACGTTGCCGGTATACAGCGACCACGACAAATACGAGTCCCACCATCCCAAGAAGCTGAAGAATGGCATGACCAGCACGAGCACAAGGACGACCTTCTGGATCGCAAGCTTGTTGTTCCAGAGGACGTCAGAGAACGAGAAATCCGCCTTCCAGAACAGAAGCAGGTCGAAAGCGATCATCGCGACATTCCACGGCCAGACGACGGAGTTGTAGTTCAGACCGAAGGGGCCGAGCTTCACCAGGATCATCGCGTGCATCGCGACGGCGCCCAGCACGGCAATGGGCCGCACCTTCCGGATCAGCAATCCTACGCCGATGGCGGCTTCAACGATCGGAGGCAGGATCGCCAGCACTCCTGCGGCTACGGTGACTCCAGCCTCGTTGCCGGCCAGACGGGGAAGGACATGACCGGCGAAATTCGGATTGAATTTTTGCAGGCCGCTGTAGAGATAAATGCTCGCCATCATCAGGCGAAAGATATTCAGCGTCGCGTACTCGTCGACAACCCGCCCATCGCGCCAACGAACGCCGCCCAGCACCAACAGCATGACGAAATACTGGTAGGCCCAAGGTTGCCAACGGCCCTGGTCAAACAGACCCAGGACGGCAAGCATGACGAGCAAAACCAGGATGTAGATTCGCGGTGAGGAAGAGACGGCGATCATCACCAGCAGGAAAATCATGCCGAGCAGGCAAATATAGTCCAGGGGGTAGGCGATCGCAGGCAGCCTGGAGAAGACAGGGACGAGCGGAAAATGGCGTGCCGTCAGCCAAAGAGGTTTCGACAGAAGAATGCCGCAAAGCAGGCCGAAGCAGACAAAAAACCTGGTCCAGTAGAGCCTGCCCATGCGAGCCACGGATTGCCACCAGCCGAGGTTCGTTTTCTGGTTCTGAACGGGCACAGTGGACATGGGAATGACGGGAAGCCGGCGTCATTCTATCACTCGCAGGATTTCCGAAGAGGAGCCGAAGTCGCTAAGTCGTCTGGTGGAGAGGAAGCGACTTCGGCGTGGGCCTACCAGTTCATCGGCCCGGGGAGACTGCTGGAATGGATTTGGTTTCGGCAGCGGGAAGGCTGTCGTTCGTGGTTTCTTCGGCTTTATTTCTTATGACGCGGGCGAGAAGCGCGATCTCGCCTTGCGCGACGGTCACGTGATAACGAGCATCATTTGGCACTGCCGGGTCGCGGCTCAGAAGGTACAGCAGCTGCATGAGCTCCTGCATTTTGTTGTTGGCGCTGTCGAGCATCCTGGCCGCTTGCAAGTCAGCCGATTCTGAGTGGTCCCGGCAACTGGTTCCGAGCCCGCCTTGCATCTTGTGAGCGGACGACGGACGACGTGTAGCAGAGGCCGGTTCTATTTGCTTTCGATTCTCAGGTTGGTTGTAGTGCGAGCGATTCAAAACTCTTCCCTCATCAAAATGCATCACAACTTATCCTTCCATTGAAAAAGCCCTTCGGTTCCGAAAGCGAGAGAAGTTCGACGCGATACTAGCTAGATGCTGTCGCATTCGCTTCGGCTTCGCCGATTCCGGTAATTGCTATTGAAGAAGCAGTTTCGGTCTAGCAGAGCCGCGCGCAATGCAGCTCGTAAAGCCCCTGGGGGAAGAGGACACGTTTTTCGGGTACGGTCGGCGCAAAAGACGAGGAAGCGGAGGTGTACGTGAAGCTGGCTAGCGACAAGGCTACGGCGATGTTGGCCCGAGCGTGATGGCGCACTGTCCCGTGTAATGGGAGCAATGGCGAGAAGAAGACGGACACTACCGCCGTCAGCACCAGGAATGCAATGAATCCTTGTCGGCGTAGTGTCATAAAACTCCAATAATGATGGCAGCAGTTGTGAGCTGCTTCAACCCGCAACCCGAAAGTTTACGATTTGTAACCTGATGCTTACTTGATCAGGTCCTGCGCACTTTGCACGGCGTGTTCCAGCACACGGCCCGGCATAACGCCCAGATAGATCGTCGCAATCAGACTGATCGCCAGGCCGATTCCCAGCCCGGCCGGAATGCGAGGCACCGCAGCTTCGGTGCGCTCATCCCGCATGTACATATAGACGATCACGCGCAGGTAATAGTAAGCAGCAATTGCGCTATTGATGAGACCGATGACGGTGAGACCGACAAGGTTCGATTGCAGCGCAGCGGAGAAGACGTAGAACTTGGCAAAGAATCCGCCGGTGACGGGAATTCCGATGAGCGATAGTAGGAATATCGTGAGGATAGCAGCCAGCAACGGCGAGCGGCGTCCCAGTCCGGCATAGTCGTCGAGCGTGACATATTTTTCGCCAGCCTGGGCAAAGTGGCTGACCACGGCGAACGCGCCGACATTCATGGCCGCATACGACGCAAGGTAGAAAATTGCAGCCGAGATGCCGGACTGTCTGGACGCCGCGAAGGCGACCAGTATGTATCCGGCATGCGCGATCGACGAGTAAGCCAGCAGGCGTTTCACGTTCTGTTGCACCAGCGCGCCGATATTGCCGATCGTCATCGACAGCGCGGCCGACAGCCACACGATCCAGAACCAACCCTGGGCGTCGGTGGCAAAGAGGACGCGCAGCAGCACGGCAAACGCTGCGGCCTTCGGGCCAGTGGACATCATTGCCACGACGGGCGCAGGCGAGCCCTCGTAAACATCAGGCGTCCAGACGTGGAACGGTGCGGAGGCAACCTTGAAGCCCAGACCCACGAACATCAGGCCGACAGCAAGAAACGCCAGCGTCGAAGGCTGATTCTGCAGGTAGTGCGCCACACCATAAACATTGGTCGTTCCAGTAGCGCCGAAAACCACAGCGACGCCGTAGAGAAAGAACGCAGTAGCGAACGATCCCAGCAAGAAGTATTTGAGCGAAGCCTCGGCGCTCTCTGCGGCGCGGCGACGCATTCCAGCCAGGATGTACGTGGAAATCGAAGAAATTTCGAGTGCGATGAAAATCAGCACAAGTTCGACGGCCGACGACATCAGCATCATGCCGACAGTGCCAAAAAGGATGAGCCCGTAGTATTCGCCGGACCGAATGCGCTGCACTTCCAGGTATTCGAACGAAGTCAGGGTAACGGCCAGCGCGATCAAGAGAACGACCACATGGAAGAAGACGCTGAACGTGTCAACCTGTATGGTTCCGTAGAAAGCGGTTCCGTAGAAGCCGGTCTGATACGCCGTGGCAGCAAGGCCGGCCAGTGTGCCGATAACGGCGATGATCCCCAGCGGCTTCTTGGAATCCTGTTCGGGAATGAGCGAATCCACCAGCATGCTGATGATGCCGAAGATGCTCACCACCAGTTCCGGCAGGATCCGGATGTAGTCGACGGAAGGGATCATCGTCCCACCGCCTTCAAAAATGCCTCAGTCATATGAATGGTAGAAGACGATGCCGATTGGGTGACGCTGTTGGCTTGCTTCAGTGCGTCGGAAACCGACGGGCTGATCGAGTGCAGCCATAGCATCGGAGCCACGCCCATCACCAGGGCCGCAATCGCCACCGGCCATAGCGAGACGCGTTCGCGCGCGTCGAGATCGCGAAGGGTCTTGTTGGCGGGGTTGGTGACGACGCCCTGGAAGACCCGCTGGTACATCCACAGCAGGTAGCACGCGCTCCAGATAACGCCTGTTGCTCCGAGGATGCCGTAGATCTGCTTGGCCTGGAAAGCGCCGCTCAAAATCAGGAATTCACCCACGAAGCCGTTCATCAGCGGCAGACCAACCGATGACAGCATGATGAAGGTGAAGAATGTGGCGCAGACCGGCATCGGAGTGGCGAGGCCGCCGTACTCAGTGATCTCGTAGGTGTGGCGGCGGTCGTACAGCATGCCCAGCAGCATGAAAAGTCCGCCGGTGGATACGCCGTGGTTCAGCATCTGGTAGACCGCGCCGTCCATGCCGATCTGGGTGAAGCTGAAAATGCCGAGGACGACAAATCCCAAATGGCTGACCGAGGTGTAGGCGACCAGGCGTTTGATGTTCGGCTGCACCATCGCCACCAGCGCGCCGTAGATGATGCCGATCAGCGCCAGCACCATGATCCACGGAGCATTCTGCCTCGCCTGATCGGGGAAGAGCCCGACGTTGAAGCGCAGCAGGCCGTAGGTGCCCATCTTCAGCAGAACACCGGCGAGCAGCACGGAGCCGGCAGTCGGAGCTTCCACGTGCGCGTCCGGTAGCCAGGTGTGCACCGGGAACATGGGGACCTTAACGGCGAAAGCGATGAAGAAGCCCAGGAACAGCCATGTTCCGGCGGTGGCGAAGCCCGGAACCTGTCCGTGCTGGATCGCGCTTTGCAGGGTGACGAAATCGAAGCTGCCAGTGTGCGCGTAGAGCCACAGAATCGCCACCAGCATGAAGACCGAGGCGATCATCGTGTACATGAAGAACTTGACCGCCGAGTAGATGCGGCGTCCGTGACCAAAAATTCCGATGATGAGGGCCATCGGAATCAGGGTGGCTTCCCAGAAGAAGTAGAAGAGGAACAAGTCGAGCGCGAGGAAGACGCCGATCATCGCGGTCTCGAGGATGAGCATGAGGATGAAGAATTCCTTCACCCGGTCGTGCACCGACTTCCACGAAACCAGCACACACAGCGGCATCAGGAAGGTGGTCAGCACGACCAGCCACATCGAGATTCCGTCGAGGCCCAGGTGATAGCGAATCACCGGATGTGGAATCCACGGCACGTTCTGCTCGAACTGGAAGCCTGACTGTCCGCGAACGTAGTACCAGGGCAAGTGCAGCGAAGCGAGCAGCGTGATTAGCGAGACAGCCAGCGCGAAGTAGCGCACATCACGGTCGCGCCGCGGGAAGAACGCCAGCAGAATTGCGCCTGCCAGCGGCAGGAAGATTACGATGGTGAGGATGTTGTTGTTGATGAAGTTCATCGCAACCCCCTCCACACCATGAAGGCAATGATCACGGTAGCGCCCACCGCTACCCAGCCCGCGTAAGAGCGGATGTTGCCGGACTGCATGTGCCGCATGCCGTCGGAAACTTCTTCAGCGCCATGCGCGGCGTTGTCAACGCCAGCATCGATAAGCTTGACATCGATGCCCTGCCACAAGACGACACTGGAAAACTTGATGAGCGGCTGAATGATGACCGCCCCGTAGAGTTCGTCTATTCGGTACTTGTCGAGCACTAATCGGTATAGGCCGCCGGCACTGGCCGCCAGCTTGGCGGGAAGATCCTTGCGCTTGTAATAGAAATACCAGGCTAGGAAGAGGCCGAAAGCAGCGACTCCAACTGATATCAGGGAGAAGGCGAGCTCGGAGCTGGATTCCGCCGCGATGCCGCCTGCACCTTCAGACATCACGGCATGTGCAATCCCGGCAGGCGCGTAGGTCGTGAAGACAGGCGCAAGAAAGCGGTTGAAGGTATCCGGACCATGCATGGACTCAGGAACCCCGATCCATCCGCCCACAAAGGAGAGAATGGCGAGGATTACCAAGGGAAGAACCATGACCCAAGGGCTCTCGTGTGGCGTGCCATGTCCGTGGGCGCCGCTGGTCGCATGCGCGTCCTGCGCCTGGTGGGCATCGGCGTCATGTCCGTGCCCGCCTCCAGCTGGATTCGGTCCACGATACTCGCCCCAGAACGTCAGGAACCAGAGGCGGAACATGTAAAACGAGGTCATGCCGGCAGCGATGATGCCGATCAACCACAACAGATGCTGACCGCTGCTCCAGGTGCTCCAAAGAATAGCGTCCTTGGAAAAGAAGGCGGCAAACGGAGGCAGGCCGGCGATGGCGATCGTCGCCGAGGTCATGCACCAGAACGTCCACGGCATGTATTTACGCAGGCCGCCCATGAAGCGCATATCCTGCTCGCCGCTCAGGCCGTGAATGATCGAGCCGGAGCAGAGGAACAGACAGCCTTTAAAGAAGGCGTGGGTCATCAGGTGGAAAATGCCCGCACTGTAAGCCAGCACGCCACAGCCCATAAACATGTAACCGAGCTGCGAGATAGTGGAATACGCCAGCACCTTCTTGATGTCGTTCTGCACCAGGCCGATCGACGCCGCGAAGATCGCAGTCAGCGTGCCGATGACAGCCACGGCCTCCAGGGCGACGGGGGCGCGGCTGAAGATCGGGTTGGAACGAGCCACCATGTATACGCCGGCGGTAACCATCGTGGCGGCATGGATCAGGGCCGATACTGGTGTCGGGCCTTCCATGGCGTCCGGCAGCCAGACATAGAGCGGAATCTGCGCGGACTTTCCGGTAGCGCCCACCAGCATCAGCAAGGCGATCGCGGTCAGCAATCCGGCGGAAGCTTCGGGCGCGAACGGCGCGACAGCCTTGAAGACGCCGGCGTATTCCAAGGTGCTGAAATGCTTAATCAGCAGGAACAGCGCGATCAGGAATCCGAAGTCACCGACGCGGTTGGTGATGAATGCTTTCTTGCCGGCATTGGCCGCCGAGACCTTGGTGAACCAGAAGCCGACCAGCAGGTACGACACCAGGCCCACGCCCTCCCATCCTACGAACATCTGCAAATAGTTGTCCGCCAGGATGAGCATCAGCATGAAAAACATGAACAGATTCAGGTAAGAGAAATACCGGTAGTAGCCGCCTTCTTCCGCCATGTAGCCGACGGAGAAAATGTGGATGACAAAGCCCACGCCGGTTACGACCAGCAACATGACAAACGAAAGCTGATCGAGCCAGAAGCCCCAGTGCACGGAGAAATTGCCGGTCGACATCCAGGTTCCATAGGTCTCGAGGTAAGGAATCTGGTCAGCCGGAAGTGCCAGGAACTGGGCCGCCACCCAAAGCGCATACGCGAACGCAGCCCCTGTGGATCCCAGCGCAATGGTATTCACCAGCGCCTTGGGAAAGCGCTTGCCCAGCAGTCCGTTGATGGCGGCGCCGGCCAGGGGGAGCAGCGGAATGATCCAAAGGTGCATGCTCATAGTTTCAGAAGGTTCACGCGATCTACATTCAAGGTCTCGCGCGTGCGGAATACGGCGATGATGATTGCCAGGCCAACAGCGGCTTCGGCGGCGGCCACTACCATCACGAAGAAGACGAAGATGTGGCCGTCGAGCGACTTCAGCTGCGCGGCGAAAGCGACGAATGTCAGGTTCACGCCGTTCAGCATCAGCTCAATCGAAAGAAAAATCGTGATGATATTGCGCTTAATGAGGAAGCCGGCCACGCCGCAGGCGAAAAGCACCGCGCTCAATACCAGGTAATAGGAAAGAGGAACCATTAGTCTCCTTCCCTTCGCGCCAGGACCACAGCTCCCATGATGGCGATCAGAAGCAGAACCGACGTGACTTCAAAGGGCAGCAGGTATGTGCTGAAGAGCAGCTTGCCCACAGCCTGCGGATTACCAAAGACGTCGGTGCCGTTCATGATCTCCGGGCCGCCGATGGCAACGCGATCCAGACCGGTGATGTGGGTGGTGAACCAGGCAGCGATTCCAAGTCCGATGATCAGAGCGGGCACGCCCAATAGGATGGCGACGCGGCTGCCGTGCGACAGACGCTCTTCTTCGCCGGCGTTGAGCAGCATGATGACAAAGACGAACAGCACCATTACTGCGCCGGCGTAGACGATAACCTGCACGGCGGCGAGGAATTCCGCGCCCAGCAGCAGGTAGATCAGCGCCAGCGAGCCCATCACCACAATCAGCGACAGCGCACTGTTGATGGGGTGCTTCTGTACCAGGAGGTTGATCGCCCCTCCAACGCACATCGCCGCGAAAATGAAGAACAGAATCTGTGCAAGCATCGTATTAGCAATGAGCAGCTAGTAACTAGCGACCAGGTAAAACTTCGCGAAGCGCCAGTACAGCCGAAGCACAACGCAATAACAGGCAATCGTGTTCTTCAGCGGCTTTAAGCCCGTTCTGAAGCGCACTTCCACGGCACGACTAAAGTCATGCCCTGACACAAAGCTAGCCGCCAGTTGCTAGCGGCTAATTGCTGCTTCACTTCAGCGCCACGACCAGAGCAGTGACGACAATATTGGCTATGGCCAGCGGCAGCAGGAACTTCCAGCCGAAAGCCATGAGCTGGTCATAGCGGAAACGCGGCAACGTGCCGCGAACCCAGATGTAGATGAACATGAAAACGAAAACGCGCAGCGCGAACCAGAACACCGGCAGCAGCGACTGCAGGATCGGCGGACCAAAAGTCGGGCCCGTCCAGCCACCCAGGAACAACACCGACGCCAGGCAGGCCACGGTCACCATGTTGGCATACTCGGCCATGAAGAACATGGCAAACTTCATTGAGCTGTATTCGGTGTGATAGCCGGCGACGAGCTCCGTCTCAGCCTCAGGCAAGTCGAAGGGGATACGGTTCGTCTCGGCGTAAGCCGCCATGATGTAAATGAAGAACGCAACGAACTGACCCTTAAAGATGTTCCACTTGGGGATGAAGCCGAACCACGTGCCCATCTGCGAGTTGACGATGTCGGAGAGGCTGAAGCTGCCGGCAAAGATCAACACGCCGATCAGGGACAGGCCCAGCGCCAACTCGTAGCTGACCATCTGGGCGGAAGCGCGCAGGCCGCCCAGCATCGAGTACTTGCTGTTGGACGACCAGCCGGCGAGAGCGACGCCATACACGCCGACCGAGGTGACTCCAAGAATCACCAGCAAGCCGATGTTGACGTCAGTGATCTGAATCGGCGTCGAGATACTGCCCAGTTTGATCCAGGGGCCGACTGGAATAACCGCAATCGAGGTCAATGCCGTGGTAACGGCAATGATCGGCGCCAGCAGGTACAACGGTTTGTAGACGTAAGGCGGTGTAAGGTCTTCCTTAAAGATGAACTTTAAGCCGTCGGCTAGCGGTTGCCAGATGCCGAAAGGGCCGACGCGGGTGGGTCCCCAGCGGTTCTGCATGTGCGCGACGACTTTGCGCTCCAGCAGAACGGTGTAGGCGACGGCGGTAAGCAGAATGAAGACCGCGATCAGGATCTTGACGATCGAAACCAGGATGAACGTTCCTATACCCATTTAGCTATCAGCTCTCAGCCGTCAGAAGATGCTCTTCGCGTTTCGCCGTTCGCTCTTCACCAGATGATCAAACGCGATTGTCATCCTGAGCGGAGGCGCGGTTTTAGCGCGCCGGAGTCGAAGGACCCAATACAGTCACAAACTAATACTCGGAACCAAACTATCCGCCGATGCGCACCATCGGGTCGTAGCCGGCAGCGTTTTCCTCGTCGGACGGAGCCTGGTAGCGTTCCAGCACCGTGTTCAGCGTTGCCGAGTAGCGTCCGAGCGTGCCCGAAGTGAACAGCGTGTCATTGGCCGGCAAAATCAGCTTGGGATCGCCCACTCCGGTCGCGCCGGTGATCTGTACCAGCTGCGAATGCACGTCCTGTCCGGCCAGCAGGCTCAAACGCGAAATGTCGTATCCGGGCACCAGCCGCTGGACCTCATCGAGCATGGCTGTCGGATCGTAGGGGCTCATCTTGAGCTCAAGATTGTTATCGGCAAGCCACACGGCATGGCGGTCCGCTTCACCTGACTGTGCACCGCGCGTCTGGCCCATGTCGGCGCGCGTACCGCCTCCACCGAAGGGTACCAGTTTGCGCACGTCGTATCCCATGCGCAGCGCGATGCGAATGATGCACTCAAAATCATTGCGCACACCGACGAAGTCGCCGGCCTTCTTCAGTATCTGCACATCACCAGAGGTGTTAGTGTAGGTGCCCGACTTCTCGTAAGCGTTGGCGACAGGCAGCACCACGTCGGCGATCGAGGCCGTTTCGGTCAGGAACATATCCTGCACAACGACGAAGGTCTTCGAAAGAACGAACGGATCAATGTTGTATCGGGCGATGGGATTCGAGCCGACCACGTAGAGCGCCTTTAACTTGCCGAGCTTCGCCGCGTCCATCATCTGCAGCAAGTTCATGCCGGGCGTGGTCGGAATCTCGTCGAGCCACTCCTGGTGGAACTTGGTAGCACTGCCGATCGGCGCGTAGCCGGGAAGCATGTCGGGGTATAAACCCATGTCGGATGCGCCGCGCGAGTTCGCGTAATCGCCGAGGCAGATGAACTTGGCTCCCAGCCCCAGGCCGAAATCGGCTAGAGCTTTGACATCGCCGTCGCGCAACTCGGAGCCGAAGATGATGACCAGTTCTTTCTCGCTCTTCAGCGCATCACGCATCTTGATGAGTGAATCTTTAGTCAGGTTGGCAGAGGCAGCGGCGTCTGCAGCCTTGTCGTTTCCGCCAAGGAACTGCACAAAGCTGCCTTCCGAACCCGGCGCGATCTGCGCGTAAGCCGCAGATTGGCGGCGCAGCTTGATGTTGGACGAATTCGCGATGTAGAGCTTGGCACGATGCAGGCGAACGTTGGTGCGTATCTGCCAGGCCAGCAGCGGATGCTGGTTGGTAGGATCGTTGCCGATCAGGAGAATCGCGGGCGCTTTGGCAACATCGCGCATCGAAGCCGTAGCGTTCGGCTTTCCGGCCAGCGCCGAGGCGAATGCAGGGAAGTCGGCGGTGCGATGGTGGTCGATGTTGTTGGTGCCTAGCACCAGTCGCGCGAACTTCTGCAGCAAGTAATTCTCTTCGTTGCTGGTATGGTTCGAACCAAGAACGCCGATCGAGTTCGGGCCATCGCTGGTCAGAGTCTGCTGGAACGTGGTCGCGATCAGCTCAAATGCCTGCTCCCAGGTCGCGGTGACAAACTTGCCGTCCTTCTTAATCAGGGGCTGCCCGATGCGATCGGGATTGTGGGCGAAGTCGAAAGCGTAGCGGCCCTTCACGCAAAGGAAGTCGCCGTTGATGCCGTTCTTGTCGCGATTGTCGCCGCGAACGATCTGCATGCCGGTATCGGCGCGGCGTACCCCCAGCGTGGTCTTGCAGCCGTCGCCGCAATGGGTGCAAACCGTGCCCACGTGCTTCATCTCCCACGGGCGCGTCTTGTAGCGATAAGTCCCGGAGGTCAGAGCGCCGACCGGGCAGATATCGATGCACATGCCGCACTCTTCGCACTCGAGATGATCCTCATGGTTCGGCGCGATGATGGAGCCTGAGCCGCGATTCTGGATACCCAGCGCCCAGACGTCCATGCCCTCACCGCAAGCGCGAATGCAGCGGTAACACAGGATGCAGCGCGGCCTATCGAAGAAGACGACCGGCGA
>DATHQX010000247.1:0-15019 GCA_035482295.1 Verrucomicrobiia bacterium
GCAAGACTTTGCCTCCAACTCCAATGGGAAGAAGACTTTAGCGGGAATTTTTATGGAGGCTAATGTTTTCAAGACTTTAGCAGGATCAAGCGAGGGGGAGTAACGAAAGTAATCAACTCATTCGTGCTGGGTCACTGCGAGGCAATCGTTCAGCTTGGATCGAAGTCCGAATCCGCTATCTGGCAGTTGTCATCACGAGCGAAAGCGAGGGATCTGCTGTTTGCCGAATTGCTAAGAAACCTGCACTTCACCGCTGCCTTCTCCACAAGTCACTATTCACTATCCGCTTCTCCACCAAAACAGAAAGAGCGGACTCTCGTCCGCTCCTGAAAATCCAATTCAAGCATTAATCAGTCTTTGGAGACCGCGTAATAACCTTGGCGAGCCTGCACTTTGTCTTCGCCGCCTTTGGCCTTGATCTGGATCTTGCGATAGGTTCCATCCAGCTTGTTGTTGGTTGGTGAGTAGCCGATATTGTATTGGCTGCGCAATTCGGCCTGGATCTGATCGAAGGCCTGCTTCAGTTTGTCCTGCTTGTTGCCGACTTCGATCACGCGTCCGCCGGTTGCTTCTGCCAGCTTGTGCATGTCGGAATCGCCGGTATAACCAAAGCCGCCGTAGAATCCGCGATCGGCGATCAGGATCACGTAGCAGATGGTGTCGGCCTTTTGCGCAGACTCAATCGCATCCTGCACGCGCAAGCGACTTCCCTGATCTTCGCCGTCGGTGAAGATGATCATCGCCTTGCGGCCGACTTCGTTCTTCAGCTTCTCATTCGCGCCCAGATAAATGGCGTCGTAAAGCAGCGTCCCGCGCGGCGTTGTTGGCACCGGTCCGCCGCCAAGTCCCGGAGGTCCGCCGCCAACTCCGGCGTTGATCTGCATCTTATTCAGCGCGCGCGTCAGGTCGCGAATGTTGTTGGTATAGTCCTGATCGAGGTCGACATCGACGTCGAAGTTGATGACGAACGCCATGTCTTTGTTGTGCAGCACCTCGCGCAGGAACTCCGCGCAAGATTCCTGCTCGATGTCGAGGACGCGTGTCTGGCTGGCGCTGGTATCGATCATGATGCCCAGCGTGAGCGGCTGGTTCGCCTCGGCCGAGAAGTACTTGACGGTTTGCGGCTTCCCGTCCTCGAAGACCTGAAAGTCGTCCTTGGTCAGGTTCGGGATCAGCATGCCATGCTTGTCTTTGACGTTGAAGAACAGGTTAACGACGTTGACCTGAGCCTTGAAGACTTGCAGGTCCTGATCGTTCGAGGACTGTTGCGACTGGTCCGTCTGATCCTGCTGGTCTGACTGAGCCTTCTGCGCCGCTTTGGGCACGATCATCGGGCCGTCCTGCGACCAGGCAATCGAGCTGAGACAGCAACTCAGGATGAGACAAATGAGGGGACAAAGTTGGCTGAACCGCTGGGACGACATAGTTACTCTTTCGTATCGGATGCATCCATTCTAGTGCACGGAGGGAGGATTCGGCGATGACAGCTGCCGAGTCGCCCAAGTACGTTTATACTGAGCAGAGTTCCGCCAAACCTTGGAGACCACTTTCACCCATGTCTGATCGCCGCTTGAGCTTCCGAATTCGAGGTGCCTTACTTACGGCGGTTCTTACGCTGACGATGTCGCTGGCCTTTGCTCAGCAGCAGAAGCTGCCTGACGCTCCGGCGCCGCAGAATAACGCGCCTCTGCCAAGTGCCAACGTGCCGACTCCGCCCAGCTCAGACGATCAGGGTTCTTCGTCATCCAGTGGTAACCCGGACGACTCGGGAAATACTCGCCCGCAGGAAAAGCCCAATCCGCAACCGCCTCCGCCAGGCTCGCAGGAAATCAAGACGGTGCCTCCCGGAAGTGTTCCGGACGAAGAGAGCGGCCGCGATCAGTTATTCAGTCTGACCAAGAACGTCAGCTTTGTTTATGTACCTGTGACAGTGAAAAACAACGAAGGTACGCTGGTGGAAGGTCTGCTGGCCAAGGATTTCAACATCTACGAAGACGGCGCACAGCAAAAGCTGACCTTCTTCACCAGCGATACTTTTCCTCTGGCAGCGGCGCTGATCGTCGACCAGGGTCTTCCCGATCCGATGCTGAAGAAGATCAACCAGACCTTCGCCGCGCTCGGCGGCGCCTTCGGTCCTTTCGATGAGGTCGCGGTCTTCACCTATGGCAACACGGTAAACAAGCGGCAGGACTTCGGCAACGCGACCCGCATGGAACTGGCGCTTCAGCGTCTTAAAGATGAGCGTGGCGATAACGCCGGAGCTTCGGTTGTCGGCGGACCATTTGGGTCAGGAGCGTCGACCAACAGCAAGCCAGTGCCCGGCGGTTCGCAGGTCATCACGCCTACACCTGAGTTTCATGTGCTGAATGATGCGATCCTGATGGCCGCTCAAGAGCTGGCTCGCCGCTCTCCGACCAGCCGCAAAATCATCTTCATCATCAGCGACGGCCAGGAATATGGCAGCCGCGCCAGCTATGCTCAGGTGCTGAAGGTGTTGCTGACGGACGGCATCGCGATCTACGGAGTCGGTGTCGACACTGCGGCGATGCCGGTTTACAACAAGGTTGCCAAGGCTCGGATTCCGGGATTTGGCTACACCGATGTGCTGCCAAAGTATGCTAACGCCACCGGCGGCGATGTGCTGAACGAGTTCTCCAAGGAATCGATCGAGAGCGCTTATGGCCGCATTACTGTGGAAGCCCGCAATCAATACACGCTCGGCTATAACACAGCGCAGCGTCCGTCGAGCAACTACCGCGACATCGAAGTGCGCGTGAAGCGGCCCGGACTGCAGGTCACCGCAAAGCACGGATATTATCCGTTGCCGCCGCAGCGAGCGGAACCCGTCACGCCGGCGGAGACGCCGGACAATCCTGGCGACACACAACCGACTCCGCCACCGCCAGGAAACAACTAGAATCGGCATTCGTTACTTAGCAGTTGGCACTTAGCATTTAGATAAACAAAAAGCGCGGAGCATCCGGTTCGATGCCCGCGCTTCCTTGTTTCTACGAAGTGCTAAAACGTTTTTTACGAAGTGCTAAAACCCAACTGGTAAGTGCCGCAGTTTTCACTTCCTCTCGATTGCCGTTCCGAACTCGCGATTTCCGCGGCTGGTCCCAGTCATCTTGCCGGCCTTGCCTGCCGCCGCGGCATGAGCGCTCGCGTCTGGTCCATAACGCTCAAGCAGCACCGGGACAAGCGCCCCTTCGGCTTCCTTCACGAAGGTCAGCTTGCCCTTGCTGTCGAGGTCGATGCGGATGAAGTCGCCGAGCTTGACCTGCCCGGTCGCAACCAGGTTCGCCAGCGGGAAGACGATGTTGCGTTCGATCGCGCGCTTCAGATGACGCGCTCCGTAGCGCAGATCGGTGCCTTCCTGCAAGAGATACTGCTTGACGGCCGCAGTACAGCTGAAGACGAACTGGTTGTTACCGGTCGCCTGCAGGATGCGCTGCTGCACCATGCCGAGTTCGATTTCCAGAATCTGCTCGAGGTGTTCGCTCCGCAACATGCGGAAGACAACCACCTTGTCGATGCGGTTCATGAACTCGGGCGAGAATTTGCGGCGCGCCGCTTCGACCGCCGTACGATCGATCTTCTGATCAAAGCGCTGGTCCATCTCCGCCGGAGTCTGGGCGAAGCCCAGGGTGCCGTTGATCATCTCGTTCATCTCGGCGGCGCCGAGGTTCGACGTCATAACAATGATGCACTGCGAGAGATCGACGCGGCGATTATCGCCCAAGGTCAGTGTCGCCTTGTCGAGAATGCCGAGCAGCAGCTGCCATAACGAGTCCGAGGCCTTTTCGATTTCGTCGAACAGCAGAATCGACAGCTTCAGCTTCTCCGTGTGCCACTGATTCAACGCTTCCTGTGTGAGCAGCGGATGAGTCTCGCGATGGCCCAGATATCCCGGAGGGGAGCCGATCAGCTTGGCGATCTCGTGCGAATGCTGGAACTCCGCGCAGTCGATCTTGATGCACGCGTGAGAGTCGCCGAAGAGAGCTTCGGCCATGGCTTCCACAACGCGTGTCTTACCGGAACCGGTTGGTCCCAGGAACAGAAGATTGCCCACCGGACGTCCCGGCGGATTCAGTCCAGCGAGAAACATCTGGTAGAGTTCGGCGACCTTTTCAACGGCTTGGTCCTGGCCGACAATCTTCCGCCGCAAAGCGGCGTCAAAATCCAAAGCTTCGCTGCTGCGCCGCGAGGGATCCAGTGTTGCGTTCAATCCTGTCTTCATAATGATTGCCAACTTGCCAGCCTGGCGTTCCTGATGAACCCAAGCTGTCGAGATTGAGATGGATTCGGCGGCTTCTGAGTTGTTTCGGCAACATCACGGACGCCGCCAGCCCGCGGCCACGGACTTGTTATCTCTACCGCTTTTATTGGATGTATGAGAGAAGCTGCGCGATGACTTACTGACTAGTTAACTTTCAGTCACCAGAGTGTGCCTAACTCTTCATCCCTTGTTAAGTTCCCTCATTTGAGCAGCGGAAGCACGACCATCTTGCCGAGGACAGTGAGCGCGATCAGGAATTTCCAGTCCAAGACCAACGAGAACGTCGCAGCCGACTTGGGCGCATGGCGTCGTAGGGTCGAAAACAGCTCGCACGTCTCCGACATTTCTTCCAGCCGGCCGAGCCCATCGACAAACATCTGATAAATCTCGGCGACCTTTTCCACGGCAGGGTCTTGACCGCCGATCTTCGGCCGCAGAGCGGCCTCGAAATCCAACTTTTCGCTGCTGCGCCGGATCGGATCCGGTGTTGCGTTCAATTGTGTCTTCATAGGATTAAAGCCAGCTTGCGGCTCAGCATTCCTCTGATGAGCGAGCAATGACAAAAAGGGCGCTCGCAAGCGCCCTTTGCAGAACCGTCCGGAATGTCGAATTACGGGACTTCGATCAGCTCGATCTTGCCGTCTTTGCGCCGGTGCAGCACGTTCACTTTGCCCTTGGCGTCCCGAAAGATGAAAACCTCGCGATCGCGGAACTCGCATTCCTTAACCGCTTCCTCCACGGTCATCGGCCGCATAGCGATAGCCTCTTGCGAGCGCACCAGATGCGCTTCGGTGGTGCGCGCAACTGGAGGAAACTTATGCACCACGACCGGCACAGCGGTCGCCGCGGTCGCTCCCACCGCGATCTGCGCTTCGGTGTCGGCTTCCACTGGAGCCTTCCAGGTTTTGTCCTTGGCCTTGCGGTGCGTGGCGCGACGACGCCCATTGTGCTTCAGCACCTGGGTTTCGATGTGCTCGATCGCCTGATTGACCGCAACCAACATATCGGTTGCTTCGGCCAGTCCAACCAGATGCCCACGGCGGCGCTTCACCGTGATTTCGGCAATGTGACGGTGTTTTTCAGCAGTCAGGATGACTTTGCTTTTGAAGTTATCGCCCAGGATTTTGGTGAGTTTGCCGAGGCCAGATTCCACCTCGTCACGGATGGCGGGAGTTATTTCAAATTGCCTTCCAAAGTACTCTACGTTCATTGAGCTCCCTCCTCGCCCCGGCCTGATTCGATGTCCCTTGCCGGCCGTGGCGTTGTTCACCACAACGACGCATCGGTTTACTTCGGACTTCTACCGATTAGACGCGGCAGAATCAGAATCGAAGCGCCGGGTACAGCAGCTAGTTCTTCACTCTGCGCTGGTGGGTGCTCGGGATGCGCATATCCTCCCTGTACTTCGCGACCGTGCGGCGAGTGACCTGGATACCCTGCGACTGGAGGATGCGGGTGATCTGCTCGTCGGTCAACGGCCTGGTGGGATCTTCTTCCTCGATGAGCTTCTTGACCCGGCGTTTGAGGATCAGCAACGAAGTGCTGCTACCCTCCGGGCCGTTCACGCTCTCGCTGAAGAAATAGCGGAGCTCGAAGACTCCCTGCGGGGTATGGGCGTACTTATTGGCAACCGCTCGGCTCACAGTCGAAGGATGCACGCCAATCTCTTCGGCGACTTCCTTGATCATCATTGGCTTCAGCTGGTCGATACCCTGGTCGAGGAAATCGCGCTGGCGCTCCAGGATCGAATAGCACACGCGCAGAATCGTCTGCTTGCGCTGCTCGATGTTTTTGATGAGCTGGATGGCCGACTTGTAGCGCTCCTTAACGTAATTGCGAACATCTTTTTCGGCGGCATCGCGGTTCAGCAGACGGCGATAGGAAGAATTGAGCCGTAACTGCGGGACTTCTTCGTCATTCATCAGGACGAGATATTCGTCACCTTGCTTCACGAAGGCGACGTCAGGTTCGATGAGCCGGGTCTCGACTTTGTTGTAGCGAAGACCGGGACGCGGATCGAGCGTGCGGATGAAATCCATACCCGCCATGACCGCTTCCAGCGGACGTCCCATCGCCTTGGCTACTTCCTTGTAATGCTTGTTCTGGAGCGCGTGCAGATGCTGATCGACCAGCACGATGGCGTCATCAAGCGATTCCACTTCAGCTGCATGATTGCCATTGCCGTTGCCGTTCTTGCTGCGGTCAACGCGCTTCAGGTCGTGCAACTGGGCCAGCAGGCACTCGCGCAGATCGCGCGCGCCAACGCCCACGGGATCCATTTGCTTAACCAAGTCGATCGCTTCGCGCAGAGCGTCCCGGCTAAAGGGGACTCTCGCGGGAGAGGTGCGCGGCGGGACCAGGGTCGGACGCGGAGGCTTGGGCTGCGAAATTTCCGGCTCGACCACCTCGGTCGCCGCTTCGCCGGTTGTCGCCTCTTCGCTAATGGTTTCTTCTTCGGCTACAGCCACGCTGGAGGCTGTCATCTCCGGCTGCAGGCCATCCGCTGACGCGGTGACGGAAGGTGACGCAGGCGTCTGTGCGCTGCGGGGCATTGTGTCTTCGGCGATGATGCCGTTGGCTTCCTGCGCTTCTTCCTGGGCCAGACCGAGCAGTTCGTCGTCGGTCGCGGTGAGGTAGCCTTCTTCGTTGAGATTACCGATGATCAGTTCAGCCGCGCGATATACGTCTTCGTTGACGTGCAGCGAACCGAGCTGCCAGATCAGGTGGTCGGCAAGAGTACTGGGCTTGGAGAGGAAGTTCTCGAACGAGGGCTTCTCGCTATCTTCCATCTCGATCGAGGTGCGAAGACCGGGATCGAGGTATTCGGAAAAGAACGAGCCGAAGTCGATTTCTTCGAAGGGATCTTTCTCTTCGGCAGTAGTTGCCGGCTGCTCCTGCTGCGCCAGGGCGCTGTCGCGCTCCAGCTTCTCTTCGCGAGCGGAGACTTCATCCAGAAGTGGAACGGACTCGTCCAGCTCTTCGAGAACCGGATTCTCTGTCAGCTCGGCGTTGATCATGTCGGCGAGCTCAAGCTTGTTGAGCGCCAAAACACTGACCATCTGCACGAGCCCAGGAGTCAGAATCTGCTTCTGAGAGACCTTGAGATTTAACTTGGGCTGCAATAATGCCATGCAACGGAACCCTGAGGAGCTGCGCCCCCCGCAATCAAATTTTAAACCAACGAGAAGCTCTCGCCTAAGTAAACTCGCTTGACTTCCGCATCATTTCCGAGCTGTTCAGGCGTTCCGGTACGGAAGATTCTTCCTTCGTTAATAATGTAAGCCCGATCGGTCACCGACAGCGTCTCACGAACATTATGATCGGTCACCAGCACTCCGATTCCGCTTGACTTCAAGTCGGAGATGATCTTTTGCAAATCCAAAACCGCAATGGGATCGATTCCGGAAAAAGGCTCATCCAGCAAAATGAACGATGGTGAGATGCAGAGACAGCGAGCGATCTCTACCCTGCGCCGCTCCCCGCCCGATAACGCATATCCACGGTTCTTGCGAATCACCTGAAGGCCAAGTTGGTCGATTAGCCTCTCCATGCGTTCGCGCCGCTCGTGCCAGGACATCTGCTGCGCTTCCAACACCGCCAGGATGTTGTCCTCGACCGTCAGCTTGCGGAAGATCGAAGGCTCCTGCGGCAGATAGCTGATGCCGTGGTTACGCGCCCGCAGATACATCGGCACATCGGTAATGTCCTGCCCATCGATCAGTACCCTTCCCGAATCGGAAGGGATCAGTCCCACCACGATGTAGAAGCTGGTCGTTTTCCCGGCTCCATTCGGCCCCAGGAGACCAACAACTTCACCCTGTTTTACGTAGAAACTTACCGCGCTGACGACCCTTCGACCGCGGTAACTTTTCCCGATCTCATCAGCCGATAAAGTCTGCATTTACTTCGTGGTACGTGCGCGTGTGATGGTGGGGGAAGAACGCTTACTCTCAACAAGAACCCTATCATCGTGGTTATAGAAAGTCAACGAATCGCCCCACACTGTCCCGTGTTCGGCATCAAAAATGCTAGGGGATTTCCCCGTCAAGAAATACTTGGCGTCGTCCGCCGTGTAAACCAGCTTATCGCCCACTGCCCGACGGTTCGGTTCGGTTACCACAACCTTCCCTGTGGCTATCATGTGGTCGATCTGACTGGGCTGATCGGAGCCCGGAAGCGACGGCCCTTTGCTCTTCTGAGCCGTCTGCGTCGCCGCAGACGACTTCTCGGCGTCAGGATCGGCCTGCTTCAGGAAAATATCGAGTTGCTCGGTGGTAACCGTCGCCGTCGGCGACTTCGCGATGACGTTGCCGGTGTAGCGTGCGCGCCGCTCTTCGTCGATATAGGTCAGCTTGTCGGCGGTTACGTCCACCGGCGTGATCTTTCCGTCCTGCGACTGCTGGATGAAGAGACTCGACACCGTTTGCGTCTTGTCAGACTCGGCGTAGATAGAGCGCTTCTCGTTGTCGAAGTCCATCTTCGGAGCGCGCACCACGTTCCCCGTCTGCCACAACCGCACGTTGCCGGTGTAATGCGCCACACCCGGCTGCTTGGTTCCCGTCATATGCTGGGCGGTGACGTGGATGGGATCGGAGTTGGCCAGCAGCGCGCCGTTGGGCTGCGGCTTCAAATCGCTGTAGGTGGTCTTGACGTCGTCGTCGGCGTAGCCGTCGCCGGTCTGACGATTCATGCGAACGTGCACCGCCGTCGTTGTCATGCCGCCGTCGATGATGCGCGGCGATCCGGTGAGTATCAGGATCTCGTCGCTCGGCGTGTAGGTAGCCATGTCGGCGTAAGCGGCACGGCCGCCGGTCTGAGGATTTGGGCCGGGCTCGTGATATTCGAAGTTGCCCGTCTGGATAAGCTTCTGCACGCCGCCATCGGGTGAAAAGGTTACGTCGAGCTTGTCGGCCGTGCTGGTCTTGTTGGGCTCGCCCGGTGCGGTCGAAACGATCTTAGAGTTTGGCCAGCCGTGCAGCGTTTGAATGCGATTGTTGTCGTCAAACGTCGCGTGGAACTTGCCGGCTGTCGCGACCGTGGTGGAATTGCTTCCGCCCATCTCCTGTCCGGGGTTGGCAGGTTTCGCAGCCTTCATGCCGGGCGGCATCGGCAGAATGGTGATTGAGGCTTTGCCCACGGTGTCGCCGGTTTTGATTAAATTGCCGTTTGCCAGCAGGAAGTCGAGTTGATCGGCGGCGATCTCCATCGGCTGTCCGCCTGAGCCGGACTTGCCGGGTTGCGGGTCCTGCTTCATGCGGGCGTTCTTCACCATGTGGAACTTCGAAGGCTGATTCTGGTCGACGAAGTCGACGATGAACGTATCGGCCGAACCGTGTGCTGCGCTGCCGCCCTGCGTGTCGAACCTCGCTCCACCGGAAATGATGGCCTGCTCGATGCTGTTTTTCGGGCCCATGTTCAGATCGCCGCGCGGGCCGTAGACGTCGATGAGCGACGCTCCGCGCGTCTGCACGTGAACGTTGCCCTCGGCGACGACGTGCTGCACGGTGTTGTCAGGAGAGAAGAGCAGCGTGCCCTTGTCTGCAGTCAGCGTGCGATCCGGCTGATCGATTCTGGCGTTCGTCAGGACAGCCTGCCGCGGTTGTTTCTGGATGGAGCCGCTGCTGCCGGTGATGACGGCGGGGTGGTCGCCGCTGGTCACGATATGCACGTCGGATTTCAGTTCCAGCTCGTTCTGCTTAGAGTCGTAGTAAGCGCCCTTGGCCGAGCCGCTGGCCTGCTCGGTCTGAAAGGTCACAACGTCGTCGGTCTGCGCGATGCCGGTCTTCTGATTGAACGAGAGCGAGTGCGTCACCAGGTGCAGCGGGTTCTTCAACTCCGCCGGGGTGGCCTGGTCGGGCTTACTCGGCCCTTCGGCGTTGCCTTGCAGGTCGATGTGAACCTCTCCGATGGCCTTGATGTCACCGGTGTCCTGATCGTAGGTGAAGTGGTCGCCGTAGATCTGGTCGTAGCGGTCGTGGTTCTTGCCGTAGACGACGATATCGACGTTCTTCAGCTCGGCATGGCCGCCCTGCTTGAACTGCACCGCCTTCGACGCCTTGATGGTGTAGATGGTGCGGCCGCCCTCGGACTTGGAGAGCGAGAAACCGTCGCTGGTCTGCTGGATGTCGATTCCAAGCTGTTGCGGAACGTTGTGCAGCACCGGCGCAACACGAGAGCGCGCAACCCAGTACGAAATGGTGACGGCGACAACGAGTACGCACACCCCCACCACCAGCCATTTACGTACCTGAGCTAACGATTGGAACATTTCTTTCGATATTACGCCAAAACGGGAGGGCGTTGCCTGAGCGGCAACTGGCTCAGTGATGCAGCAGCGAGAAGGGTTTTACGGGAACGCGAATCACCAGGCAATCGCACGGCATGTCGTGGAGCGCCTGGCGGCGCTTGGTCCAGCCGGACATGAAGAAGCCGATCATCAGGATGAAGAGTGAGAGGAACTTCATCAGATGGCGAACCGTTGCCACGCCGAACGATGTGCGCTCTCCGTCAGCGCAGATGACTTGCAGGCCGAGCAGACGCTTGCCGAGTGTCGCGCGCCAGGAGGAGCTTTCTGTGAACGCGCAATACAGCCACGAGCCGACAGCCAGAATGATGATGAACGCCATGCCAACGGCAACTTTGGAATCGAAGGGTGAGAAACCGATGGAGCGGCCGAAACGGCTGAGGGCGAAATCCAAAGCGATGGTGAGCAGCAACGCGCCAACGCACTCGATGCAGATATCGATCGCGCCCGCCCACACGCGCAACCAGAAACCCGCGTACTCCAATGGCTCGGACGTTGATTTTTCCTGATGCAAGAGACGCCTGACGGATTGAGGTTTCGGAACTTTCTGCGCGGCCGGTTCAGTCAGCACATCGCCGCAAAACAGACAGAAGCTGCCATCGGGTAAACGGCTGCTTCCGCAGCTTGCACAGACCTCGTCGAGCACCGTCTCCATCGGATGGGAATACTAAACCGGTGTAGCTGGCCTGTAAAGTCGGCATCGGCATGAATTGGCCCTGAAAGGCCTCAAGATGGGCAAAAACTTGCACCTAAATGTGCAATAGTTTGCATACGCTACTTTCCAGTTGCTGTTATGGCATGTCGTTGCAGATAATTGTGCTTCTTATCGGTGGTTCTCTGCGTGCAACGGCTTGGTTGAAACGTCTTCATTTCCAAAGTCGTACGCGGGAGGAAGGTAGCCCATGGTCAGGAAACTTTGCCTCGCGATTTGCCTAATGGCTCTATTGCCCACGCTGGCGCTGGCTGGCGACATCCCATTCAGCGGTTCGGGCTCCGATGGCACGCTGCAGACCGGTCAGCCTTTCGCCTACGACTTCGATAACGGCGTGTTCGAACCGGACTTCGGCATTCCGGGAGTCGGCAACGGCCTGGCGACGTGGGGGGGCCCAACCGTCACCTCGTTTGAAATCATCTTCAATCTTCCCGCCGGAGTCGTGATCGATCCGGCCATGGTTGAGCAGGGACAGACGGGCGACTGCGTTGGCGGCCCCGCCGGCGGCACAGCCTTCTGCGCGCAGCCTTACACGACGCCCTGGACCGCGCAGTTAATCGGCACCAACGAATTGGTCTTCACCGCAACGCCGGGAAATTACCTGACCAGCGGCGATCCCTTCTTCCTGAACATCTTCTTCTCCGGCGGCGATCCAAACGGCGCCAGCTTCTCGGGCGCCTTCAGCTATACCACGCCGGAGCCGAGCAGCATCCTGTTGCTGGGCAGCGGACTGCTGGGGACCGTGACTTTCCTGCGTCGACGCAAGCTCTAAGTGGCCCTCCTTTCGGGCGAAACAACAGGAGCCGGGATCGCGAGATTCCGGCTTCTCTGTTTATGAAATAACCTCCCCGGCGCGCCTTGGCACTTGACCGTGCTCGCAAGCTGAAATATAAAAACAGGCTGTATAATTTCTGTAACGGGTTTTGAATACCCGTCGAGGTTGATTTTGAGTTTTTGGGTGAGGCGTGGCGAACTTCGACGATTCTGCATCATCGTCATTTGCCTGCTGATCTTCCTTTTCGTTTACCACACCAAGCTGAAGCTCTATAGTCAGGGCGCCGGACATCATCTCAACCCGAGCGCCTCGGTAAAGCTGCGGCTGGAGGCGAACTCCTCCAAGACTTTCATTCCACCCGTCATCATCTTCTGGTTTGCAGCTGCTGTTACGTTCTACCTCCTGCTGAACGGACAACCGCTTGAGCAGAGAGTCTTCAGTTCGCTGGTCTCTCATGACGCCACTCTCTACTACCAGCGAAGATTCCTTCGGCCCCCTCCCGGGTATAGCGCCTAGACCACTTCGCCCGAATGCGGTCTCGCTGACGCCACACAAAATCTGAACACGGCTTCAGCTTGACCAGGAAAAACAGGCCCGGGCAGTTGGTAATCCGCACCGGCAGCGCGCTTGGACAATACTCCAACTGCGCAACCTGCGAAAAGCCAGGCAGCCCACAACCACAATCGATGCGCGCGGTCTCGGTTCCCTTCGACTTATCAGGGCTTACCGCGCGCAAAGTTGGGTTGAGCGGCCCTTACCCATCGGACAAGAAAAATAGGGAGGAAAGAAGTGCATATCGCAATTGCTTCCGACGAAGCAGGTCATCTGGCAAAGGAAAACCTTGCCGCAACTCTGATTTCGCAAGGACACGAGGTAACCGACGCGGCGCCCTCCGTCCACGGCACATTTCCGCCGGAATATGCCGAGTTGGTGGCGCTGGCAGTGCTCAGGCACGATGCCGAACGCGGCATCATCATCACCAATCGTGCAGTAGGAGCGTCGGTGGCTGCCAACCGTGTACCCGGAGTGCGCGCCGCGCTCTGCTCCGATGCCGAATCAGCGCACATCGGCGCCAAAGAAGAGGGCATGAATGTTCTCGTGCTGGCGCTGCATTCCATGCAGGAGGAACAAGTCCAGCAGATCGTGAAGGCTTATCTCAGTGCCACGCTGGCGGCGATCGACGTTGTCGGTGGGCTGCCGCCGCGCCGTTTGCAGCGCGTGTTTTCGCATATTCGTGAAAACCTCGCGGCCGAATTGAGCGTCACCGAACTGGCTGGGGTCGTCGGCATGAGCCAGTATTACTTCTCCAAGCTGTTCAAGATGAGCACCGGCACCACGCCTCATCAGTACATAATGCGGCAACGTGTGGAACGCGCCCAGGAGTGTCTGCGCGAGAGCAAGCTGGCGCTGGCCGAGATCGCGTCCAAGGTCGGATTCGAAACCCAAAGCCACTTCACCAGCGTCTTCCGCCGGCTGGCCGGAGTCACGCCCAAACACTACCGCGAAATGCACAAGGTGCGTCCCGGCATGCCGGAACTGCAGGAACAGCAAAAGGCCGCAACCGCCGCGTAAACCGTGAACCCCGCCTGGGTGGCCTTGCTCAGGTGGGGTATCCTTGTCTCGCCTGCCAGGACGGCCACGTTGAGCGAGACCTTCGTCAAAATATTTTGCGCTTGCCTCTTCCTTGCTGGCGCCATGGCGGCGCCGGAGTGCCGCGCCCAATCAACTGACCACTTCAAAACCTACACCAGCCCGGACAGCGCCTGGCGATTTACCTATCCCGGCGACTTCCCTCTGTGCACCAAGGACAATCTGGAGCCCTGCAACACCACCTACATTCCGCTCTGTCAGGACCCGCTTGTCTGTGTTCTGTATCGAGGGGATTTCGGAGACACGACCTTCGAGGGCGCAGGGTTTCAAGTCCGCGAAATCAAAACTAAGAACGGAGAGCCCACCGCTGACATCTGCGTGTCTCCCTCCGCACAAGACAGCTTCCTCATTTCGGCCGAGCAACCGGTTGAAACAATCGGCGGCATACGCTTCGTTCACGGCATTTCAGGCGGAGCTGCGATGGGGCACAGCAACAGCGTCGATCTCTATCGCGCCTTTCACAATGGGCGGTGCTATGAGCTGTCGACGAGCGAGACGGCGACCAACCCGATGGTCTACGACCCTCCGAAGAAAGCACTGATGCCTTCTCAAGAGAAGAAAGTGTCAGACGCAATGTCCGAGATCCTGCACAGTTTCCGATTTCTCAACTAGCGGCGTTCGGTGCTGCGGCGGAGATCATCGGCGTCCCGTGCTGGAAGTCTTCCAAGCTCAACTGCACGCCGCCGAAGTCGGGATGCTCGTTGTAATCTACGGTGAAGGCGAGGTCGAGGACATCGCCAGCCAGCAGCGGGCTCTCAGCAGCGCGTTCGGCCATGCGCCAGCCGACGATATCATGCGCGCGCTGGAAGCAGCCTCCGTTCGCGTTGGGATCGACAGGCAGGGCGCGAAGCTTCAGGTGCTTTTCTTTCAGGATGCGCGCCGGCTGCAGCAGCCTGGCGCCGCGCGCAACGAACGTCGGAGTCTGGTTCCCTACTCCGTACGGCTCCAACCGCTGCAGCGCCAGCCAGAAGTTGTGATTGATCTCGTCGAGTCCCACCTCGGCGTCGTATTCCAACTCAGGAATGAAATCTTCCGGCGTGAGCCGCTGGCGGGCGTAGGCGTCCAGACGGGCTCGCAGCTCAGGAACGCGTTCGGTCGGCAGCGTACATCCCACAGCGTGGGAGTGACCGCCAAAGCGGGTAAACAGCTCGGGGCAGGATTCGAGTGCTTCCAGCAGATGAAACGCACTGATCGAGCGGCCTGAGCCGTGGGCCTCGCCGTTTTCGCAGGAGAAGACCAGCGCCGGGCGGTGATAGCGCTCGACCACACGCGTGGCACAGATGCCGATGACGCCGCGAT
>DATHQX010000248.1:0-2368 GCA_035482295.1 Verrucomicrobiia bacterium
GCTAACATGGCCCATGCAGCGACCTTGGATTGGCCTGCTAGCCGCTGGAACCTTGCTAGCCGCGAGCATGCCGCCGCGAAATGCGCAAGAAGCTTTCGACCAGGCCCCACCTGCCGCTGCAGTTGCTTCCTTTCCTACACCGCGGGTCGAACGCGAGTCACCTTCTGACCTTGAGCTGAGCGGCGATCTTGCGGGTCTGGCGCCAGGCACGATCCGTTACTTGACGCGCGACGATCTGCTGACGTTACCCCAAGTCAGCTACACCGTAACCGACGATGCAAACTTCACCGGTCCGACGCAAATCAGCGGCGTGCTGCTGGAGGAGTTGAACAGAAAGCTCGCCGCGGCCCCCGAGTCAGACCTGCTGGTCGCAATTTGCAGCGACCAGTACCATGCCAATTATCCTCACGCCTACATTGCCCAGCATAATCCTCTTCTGGTGTTGAAAATCAATGGGCAGTCCCCGGCTGGCTGGCCGAAGGATCCGGAGACTCACCGTTACGACATGGGCCCGTATCTGATTTCGCATCCTACGTTTTCGCCCGCCTTTAAGATCTTCTCGCAACCGGACGAAGCCCAGATTCCCTGGGGTGTGGTGCGGCTTGAATTCCGCCAGGAAAAAATGGTCCTGGGCGTGATCGCACCGCGCGGGCCGCAGGCCGCCAGCGAACTGGTACAGGCGGGTTATCGCATCGCGCAGCAGAATTGCTTGCGCTGCCACAACCTGGGACAAGAAGGCGGGATGAAGGCTGGACACCCCTGGCTGGTGCTCTCGGCTTGGGCCGCGGCTTCTCCAAAATACTTTGCCGATTACGTGCGCAATCCGCAGTCCAGGAATCCGCGCGCCCAGATGCCCGGTAATCCCGGCTATGACGACGCCACACTCGCCGCCCTCACCGCCTATTTCAAAACTTTCTCCTCGTCGACACAGGGGCAACCGGGGCCTCAGGAGAAAGAGAAACCATGACGCTACGCATTGCCAAGATGCTTCTGGTCTTCGCTGTGGCAGGTTTCTATTCGTTCGTCGTTCTCAACAACACGACGGACTACCAATCGAACTATCAGTTCGTGCGCCACGTTCTGATGATGGACTCTACCTTTCCCGGCAACCGTGGAATGTGGCGGGCACTGAATTCGCCGGCGTGGCACACTTTCTTTTATGCCTCGATCATCGCCTGGGAAACCGTTACGCTGATTCTCAGCTGGTGGGGCGGATTGAATCTGGCGCGAGCTTTGCGGGGCACCGCAACCGCGTTCAATCAAGCCAAGCGTGTCGCAATCGCGGCGCTCACATCCGCGCTCCTGATGTGGTTGGTCGCCTTTCTGAGCGTTGGCGGGGAGTGGTTCCTGATGTGGCAGTCGAAGATGTGGAATGGTCAGGACGCAGCCTTCCGCGTGTTCACCGTCGTCGGTATACTGTTGCTGCTCGTGGCGCAGCCCGACACCGAGGGGCAACCCTAACTTCTCGGCCGTCCCCAGAAATAGGATTCTAGAAGCACTGTTTGTGCTGCGCAGCGTCTGCGGTCTCGCCTCACCGGCATCGACACTCTGACTCCTACTGTTCGATGGTCGTCTCCGACTTGGCGGGTTTCTCGGTTACCTGCTGCGTGGTCGGCAGTTGCGAACGATCCCAGCCGCCACCCAGGGCCTCCACCAAGGCCACAGAGGAGGTCATCTGTTGTACTTGAAGACCATTCAGAGTCTGCTGGTCTGTCAGAACCGTGGTTTGTGCGATCAGGACGTCGATGTAGGGATCGACGCCGGTGTCATACCGCGCCTGTTCGAGCTTGAGAAAGGTTTGAGCTGAGTCCACCGCTTGCTGCTCCTGCTGAATCTCCTTGGATAAGATGCGAACTTCGGCGAGAGAATCTTCCACCTGTTGAAACGCGATGAGCACTGTCTGACGGTAGCTGGCAAGATCCGCATTGTAAGTCGCGACATTTTGTTGAACGGTGGCGCGGCGCAATCCGGCGTCGAAAATGGTTTCCGGAATCGACGCGCCCACGGACCAGAAGCGACTCGGCCACGATAGCCACTTACTGAACGCTGAGCTTTCAAAGCCACCCGCCCCGGTCAAAGTCAGGTTCGGATAATAAGCGGCGTAAGCAATGCCGATCGCGGCATTCGCCTCGGCCATCGTGCGCTCGGCGGCGGCGACATCGGGCCGGCGCTCAAGCAGTTCCGAAGGTACGCCGACCGGAATTGGCGGCGGCGCAACCGTCATCGGCTTCACGGGGATGGAGAAATTGGAGGCAGTCTGGCCCAAAAGTACGGCGATCGCGTGTTCAAACTGCGCTCGCGCGACTGCAACATTGGTCGCGCCCGCCTGCGCGCTGCGCAGCGTGGTTTCAGCTTCGACCACGGCGAT
>DATHQX010000249.1:0-16653 GCA_035482295.1 Verrucomicrobiia bacterium
TCGCGCCAGATCTCCGAGCTGGGTATCTATCCCGCCGTCGATCCGCTGGCCTCGACCTCGCGCATTCTCGACCCGCGCCTGGTCGGCGAAGCGCATTACAACTGCGCGCAGGCCGTGAAGCGCGTGCTGCAGAGCTACAAAGATCTGCAGGACATCATCGCGATTCTGGGTATCGACGAACTGAGCGAAGACCAGAAGCTGACGGTGGCTCGCGCCCGCAAGATTCAGAAATTCCTCTCGCAGCCGTTCCACGTGGCCGAGCAGTTCACTGGCCTGAAGGGACGCTACGTGAAGATCGATGACACGGTGCGCAGCTTCCAGGAGATTGTTGACGGGAAGCACGACGACATTCCCGAGCAAGCCTTCTACATGAAGGGCGACATCAACGAGGTTCTGGAAGAAGCCGAGAAGATGAAGGCGAAAGGGTAACGAGCCGTCAGCACTCAGCAATCAGCTTTCAACCACTTTGAGGGCTGAAGCTGGTAGTGAAGTAACTGACAACCGGCCACTGGCCACTGGCAACTGAAAAATGGCTGACACGCTGCACCTACAAATCGTAACGCCCGACAAGAAGCTGGTCGACGAACAAACCGACCAGGTCCAGATTCCGGGCAAGAGCGGCTACCTGGGTATCCTGCCGGGCCATGCTCCGCTGTTGACCGAACTCATGATCGGCGAGATCAGTTATTCCAAGGGCGGGACGATGGTGTACCTCGCCGTGTCGTGGGGCTTCGCTGAAGTGCTGCCGGACAAAGTAACGATCTTGGCAGACACCGCCGAGCGCGCCGAAGACATCGACGTCCAGCGCGCTCAGGAAGCCAAGGCAAAAGCCGAAGAGGCGTTGCGCAATCCTTCGCAGGAAATGGACTACGACGCGGTGAACCGCGCTCTACGCCGCGCCGAGGTTCGGCTGGAAGTTGCCGCGCGGGCGGGACACAGCGTGGCACATTAGATAGAGACGGCAACTTCAGTTAGCTTGAAAAGTTTCGGCCTGCGGATTCTCGTGAACCTGCAGGCCGAATGTTTTTTGGAAGAAGGAAGCCGGGTGCCCCACGTCTCGCGGTTTCTAGACGTGGGGGATATCACTGGAAAACGGAGATTGGTGAAACGCCTAAGGAGTCACGTAAAACACTACTCCATCGCCGTTGGCCCCGCCCTGGTTGGTGGTGCCGTACAGCCTGTTCGCCAACATCACCACATTGCTGAACGAGTACAAACCGTCGGTTCCACCGGTGAACGTGTAAAGCTGAGTATAGGTCCAGGTTCCTCCTGACCCAGGCACAAGCTCATACACTGTGCCGGCGTCGTACTCGCCGTCGCAATGAGTGGTGGCGTAGATGGTGCCCGAGGGGGACAACATCAGATTGCGAAAAGTGCCCGAGATTCCCCAGCCTGCAAGGCTTTGAATCGCGGTGAAATTCCATCCGCTCCCCGCGGGAGTGAGTTCGAAGATCGAACCTCCGCCCTGGCTGCCTCCCTCGGTCGCCGTACCGTAGAAGTTGCCGTGGCCGTCGCCAAGCAATCCACCGTAGGGCACAGCGCCGTCGTCCTGGTTCGTGAAGTTGTAGACGATGGTTTCGGCCCAGGAATGCGCCTTGGTCAACTGAAAGATGGTGCCGAACCCGGCGCTGCCTCCCGCCGAAGTTGTACCCAGAACATCGCCTGCCGAGTCGAGGGCAACGGCAGCATAAGGAGTGGCGCCATCGGTGCCTGTGCCGAAGCTATACAGGATCTTCTCCTTCCACAGGGCGCCCGCCGGGCTGAGCACGAAAACCGTGCCATTGCCGTTCGCGCCGCCAGTCGACGTTGTGCCATACAAATTGCCGGCGGTATCGAAAACCAGACCAGCCAGAGGCGTAGTACCGTCGGCGCCGCCGCCGAAGCTATGGAGAATCGTCTTGACGTTATTGGCGATGCGAAAGACGGTTCCGCCACCGAACGAGCCGCCCTCCGCTGTAGTTCCGTACAGGTGCCCCGAAGAGTCTTCCGTCAGAAGGCCCTGTGGACTGGACCCGTCACTGCCGCCTCGGAAGGCATAGATGGTCTGGAAGTCCCCCAACAGGCCAATCCGGAAGACCGTACCGTTGTTATAGGCTCCGCCCGTGCTGGCGGTGCCGTACATGTAGCCGCCCGCGCCCGTCATCAGCCCATTGAGGGGGTTAGCGCCATCCGTGCCGCCGGTGAAATTGTGGATCACGTGGAACGACTGCGCCCGCATGCTCTGAGCTGGAACGAAACAGCATGCGATGGCCAGAACGAAAGCGAACCGCCACGCGAATGAGACACGTAATGCTTCCATGGGTTTTCCTTCCAAATTTGAAGAGGGTCGGGCGAACCTGGCCTACTGTCTCAAGCCGGACGAGGGTTGGGTTGTCGAAGTTTATGAGAGTCGATCGGGATTGTCAATTTTAGATATTTGTTTACCGATAAAACAGCCTAAGTTTCGGATCGGTCGGCGCCATCACCCCGGGTATGGAAGGGCCGCGAATGGCTGAACGGAACGCCAATCGAGAATCGAATCCCACAAGACTGTTGAACCTGTCACGGCACTGATTTGCTGTCGCTGGGCACAGGCAAACGAAGGAGCCCGCCATTCTGGCGGGCTCCTTCGTTAAACCTGATTGTCGATTAGAAGGTGAATGCCAGCCCGCCGCGGACGCTACGCGCCGACTGCACCAGATAGATGGTCTGGCCGTCGGGACCCATGATCGGCACGTAACCTTGCGCCAGCAGGTTGCGGATGTCGATGATCGCTTCCATGTTGCCGGGCATGCCGTGGAAGTGGGGCAGCGGCTGGCGGATGAACAGGTTGAAGTAGGGGTCGGCCTGGCCTGCGGAAGCGTTGAACAGATCGACCGGAACCACCGTCTGGCCGCTAGTCCAGCGATACGACGCGATCCACTTGGTGTGGGTACGCGGCATCATGCCGTTGAGCTTCAGCGCAGCCGTGTGACGCCATCCGTGGTAGAGATTGTCGCGCACGCTGTCCCAGCCGATGTTAGGCTGATCGAGTTCCAGCACGCCGCCGTACGCGTAGTCCAGGGTCGCCGTCAGGTTCTCGGAGACGCGATGCTGGAAGACAAAGCGGACGCCTTGTGCCTTCAGTTCTCCGCCGTTGTAGCTGAACGTTCCGGAGTAAACATCCGGCAGGATGTCGCCCGTATCGGAATCGATGTTGCCGACACCCAGTAACGCCGGGTCCTTCACGCGGTCGTTGTAATACGCCAACTGAAGCTTGTTGTTACCGAGCCGCTCCGAGAGTGAGAGTTCGTGGTGATGGGCGTTCTCCAGCAGCGGGTCGCCATTCACCATGGTCATGCGCGGCGCCGATTCGGTCAGGTCAGCGGGGGCCGTATCGAAGCCCTTGCTGGAGCGGGTGTTCGGCTCAGTCGTCGCGTAGCGATACTCGAGAATGGCGTTTGAGCCCAAGTGCAAGTCCGCGGTCGCCGATGGGCGAAACGCTGCGGCACCCTGCCCGAGGAACTGGATGGCCTCAGCTTCGCCGCCAACCTGGAGGTCCAGCATGCCGACCGTGAATCCGTCAGCGTAAGACATCGAGAGAGATTGCAAGGCACCGGCGTGAGGAACCGTGTCGGGAGCCGAGAAGCGGCGGACCATCAGGGCAACCGACTGGTTCCAGCCGTCGCTGCCGTTGTGGACATAGGTCGTGCGCAGAACGCCGTCGGGAGTTCCGTCGCCGTAACCGAGATCGCCGGAGAAGCCCAGCGTGCCCGCGTGGAACAGCGACTGTTCGATGCTGAAAACCGTGCCCAGATCGGAAGCGCTGCCGTAGCCCTCACTGGCCGCACCTGCCATCAGAGCCAGCGTACCCTTCAGCGGTTGGCCTTCCTGCTGGGTCTCTACCATGATGGCGGTGTCGCCATCGAAACGCAGTACCGGGCGGTTAGCGGTGTTGCGCAGCGTCCACTTCCAGCTGTCGTTCTCGTCGTCGGACTTCTTCAGCGGCGGCAACATGCCGACCGCCTCAAACAGCGTGTTCAGCGTGATGTTCAGGACCTTGGATGCGCCGGCCGCGAGCACTACATCCTCGCGCAACGTCGGCAGGAACGACGGCATGGAAACATGCACGTCGTAGCTTCCGGGGGTGAGGCCGGTCGCGATGAAATAGCCCTTGGGGTCGGTGTGGATGACCAAAAGCTGGCCGGCGCCGCTCACCAGTTGTACCGTGGCGCCCATCTGAGGAGTGCCAGCCGTGCTGCGCACATAACCGGAGATTGAGCCCGGAGTGACCCCGGCTGACGCCGCTACACACAGCGAGGCCAGCAACGCAATACACGTGATAAATCGGGTCATCGTTTCAAACCCCCTGTCAGAGGTTCCGGGATAAAAAACCATGGACGCAAGCGCGCCGCCCACAGTGCCCCAAGCTTTCGTTACTCGACAGCAAACCGCACAGAAGGAGCGATCTGCTGCTTCGAGACGTTGTCGTCGACCTTTATCGTCAACCTATAAAGCCCGGGCTGCAAGCTGCTCAGAGAGACCGTTTTCTCCAGGGTGACCTGGTCGCCAAGATTGCCCATGGTGTCTGTCGACTCCGTCGAGTGCACCACCGACTGATTGTTGGCCAGGTTAACGATCTCGTATTCAATGTTGGCCGAGGGCTTTTTGGTCTTATCGTCTTGTTGGAGATTATAGACCTGCATCCACAGCGCCATGCGCTGATCTTTCTTGAAACTGGCCGGCTTGCCATCGGCGCCATCCAGGTGCGGATACTCCAGCTTGGTTTCGCCGAGGACGAAGCTGCCGGAACCGACACTCTTGGTCGCCACCTTCTCCATCTTGTCGGACAAGATCAGCGACGAAGATGCCAGTTTGTCCTCGTTGTATTCGGGGACCGCAATGCCGCGGCTCCAAGTGCCGACGCGGTCGCCGTTCACGTCCTTCACCACCAGGTCGATGCGGTAGCGGCCGGGGCGCAGCGGAACAGCCTTCCAGTACAGCGACGAGTGCTCCACGGTCTTTTCCAGCAACTCCTGGGGAACGTCGACCTGCACGGTGTCTTCGAAGGTCTGAGCGACCTTGCCGGTAATGCCGGTCACACGTCCAAAGATGTTTACCGTGCCGCGCTGGATTCCATCCTTTGAAACGAACGTGATGTCCTTGTTTTTAATCTGCAGCGTCACCGGGACAAGCACGGTGTCGCCAGTAACCTTCACAAAGTCTGTACGGACTTCGAAGGGCATCAGATTGACGCTGATCTTGTGGCTGACGACTTCTTCCAGGTCCTTGAACTTCACTGGCGGAGGCGCCTGCACCTTCGCCATCATCTCCATTTTGTCGAACTCTTTGCTGCTCTCGATGCCCGATTCCGGGCTGGTGTTCGGCGCGTACGGATCCATACGGTTGGCGCGGTTGCCAATGCCCATCTGCTCGTACATAGTGGAGCCGCCCGGGGTATGCAGCAACGCGTCTTTCTCGTTGGGATCGCTGGTCAGGTGGTAATCGCCGCAGGAGCACGGGTCGACAAATTCAAGCTCAACGTTCTCCTGTATGCCTTCCAGATAGCGATAGCGCCAGTCTTCGTAGGGATACGTTGAGGTCGTGCCGCCGCCCTGTTCCTGGGGACGGTCCCAGGTGCCACCAGTCGGATGCGACTCAATCTGATCGGGTGCGCCCCAGATGATGTAGATACGGCCGCGATCAGTTTTCCATCCCGGAAGGCCGGCGCCGAAATGCTCGTTGGCGTAGGCGATGCGGCGATAATGCTCTTCCTTGTATTCGTTCTCGGGAGTGTCGGGCGTTGGGTCGCGGCGCAGCCAGAAGTTTTCGATGAACTGATCACGCTCTTCGTCGTTGGAGAGCGCTTTGAATGCGGAGACCTCTTCGGGCGTGATGATGTAGACCACGTCCTCTTTCAGCCACTTCTTGTAGGTGCCGCTCAACTCCTGTTTCAAAGCTTTGGAGTTCTTTTTCTTCTGCTCCTGGGTCAGCGAACGCTTCAGGGGATCGGACTGATCACCAGCCTGCGCCGGGGCTGTGCCTGCCGCATTCGTGCCAGTGCTGGCGGCCGCGGATCCTGTAGGTGTCGTGGCAGCAGAGCCGGCAGGGGTAGAACTGGAAGCGGGTTGACTGGCCGGCTGGCCGGAGCTCTTATTGGAAGCAGGCGAGTCCTGCGCTGCCGCTAACGCGCAGAAAACAGCAACGATCGAAAATGACGCGAACATCCACCGAAAAAGGCGCAACTTCATTTGGTACCAACGCACTCCTCAAGAAACACTAAGGGCTATTAAATTGTATGTGCTAGCCCATGTGAAAGCAAGGTAATCGGGACGGAACGCAGGCCGTCGGAGACGGTCTTACGCCCCTTCTTGACAACCCGCTGCTACGGCCTAAGTTGCTCGAAATACGACGCCATAAGGGCTTTAGCTCCGGCGGGTGCCGGGACTGACAGGACGGTCTACTGAAAAGTAATCTGGTACGGCGGCCCAGGGCATTTCAAGGGCGGCCGGAGACCGTTATAATCTGGGATATCGCCCAGCGTTTGTTGGATCGCACGGACCTGCCGGCTCGGCCCGTTTCTGCGCCCGAAAAAAAGTCGAACTCGCTCCCGACAGGAACCTTGGGCCGTCTTTATCCGTACTACCGAGCAGGCTGAGTTGCGTACGGTATCCTCCTTTCTGAGGCTCGATGAATAAGCGAAAAAAGATCGCGCTGATTGCCGCTGTCGTTGTTGTGTTGCTGGCCGTTGTCGGATTCAGTATCCAACAAAGCCACAAAGGCGTTGTCTCCGTTCAGACCGGGAAGGTCATGCGCGAGGACCTGACCTCGGTTGTGACTGCCTCTGGCGAGATCAAACCCAAGGTTTATGTAAACATCGGCGCCAATGCCTTCGCCAAGATCACGCATCTCTACGTGAAGGAAGGCGACCGCGTGAAGAAGGGCCAGATGCTGGCCCTGTTGGACAACGTCCAGCCACAGGCGGATGTCTCGGCTAACGATTCGGCGCTGAATGCCTCTCGCACCGATGCGATTGCAGCGCAAGCTGCGGTCAACACGGCATCGGCAGACCTGAAGTCATCCGAAGCTGAACTGGAGCACGCCAAACTCGACTATGACCGCAATAAGGCTTTGTACGATCAGCAACTGATCGCCAAATCCGATTACGACGTCAAGAAAGCAGCGTACGACACGTCGATGGCGCAGGTCTCGATGTCGAAGGCCAAACTTGCGCAAGCCAAGGCTTCGCTCGATTCCGCCCAAGGGCACATCTCGCAGAACGCCGCCATGCTGCGGCACGCCAACGATGTGTTGAGCAAGACGCAGTACGAAGCGCCCTTCGACGGCATCATCACTAACGTTCCCGTGCGCGAAGGCGAGACGGTTGTGCCCGGCATTCAGAATTCGCCGGGCAGTACGCTGATGACCATCGGCGACACCTCGGTGATCACCGCGGAAGTTCGCGTGGACGAAAGCGACATCGTCAATGTGCAGATTGGACAGCCGGCTGAAATAACGATCGATGCCATGCCTAAGCAGAAGTTCAAAGGCGTGGTGAGCGAGATCGGCCGAAACGCCCTGCTGCGTTCCACCGGCGTCTCGACGGCGCAGAGCACCACCAGCGGTCAGGAGGCCAAGGACTTCAAGGTTGTGGTCGCATTACAGGATCCCCCGCCGAACGTGTTGCCGGGCCTGTCGGCGACGGCCCGCATCACCACCGCAAAGAAGAACGCGGTACTGGCCATCCCGATTCAGGCGCTCACCATTCGCCTGCGTGGCGATCTAACTCCCGAGAACAAGGACAAGAAGAACGCCGTGGAAGCGGCTACTTCCGCCGGCGGTGATCCCAAAGAGGAGTTGCAGGGCGTCTTCGTCATCCGGAACAACCGTGATGCGGTCTTCGTACCTGTGGCGACCGGCATCAGCGGCACAACCGACATCGAAGTGAACAACGGCTTGAAGGAAGACGATCAGATCGTGACCGGCAGTTACAAGGTCTTGCGGACGCTGCGCAACGGCGCCAGCGTGAAGATCGACAACTCCGTCAAGCCCAAGAGCGACGAATCGGATTAATCGCGAAAACATCGAAGTATAGGGCCGAGTTGCAACAGACAGTTATCTTGATCGCATGACGAATCCAGAGCAGCGACCGGCCGAGGAGAAGAGTATGGCTACGGACTTGGCGAGCCTGACCGAGGTGCCCACGACGACGGTGCCCAACAGCTGTATCATCTGCACCGAAGATTTGTGGAAGACCTACGACATGGGTTCGGAGCAGCAGGTACACGCGCTGCGCGGCGTGAACATCCGCATCCAGCGCAACGAGTACGTGGCCATCATGGGTCCGTCCGGCTCTGGAAAATCCACCCTGATGAACCTCATCGGCTGCCTGGACACGCCGAGCAAAGGCAACTACTGGCTGAACAGTCAGTTGGTCAGCGAACTCGATGACGATGAGCTGGCTCGCATTCGCAACAAGGAAATCGGATTCGTCTTTCAGACTTTCAACCTGCTGGCGCGCGCGACCTCGCTGCACAATGTCGAGCTGCCGCTCATCTATGCCGGCCTTCCCGCCGAAGAGCGACTGGAGCGCGCCAAGAGCGTCCTGACTTCCGTGGGCATGGAAAAGCGCATGAGCCACAAGCCCAACGAACTGTCGGGCGGCCAGCGGCAGCGCGTAGCCATAGCCCGCGCGCTGGTAAACAATCCTTCGATCATCCTGGCTGACGAGCCCACCGGCAACCTTGACTCGCAGACCGGTGTCGAAATCATGGCGCTGTTCGATCGCCTGCACGACCAGGGAAACACGATCGTACTAGTTACGCACGAACACGATATCGCCGAGTACGCGCACCGCGTCATTCACATCCGCGACGGCCAGGTCTTCAGCGATCAAAAGACCGCTCGCGCATAGGCTTTTCGCGCAGCGTTCGTTCCGCTTTGGGGCTTCACGGTGTACCCTTTTCTCAGGTGCTCCCACCTGGAAGGATTCGTCATTGTGTCGCCGATTCGCCGCGGAATAATCTTCGCCGTATTTCTTCTCAGCACAGCTGGCTCGATGTTCGCTCAGTTTCCTGTGCCTACTCAACGCCCGCAGGAAGACACAACGGGCGCGCAAGTTCGTGAAGTGGTTTCGAAGTATTGTCGCCTCGATTACGAAGGTCTGCGGCTCGATCCCAAGACTTCATGGCCGAAGTTTCAGCCGCTCGTGTGGTGGGCCTCGCCACAGGACTTCACCAAGATCAATGTCATCGCGCGTTACACCGTTGATCCCGAGCCCATCGAAGACCATGCGAAGTTTTCCGTGATGGTGCATTACCGCCTGCTCGGGACCTTCGATCCCGGACTCGGCTACGTGCCTGAACCGGATGGATCGACGCAAGACGTGTATTACAGCGTGACTCAGCAGAACAGTGAGTGGCGCATCTCCGATACCGACAACTCGCTGCCTCATCCCTCACGCGCGGCCATGCTCAAGTGGCTCACCGCACAGATCGCCGCGACTCAGGACGAATCCCTGAAGACTCGCTATCAGGATGCGCTCGACCGTTTGCAGAAACAGTCAGCCTCGCCCTTCACGAAATAAACTGAACGGCGAAACAAAAGCCTCCGGAATCCCGGAGGCTGAGTCTGGCCTGTCAAGCTTGTCGTTATTGTTCAGCGCCGGCAGCGGAAGGAACGATCTTCTGCGCTTCTGCCGGCGTTTTCTTCACAGCGAAATAATCGTGATCGTAAAGATTGCGATACATGACGCCGGCAAGCTCCGCGGCCTTGGGTCCAAAGGTCGGCCGTCCGCCTTCCAGAAAGATCACGGTGACGATCCGCCCATACTGCGTGTTGGCGAATGAGCCGAACCAGCCGAAACGCGTGCCGTCCTTCGAGCAGGTTCCCGTTTTGCCGAGCACCGGCTCCTCGATGAAGTTCGTTTTCAGGGAGCGCGCCGTGCCGAACTGCACCGCGCCGGCCATGCCATCGGAGATCTCGGGGATCAGCGGACCGATATCGAGCTTGCGCTTCACCTTGGGTGTGAAGCTCGCTACCTGCTCCGGCGTCGTCGGATGCTGCAGGTAATACAGCGTGCCGCCGTTGGCGATGGCGCCCATCAGTCCCGCCAGTTGCAATGGTGTCAGCGAAATGCTTTCGCCGAAGGAGCACATCTTGCCAACGCCGCCGAGCTTTTCATCCAGCTCGGTGGAAGGGAAGGTGCCCAGGTGCTCGTTGGGAATCTGCCAGCCCGCCAGCTCTCCCAGTCCAAATTGATGCGCGTAATAGCTGACCTTCTCGAATCCCAGTTTGCGACCGACCGCTTCGAAATAAGCGTTGTTGGACTTCGCCAGCGCAGTCGTCAGGTCGACGTGCCAGGTCTTGGTCAGCGGAACCTGCGTGTCCTTGGTGATGACGTTTTCGCTCAGCGCCGCTAGCGCGACCGCGACTTTAATGGTCGAGCAGGGCTGCGCGCCCGCTGAGAGCGCCAGCTTCTGATTGACCATCGCCAGGATGCGACCGCTGTCGGGATCCATTGCGACGATGGTGCCGTTCATGCTGCCCAATGCTTCGATGGCCGCGGCCCTGACGACCGGATCCTCACCGGCAGTGATGTCACCGTCTACCTGATCGTTGGCGAAGGAGCTGGCGTAGAAACGCTCACCGTAATAGTGATGTTTTCTGGTGGCGACTGTATGCGTGGAGCGATTTCGGCTCGCCACGGTGACGCTGCTGTGCCGCATGCGCGACATTTTCTTCTGCGCCGCCGCCGGCTCAGTGATTTTGTGCGACGACTTGCTCTTGGATTTATGCGTACTGGAGGAGTGCGTGGTGGTGCTGATGGTGGCTGCCAAGCCGCCCAGGCTGGAGAAAATCGCCAGGCAAAAAACCAGGGCAAAGGGGGAGCGCTTCGTCATGAGAAACCTTAAATACCGTTGGGCCGAAACCAATTGCGACTGCCGGAGAACGCTTGCTCCTCCGATCACTGCCGTTCTCCGTTTTGCCAACGGAACTTTCATAGTAGGGAGTCACCGTCCTGAATTCAACCGGAAACTGCCACTAAACCAAAGAACCCGCTCAGCCCGATACAACGGATGCATGGCATCGGGCCGGAGTGGTTCGCCGTTCCAACTTTTCGCGAGACGGATGCCCCGCTATCTTTCCAGTTCTTACTTAACACATTTTGGGGACGAACAGGTGGTACCAAGGATGGTTCCGGCGGAGATCACGCCGTTTTGGGTGGATGCGGCAAGTCAATGACGATTTTGGGAAGCACCGCCAAATTCTTGCTGGTGTACATACGGTCGATGCTTGTGGTGCGCAGATGCGCGGGAATCCCCGGCTGCATTGCCTGCTCGGCCGCCGCATGCGCCAGAACCTGGTGATGAATCACAAACAGCGCGAGTTCCAGCCGTCCGGACACACCTGTCTTGTCGAAGATGGAGCGCGTCAACTTCTTGATCATGGGCACCGTAACGCCCAATGTTTTCGCGATTTCGCTGTTGCGATAGCCCTGCACCACAGCGGCTACGACCTTCAACTCGCGACGCGACAGCTGCGACGTCACCCGCTCGCCGACTAGATCGGCAGAGATTTCCGCCGCTGCATGCATCTGGAGATAGCGCCCGCCTTGCGCCAGCCGGCGCACCCCTTCGATCAGCATTTCGCCTTTAACCGAGCGGTAGAAGACGCCCTGCACTCCGAAAGGAACCAGATGTGGCGTGCGCTGGTCGTTTTCGGTAAGCATCAAGATGGCGATTTGCCGCTCGCCGGCCGTGCCGGTGAGTCGACGCAGATCGTCCTCCGAAGGAAGAAATCCGGTGGAGAGAATCAGAACGTGGGGACGCAGCTTATCCACCGCATTGAATAGGTGCTCGGCCGAGTAGGGTTGCGCCAGGATGCGCATGTCGTCTTCGGTGGCCAGCAGTTTCGCGATCCCGGCCCGGAATACTGGTTGATGATCCGCAATGATGACGTTGATTACTGTTGGCTTTGTGCGGGTGATACTTTTCCCTGGCAGGCCGTACGTCTCATTCATCATTGTTCTGCACCCATGTACATCATTTCCCTCTACTTCTGGTTGGTTTGGCCTGTGAGGGCCTGCGTTTTCGGCCATCGCAGGGCTGTAGCGTGTCGGTTTTACCGTTGACAGGTAAAACTTTCGCTGTGCTTGTCGCTAAGTGCTACTGCAATGTGTCTGGCCGATGTAGCTTGGGGCGAGGTGCAGGTGGGGAGCCAAACCCCTAGGGTTGGCTCGAAAACTGTGAATTTTTAGGCACAACGTTACCTGCTGTGGTGCCAGACTATTCGAAGCCTGTGCAAATTGCTGATTCCGGCGAAGATGCGTGCCCTGAAAGAAGATTTTTGTCGAAAGTGGCGCACATTTTTCAGGCACACGAAACTTCTTCGGGGGGCTTGTGTTTGAGCCGATAACAACCCTGAGAATGGTCGTGTAACAACGGCTACCCCTCCGATGTGCAACTCGCCCCTGTCCGTCGGAGGGGCTCTTTTTGCCCGAAAGGCGAACGCTTGTTTCAGGGGTTGTTGGCTACTGAACTTTGGTCGCCGGATCCTGACTGCGCGACTGGATGTAGTCTTCGATGGTCCGATCCAGCTTCCCCTGCTCCCGCAAAACATATTCAATCGCGTCGCGCACCGCGCCCTTGCCACCCTCGTTCGGCGTCACATAATGCGACTCGCGAATGACCTCAGGCCGCGAATTCCTCACCGCGATCGCCAGCCCGCATAGCCGCATTACCGGCAGGTCGATGACATCGTCGCCAACGTAGCAGACTTCCTCCGCGCTCAACCCGCTCTTCTCGAGAATCTCGTAGAACGCAGCAGCCTTGTCCTGCTGCCCCTGGTACACGTACTCGATTTTCAAATCGCGCGCACGCAGTCGCACCGTCTCGGAGATGCGCTTGGTGATGATGCCCGCCTCAAGCCCGCCCAGCCGCAGCAGCGAGAAGCCGGTGCCATCGTGCGCATTGAAGCCCTTGGCCTCGATGACGTCGCTGCTGGCGATGCCGTAGCCGCCGGCGTCGGCCATCTTCTCGCGATGCTCGTGTGTACCTCCTCCGGCGCCTCCGCCGAGAGCAGGAAAGAGAAATATGGTGCCGTCGGTCATTACACCGTCGACGTCAAACAGCATCAGTTTGATCTTTTTCGCGCGCTCAGAGGACATGCTGAAAGTTTAGCAGCGGGAAACGCTTCTTCTTCGCTTTTCGCCTTTTGCTTTTCGCCAGAATGGCAGACTGTGTCTTTAATTTCTAATCTGCGCCACGCAGGACACGTGTCGTTCGCCCAACGGCGTCGGGGCGACCAGCGACTCTGGCGATTAGCGAAAAGCGCGTTCCTGCAGCGAACATTTAGCGAAAACTTCTGCTATCATCTCCCAATGTCTGTGGGGGACATTCCGGCTTCTCTGGCGTGGGCGCATCCGCTGGTGGCCGAGTGGTTCGTCGGTAAGTTCGGCACCCCGACCGAGCCGCAGGAGCAGGGCTGGCCGCCAATCCTCGCCGGCCGAACGACGCTCATCTCCGCACCTACCGGCTCCGGCAAGACACTGGCGGCGTTCCTCATCTGTATTGATCGCCTGGTCCGCAAGGCGCTTTGCGGAGACCTGCGTGACGCGACCGAAGTTCTTTACGTCTCGCCGCTGAAGGCGCTGGGCAACGACATTCAGAAAAATCTGGAAGGCCCGCTCGGCGAGATTTTGACGCTGGCAGGCGAGCGTGGCCTGCTGATGCCTGAGATTCGCACGGCCGTGCGCACTGGTGACACGCTCACCAAAGAGCGCCGCGAGATGCTCAAGCGGCCGCCGCACATCCTGGTCACGACGCCCGAGTCGCTTTACATCCTGCTCACCGCCAATAGCAGCCGCGGCATTCTTGGTCACGTGAAGACCGTCATCGTCGACGAAATTCACGCCGTCGCTGACGACAAGCGCGGCTCGCATCTGGCGATCTCGCTCGAGCGCCTGGCGCTGCTGGCGAACCATCCAACGCGCATCGGCCTCTCGGCCACACAGAAGCCGATTGAGGAGGTAGCGCGGTTTCTGACCGGCGCGCGAGAAACGGTTATAGATGATCGGGTAGAGCGGGCCTTCAGACCCGCGTCGCGCGATGCCCAATTATTTCCCGAGCCGGCTTCAGCCGGCGACGGGGCAGAGCAGCGCTTCAGCTCTGCGTCCAGCCAGTCCCACTTTTCTGACGGGCCGGAGAATCGGGTGGAGCAGCCCTTCAGGGCTGCATTCAATCAGTCCTCAAATATTGAAGAGCCGGCTTCAGCCGGCGACACTCCCGTCATCGTCAACATCGGCCATCGCCGCCAACTTGATCTCACCGTCGAAATTCCCCCATCGGAACTTGGTCCCATCGCCAGCAACGAGATGTGGGGCGAGATCTACGACCGCCTTGGCGAGTTGGCCATGCAACACCGTTCGACGCTGGTCTTCGTCAACACCCGCCGCCTGGCCGAGCGCCTCGCGCTGCATCTGGGCGAACGCCTCGGGGAAGATCAGGTCGCATCGCATCACGGCAGCCTCTCGCGCAAAATCCGTCTCGCTGCTGAACGCAAGCTGAAGAACGGCGAGATTCGGCTGCTGGTCGCCACCGCTTCGCTCGAACTCGGTATCGACATCGGCACCGTCGACCTGGTCTGCCAGATCAACTCGCCCCGCTCCATTGCTGTCGCGCTGCAACGTGTCGGCCGCGCAGGCCACTGGCGCGGAGCCATTCCCAAGGGCCGCTTCTTCGCCACCACGCGCGACGACCTTCTCGAATGTGCCGCCACCGTGCGTGCCATCAAGCAGGGTGACCTCGACGTGCTGCGCATTCCGCCTTCGCCCCTCGACATCCTGGCGCAGCAAATAGTCGCCATGTGCGCCTGTGAAGACTGGGATGAGGACGAACTCTTCGACTTCATGCGCCGCGCCTATCCGTATCGCGAGCTGAAGCGCGAGCAGTACGACCGCATCATCGAGATGCTCTCGGCTGGCATCGCTGCGAAGCGCGGACGCTATGGCGCGTACCTTTTCCGTGACATGGTCAACCGTCGCCTGCGCGCGCGACGCGGTGCGCGCCTGGCCGCAATCACCAGCGGAGGCGCCATCCCGGAGACGGCGCTGTTTACCGTCGTCGCGCAACCGGAAGAAATCGTTGTCGGCACGCTGGACGAAGACTTCGCCGTGGAGAGCAGCGCCGGCGACATCATGTTGCTGGGCAATACGTCATGGCGCATTAAGCGGGTCGAGGCGAACGCCGCTCGCGTGATCGTCGAAGACGCGCACGGTGCTCCGCCAACCGTGCCGTTCTGGCGTGGAGAAGCCCCCGCCCGCACCGACGAACTTTCACAGCACGTCGCCGATTTGCGCGAAGAGATCAGCAAGCGACTGCCGAACACCGCGCCGCTGCCTGTGCCGCTCGATCCAGAGATGGGCGGGGTCCGCGCCGAACGCATTGCCAACTTCGAGCGCTTCCAAGGCGACTCGACAAAGCCGCAGATCAAGACGCTGGTAGAGCGGGCCTTCAGCCCCGCGTCAGACGCTGCGCCAGATTCTGCGTCCCATGCCATTACGGATCGGGTAGAGCAGGCCTTCAGGCCCGCGCCCAGCCAGCCAAATGAGAATGAAGAGCCGGCTTCGGCCGGCGACAGAGTGGAGCAGCCCTTCAGGGCTGCAGATGACCAGCGGCTAATGAATCAAGAGCCGGCTTCAGCCGGCGACACTCCTAAACCGCGCCGCCGCCTGCGCGGGCTCGAATTCTCCCCTGAAGTCCAAAACGCCTCAGCCTGGCTCAAGGACGAATGCGGCCTCGACGACTCAGCCGCCGAGCAACTCATCGAATACATCGTCACCGGCCGCGCCGTACTCGGCGAGGTTCCCACGCTCAACACCATCATCGCCGAGCGCTTCTTCGATGAAGGCGGCGGCATGCAACTGGTCATCCACGCGCCCTTCGGCGGCCGCATCAACAAGGCCTGGGGACTGGCGCTGCGCAAACGTTTTTGCCGCTCGTTCAATTTTGAGCTGCAGGCCGCGGCCACCGACAACGGGCTGAACATCGCGCTGGCCGAGCAGCACAGCTTCCCGCTCAGCGACGTCTTCCACTATCTGCAGAACGAAACCGTACAGGAGATCCTCGAGCAGGCCGCACTGCCTTCGCCGATTTTTGCCACCCGCTGGCGCTGGGATGCCAACCGCTCGCTCGCCTTGCTGCGCTTCCAAGGCGGCAAGAAAGTTCCGCCGCCGATCCAGCGCATCCGCAGCGACGACCTTCTCGCGTCGGTCTTTCCCGACGTGGCCGCCTGTCCGGAAAATCTCGTCGGCGACATCGAGATCCCCGATCACCCTCTGATTCAAGAGGTGATGAAAGACGTCCTCACCGAGGCGATGGACATCGATGGCCTGCGCGCGGTGATCGCCAAAATCTACAGCGGCGAGATTCGCTGCCTCGCGGTCGATACGCCTGTGCCCTCGCAGTTCTCGCACGAGATTCTGAACGCGAATCCCTACGCCTTCCTCGACGACGCTCCGCTGGAGGAGCGCCGCGCGCGCGCCGTGCAGATGCGCCGCATCCTGCCCGAGGCGGTGCTGAACGAAGTGGGCCGGCTCGACCAGCAGGCCATCGCGCGCGTGCGCGATGAGGCGCGTCCCGATGTGCGCGACAGCGACGAGTTGCACGACGTATTACAGACGCTGGTCGCGGTGCC
>DATHQX010000250.1:0-13140 GCA_035482295.1 Verrucomicrobiia bacterium
GAGTTCATGGAGAAGCACTCGGTCTCCAAGCTGATCGGCTCGCCTCCGGGATACGTTGGCTACGAAGAAGGTGGTCAGCTCACCGAACGTGTGAAGCGCGCTCCTTACTCGGTCGTCCTGCTGGACGAAGTCGAGAAGGCACACCCCGACCTCTTTAACATCCTGCTGCAGGTGTTTGAGGACGGGCAGCTCACCGACGGTCTGGGGAATACCGTTGACTTCAAGAATGCCATCATCATCATGACGTCGAACATCGGCGCTCGTCATTTGCAGAAGCGCACCGGTCTGGGTTTCCAGGCGGAGCTGGACGAGAACACCTCAACCAAGGTCGAGGACATGGTGCGCAACGAAGTGAAGCGCACCTTCAATCCCGAATTCCTCAACCGCCTGGACGAAGTGATCATCTTCGGCGCACTGACCGAGGTCGACCTGATCCAGATTGTCGAGCTGATGGTGCAGCACCTGAACACCAACCTGGCGCAGCGCTCGATCACCGTTACCGTGACGGAAGAAGCCCGCAAGTGGATCCTCGACAAAACCGTCGTCGATCGCACCTACGGCGCCCGCCCGCTGCGGCGCGCCTTGCAGAAGTACATCGAGGACCCGCTGTCAGAAGCGCTCATCCAGGGCACCTTCCAGCAGCGTCCGGCGTTCATCGAGGTTTACCTCGACAACGACCAGCTCTTCTATCGCCCCGTCGGCGAAGAGAAGACAGAAGGCGTGCTGCTGTATAGCAACTGACAGGCGGCAATTAGCATTTGGCTGTTAGCAATTAGCAAATACACACGTGGGAGAGCGTAATGCTCTCCCACAACTTTTGGCCTCGCATCGTTGACCGACCATAGCACGTTCGGCTCCGCGACTTCCCGCATCATACAATGTGAATATGGAGTTACTGGTCTACACCGCCTGCTGGTGCCCCGACTGCCGGACGGCCAAGCGCTTCCTCCAGCAGAACAACATTCCGTTCACCGAGGTCGATATCGAGACCACGCCAGGTGCGGCCGATGAGGTCGTCCGCCGCACGGGCAAGCGCGCCATTCCGCAGTTCGTAATCGACGGCAAATGGGTACAACCATATCGGCCCGGCGAGGGATTTCTGTACGAGGAGATGTCCGAGCTGCTGGGCGTGGTGGACGAGGGATGACGCTCGTGTTTCTGGAGCGACTCCCCTTGACGCAAGAATTTCTTCCTTGATTGTCATCCTGAGCGAAGCGTCCGCGTCCTTTGCTTTTCCGCCGCAGCTTTTGCGGCGGGCGGACGCGTAGTCGAAGGACCTGCTGTCCGTGTGGCAGAAGGTGCACTCTTCCGGTAACCACCAACCGCTTCGGTCGGCATGAGGCGTCTCGTTAGAAATGCCGGCCGCGCGTGCAACTCACGAAGTAACTCTCACGCAGGTTTGCGGCTCTCCCGCCGTCTTCCCTTCATCCAACCCGGCTCGCGGACGTACTCCTCTTCCAGCCGCCGCAACCGCGCCGCCATCACCTGCGAGCGCCCAAGATAGCCAACCGGCTTACCCGGCTCTTCCCAACTCGCCACCGGCAAGCGCCCAACGTTCGAGCGCAGCATGCGCGCGGCCGCGTCATACAGTACCTCTTTCGGATACGCAACGACCGGGTTGCTCGATCCGGCTTCCAGCACGGTCATGCTGCCCGTCGAGTCCTTCTCCAGCGCTCGCATAATATCGGCGCGCGTGATAATGCCGGCCAGGCGGCCTTCTTTGTCGACGATGAACACTCCCTGGTGATGCGTGACCGCCGGATCGCGTTTGGTGACGCGCTCTGCCAACTCTCCGACCGGCATATCGACAGGAACCGTATCGAACTCCTTCGCCATGACCTCGCCGACCGTCACCTGCTGGAATACATCGGGTTCGTAGTCCTGGTGGATGTGCAGGCCGCGGCGTGCCAGCTTTTCGGTCATGATCGAATTCTTTGCGTAGCGAACGGCAATGGCGTCAGCGATCACCGTCACCAGCATCAGCGGCAGCACCGAGTTGTAGTCGCGCGTAATCTCAAAGGCGAAGATGATGAACGTGAAGGCCGCGCGCGACGCCGCGCCAAACACTGCGCCCATGGCCACAAGCGCGAATGCTCCCGGCGAGAGATTTGCGGCCGGCCAGATCTTGTCGACCACCATGGCGAAGACCGAGCCCATCGCCGCGCTGACCATGAACATTGGCGCCAACAGGCCGCCCGATGTTCCCGATCCCAGCGAAATCACCAGCGCAACCGACTTGAAGACCATCACCGCCAGCAAACCGCCGAGCAGCATCCTGGCGTTCAGGATGTCGGAGATGGTGTCATACCCGACGCCGAGCACCCGGGGCACGAAGTAGCCAATGATGCCCAGGCCTAGGGCGCCGATCGCCGGCCACCACATTTCGTGAATTGGCAGCTTCTCAAACTGGTCTTCGACCCAATACAACAATTTGCTGAAGCCCAACGCCGCCAAGCCGCAGAGGACTCCCAGCACGAGATAGAACGGCAAAGCGTGAGGCAAACCGAAGTCGAGGGCACCGACCTGAAACATCGGCCCGCGCCCCATCAGGCGGAAGTGAACGCTGGTGGCCAGGGTGCTGGCGATGACCAGCGGGATAAACGAGCGCGACTTGAACTCGAAGAGCAGTAGCTCGATGGCGAGAATCACGCCGGCGATGGGCGTGCTGAAGGTCGCGGCCATGCCCGCTGCAGCCCCGCACGCCAGCAGGACTTTGCGCTCCGACGCGGTGGTGTGCATCACCTGCCCAACCAGTGAGCCGATGGCCCCGCCGGTCTGAATGATGGGACCTTCAGCGCCGAACGGTCCGCCGGTACCGATGGCGATGGCCGCCGACAGAGGCTTCAGGATGGCGACTTTAGGCTCGATGCGGCTGCGGTTGATGAGCACCGCCTCCATCGCCTCAGGGATGCCATGTCCGCGAATCTTGTCGGAACCGTAGCGCGCCATGATGCCGACGATGATTCCGCCGATCACCGGGATGACAATCACCAGCAGCCCCAGATGATTTTCGCGTGCGCTGCGGAAGATGAACGAGACGTGATGATAGAACGCGATGTTGGTGAACAGCCCGATGAGGTTGTAGAGCAGATAGGCGATGATGCCGGCGGTGATTCCAATTCCCCCCGCCAGCAGAGACACGATTCCGGTGCGAAACCTGGCTTCTTGTCCGAGTGGCGCAGAGCTCGCCCGCTCCGTGCTAAGGGGGTTCAGGCCATCCACTCCCAAAGTTTCCATGCGATTGGTCATAGCTATGCCGCTGCTCCCTTCCGTGTCTTCGATCTTCCCTTAACGGTCGGGGATGAGCGCGCGGTAAGCCGGCGCAAGGTGGCCACCAGCGCGGGCGTTGCCGATCGCAGCTCGGCCTTCATGTGTTTGGTCAATTCGGACAGCACTCGGTCACCACGAGCCGTCAGCAGCACGTGGACCTCGCGCCGATCGCTCTCGGCGCGCTTGCGAAGGATGAGGCTCTTCTTCTCCATGCGGTCCACCAGCTCAACCGCGCTGTGGTGCTGGATTTGCAGGCGCTCGGCCAGGTAAGCAATCCGCGGCTCTTCACCGTCCGGAATGCCTTTGACGGCCAGCATGAGCTGATGTTGTTGCGGCTCGATGCCGACAGCGCGCGCGGCCTCTTCGCTGAGATGCAGGTAGCGGCGCATCTGGTAACGAAATTCCGCAAGGGCTTGGTAGTCGGAGTGCTCGTTCGAGTTAGCCATAAATGTGTGGATACGATTATATCGTATTACGATGTTTATAAGATGCCGTGGGGGGACGGGAAGTCGCAAGATGCCGCCTTGCCTGTGAAACCGGGCACGAACCTGGGTTGTGTGGGGAGGCCGGTAAACCATCGCGGGCAAGGAAGCCGAAGGCGGCGTTCCGGTACAATAAAGGGTTTCGCACTCATTCCCAGCCTCATTTATGGCAAGGAGTTCCCTGTGATCGCACGTTATACGCGCCCGGAGATGGGCCGCATCTGGAGTGACCAGAACAAGTTTCAGACCTGGCTGGACGTGGAAATCGCGGCCACCGAAACCCTGGCCGAGGCTGGCATCGTGCCGCAGTCGGCCGCCAAGGCCATGCGCGAGAAGGGCGGCTTCGACCTCGACCGCATTAACCAGATCGAAGCCGAAGTGAAGCACGACGTTATTGCCTTTACCACCGCCGTGGCTGAAAAGGTAGGTCCGGAATCACGCTGGCTGCACTACGGGCTGACGTCCAACGACGTCGTCGACACGGCACAGGCGCTGATGGTGAAGCAGGCGTCGGCCATCATTCGCGAAGACCTGACGAAGCTGCGCGAGGTGTTGAAAAAGCGAGCGTTCGAGTTTAAGGATACGCCGCAGATTGGCCGCACCCACGGCATCCACGCCGAGCCGATTACCTTTGGGCTGAAGCTGGCTAACTGGTACTCCGAGGTGCAGCGCGACATCGAGCGCTTCGAGATGGCATCCGAGCAGATGCGAGTGGGCAAGCTTTCAGGCGCCGTAGGCAACGCGGCTCATCTCGAACCCGAATACGAAGAGGCCATTTGCAAGCGGCTGGGGTTGAACGTCGCTTCGGTTTCATCGCAGGTGATTCAGCGTGACCGCCACGCGTTCTATGTGGCGACGTTGGCCGTCATCGCGTCGACGCTGGACAAAATCGCAACGGAGATCAGGCACCTGCAGCGCACTGAGGTTCGCGAGGCGGAAGAATATTTCAGTGAGAAGCAGAAGGGTTCGTCGGCCATGCCGCATAAGCGCAACCCCGTAACCTGCGAGCAGATCAGCGGGCTGGCGCGCGTGGTGCGGGCCAATGCGCAGGCAGCCTTCGAGAACGTTCCTCTCTGGCACGAGCGCGACATCTCGCATTCGTCGGTGGAGCGCGTGATCCTGCCGGATTCGACGATCCTGGTCGACTACCTGTTGCAGAAGACGACGAATCTCGTCGACACGCTGCTGGTGTACCCGAAGCGCATGCTGCGGAACCTGGAATCGACCGGCGGGCTGGTTTTCAGCGGTCAGTTGCTGCTGGATCTGGTGGAGGCTGGCGTGTCGCGCGAGGATGCTTATCGCTTGGTCCAGTCGAACGCGATGCGCGCATGGAAAGACGACCTGAACTTTCGCGAGCTCGTCATGAGCGATCCCGAGATCACGGGCAAGGTGAACCGAGAAACGCTGGAGCATGCGTTTGATTTGAAGCGGCCGTTGCGGAATGTGGATAAGATTTTCAGGCGGGTGTTTGGGGACAGTGTCCCCTGAGCATCTCAGCGAGGGATGATCGAGAAGGGTTGGTTCTTGTCGCGTGAAACTATTCAAGAGCCCGTTGCGGGCCTACGGCGCTAGATCACCACTGTCTCGTGATACTCGCCGTAGACGTGACGCATGGCGTCGGAGATTTCGCCAACGGTGGCGTTGGCTTCGACGGCCTCTACGATCACCGGCATAAGGTTGCCAGTTCCCTTCGCGGTGTCTTCCACCTGCTTGACGGCCGCGGCCCACCTGGCCTGATCGCGCTTGGCGCGCACAGCTTTCAGCCGCTCGACTTGCTTGCGTTCTAACGACTCATCGATGTGTTGCAGCGGAACCTCGTGCTCCTGCTCGAGTTCGAAGGAATTTACGCCAACGACGTACGCTTCCTTGTGATCGACGGCCCTCTGATACTCGTAAGCGGCGTTCTGGATCTCCTGCTGCACGAAACCCCGCTCGATGGCCTTGAGCATGCCACCCATCGCATCGACCTTCTCGATATACGCGTTTGCCCTGGATTCGATTTCGTTGGTCAGTGACTCAATGTAGTAAGAGCCGGCCAGCGGGTCGATGGTCTGCGGCGCACCGGACTCGAACGCGATGATCTGCTGCGTGCGCAGGGCGATGCGAGCTGATTGCTCGGTGGGCAGTGCCAGGGCTTCGTCGAACGAATTGGTGTGCAGCGACTGCGTGCCGCCCAGCACAGCCGACATCGCCTGCAAGGCGGTGCGCACAATGTTGTTTTCCGGCTGCTGCGCCGTCAGCGTGGAGCCGGCGGTTTGCGTGTGGAAGCGCAGCATCATCGACTTGGGATTCTTGGCGCCAAAGCGGTCGCGCATGATGCGGGCCCACATGCGGCGGGCCGCGCGGAACTTCGCGACTTCTTCCAGGAAGTTGCTATGCGCGTTGAAGAAGAACGACAGGCGCGGCGCAAACTTGTCGACGTCGAGGCCCGCGTCAATCGCCGCCTGCACGTACGTTATGCCATTGGCCAGGGTGAAGGCCACTTCCTGAACCGCGGTCGAACCCGCCTCGCGCATGTGGTAGCCGGAAATGGAGATGGTATTCCACTCGGGCACGTGCTGGTTGGCGTAGGAGAAGATGTCGGTGATGATGCGCATGGCCTGCGCCGGCGGATAAATGTACGTCCCACGCGCGATGTACTCCTTCAGCACATCGTTTTGGATCGTGCCGGACAGCTTGCTGACCTCACGGCCGGTGCGTCGCGCAGTAACGATGTAGAGGGCCAGCAATATCGCCGCGCTGGCGTTGATGGTCATCGAGGTGGAGATCTTCTCCAGATCGATGCCGTCGAACAGACGCATCATGTCTTCGATGGAGTCGATGGCCACGCCGACCTTGCCGACCTCGCCCATCGATAACGGATTGTCAGAGTCGAGACCGATTTGCGTCGGCAGATCGAAGGCGATGCTCAGGCCGGTGGTTCCCTGACTCAGCAAATATTTGTAACGGTGGTTGGATTCCTCAGCATCGCCCATACCGGCGTATTGGCGCATGGTCCACAAACGGCCGCGATACATTGAGGCTTGAACGCCGCGGGTGTAAGGAAATTTCCCGGGATAGCCGACTTCGCGATCGTAGTCCCAGCCCTCTAAATCGGCGCCGGTATAGAGTGGATGAACCGTGATGTGGGAAGAAGTTTCAACCGTCTTTTCGGCTTTGGCGCCTGTGGGGCTCTTTTCCTTGATATCAGCCATCGATAAAGACCTCGATTCAAACCTCTATTGTGCGCCGCGCAAGCAAACCCGACTATGACGTGCATCACAAGCACAATGTAAATGACACGACTAGCAAGGGGTTCACTTGCGCCGTCGCGATCTCCAGAAAGAACTCAGTCCGAAGTAGCCGAAGAGAACGGCGAAGAAAGCTGCCAGCAGCATTTTGCCTGTCGAACCCGAACCGGCCGCATGGCGATGGTATTCCCGAACTGCCGCGGCTGCGCCCACCATCGCCAGCAGAAGATATAAAAGCCCGGTGACTTCCAGCCACAGCACGTGGAGAACACGGCTGACACTCCGGACCGTAGTACTACCCGCGTTGTAAAACGCCCGCACCCAGCGGTTCTTGCCTGTACGCGCGCCGGCGACACGCATCAGGGCGCGGCCTTGCCGCCCTAAATCGCGCGTCGTTACCGGGGGTTTTTCAGCCATAAGAGTGCGAACGTAAACGTAAAGTCGATTCTAGCAGTCAGGCGATGGGGGATATTCGTGGCTAGGAGCGACTCAAAACCGGGCCAAACTCCCATGCTTGCAAATGCATCCAATCTAGTACAAACGCGGGTTCGTCTCAGCCAAGAAGCTTCCGCCGTCTGGACAGGTGTGCGAAGATTTTCTTGTCGAAAACCCGCGAAGGCTCAGGTGGAGATCGTGGACAAGCGACTGAAAAACATGATGAAGCAATTGGGCGACGCCATCAACGACTCGCTCTCCGATTCCGAACAGATTGCCAATGTGATCCAGCGCATCAAAGCCGATGGCTACGACGTCTTCGTGGTTCTGGAAGCTACGATCGGCTTCAACCAGCAGGACGGCGACGAGAGTTTGGAGGATGCGCCCCAATCGGCTGCGGAGTTCAAAGTGACCTCGCAGGACTTGAAGTTTTTGAAGTCTCTGCGCATCAGCGTTGGCGAGGAGCCCTGACGCCCAGCGTGGCTACCCGGCAAGAGCCGGGGTTGAGTCGTGTGCTAACATTCGTTTTTTGGGGTGGCATGTTCCGTTTCCATGCACGTCCTGCAACCGGCACGCAGTCCAAAACATTTCAATAGGTTTTACGTGCGGGGCATCACCGGATGAGAGACACCCTGGGAGTCTTACTGGCGGGCGGAGCAGGTGAACGTCTTTACCCTCTGACTCGCGATCGCGCCAAGCCCGCCGTTACCTTCGGCGGTGTTTATCGCATCATCGACATCACGCTGTCCAACTGCATCAACTCCGACTTGCGACGCGTGTATATCCTTACCCAATACAAGGCGCTGTCGCTGAACCGTCATATCCGCGAAGGTTGGGGCAACATTGTCGGACGCGAACTGGGCGAGTTCATCGAGATTTTGCCGCCCATGAAGCGGGTCAGCGAGAACTGGTATATGGGTACCGCCGACGCGGTGTATCAGAACATTTACTCCATCGGCTCGGAGCAGCCGAAGCACGTTCTGATCCTCTCCGGCGATCACATCTACAAGATGAATTACGACCTGATGCTGAGGCAGCATAAGGATTCGGGCGCCGATGTCACGATCGCAACCATTCTGATTGAGCCCAGCGAGACGAGGCATTTCGGTGTAGTGGAAATCGATCGCACGGGTCGAGTAGTTGGTTTCCAGGAAAAGCCGGAGCACACCGACCTGCGTTCTCCCTACGATCCGCGAATGGTTTCTGGATCGATGGGCATTTACATCTTCAACACCGATGTGCTGATTCCAGTGCTGTTGAAGGATGCTGAAGATCCCAACTCGCGCCACGACTTCGGCCACAATGTCCTGCCGCGCATGCTCGAGGACTACAAGGTTTATTCCTTCAACTTCATCGATGAGAACAAGAAGGAAGCTCTCTACTGGCGCGACGTGGGAACGCTGGAGGCGTACTACGAAGCCAACATGGACCTGGTTTCGGTGGCGCCGGTGTTCAACCTCTACGACGAAGCGTGGCCGCTTCGCACGCACATGCGTCAGTACCCTCCGGCGAAGTTCGTCTTCAACGATCCGGGACGCACGGGCGAGTCGCTCGACTCGATGGTTTCGATGGGCTGCATCATCTCGGGCGGCGTGGTGCGCAACAGCGTGCTGTCGCCGGATGTGCGGGTAAACTCCTACTCCCATGTCGACACCAGCATTCTCTGCTCGCATGTGAACGTTGGCCGGCACTGCCGCATCCGCAAGGCCATCATCGATCGCGACGTACACATTCCCGAGGGAACGGTGATTGGCTACGACACGGAAGCCGACAGGCAGAAATATCACGTGACGGACAGCGGAATTACCGTCGTCACGCGCGACTACTCGTTATTCGAGAATCCGGTTTCGGTCGATTACTTCACTTCGGAATAGCGAGTCCGGTGGTCGGGTTTTACTCGTGAAGAATTCGCGACTTCACTGCAATCGCTCCGACACACCATAGCAGCGCGTCTTCTACGTGCTCGCGGAGAGAGCGGTTAGTGAAGATCTGCCGCAACGACTGCCGCTCTGTAAGGCGCGCCGCCAGCTCCGTCAGCATTGCCTGGTAGCGATCCGGCATGTGCAGACGGGTCGCTCGTATCAGATCGTCGAGGATCAGCAGGCAATCGAGTACCACTCCGTCGGCGTCAGCATCCTGAGAGTTCACCAGATGCAACACCTCAGCGACGTCGCAAAACGATTCCATCTCCTGCGGCGGCGACCCCAGCTTGGCGAAAGAAGAATCGAAGGCGACGGCTTTCGCCGCCTGGCCGGGCTGCGTGAAGAACACCAAACGTCCCTCTGCCACAATCGGTCGCTCGTTGTCTCCACCGACGGCGAGCACGGTGTAAAGCTGCGGACCATCGTGTTGCCCGTTGAGACGCAGTCCCACTAAAACCAGCTCTTCATGCAGGTGAACGGGATGGGTGGGCAGGATCGGCAGCTCGGGCATGCAGCCATACTACATCCGGCTGGACATTGGGTAAAACCAGCACTTCAAGCGGATCCTGGCGCAACCTATTGCTTGCTTTTGCGTTATTACGTGCAGGAGGTTCATTCGGAGGTGACAAGGTGAAAAAGCTTTTACTGGCAGGCGCAATCGGATTCTTGCTTGCTCTGCAAACAGCAGCCGCACAAACTGTGGTACGCGTGGCCCCGCCACCGCCTAGGCGTGAAGTAGTCGCGGTGTCGCCCGGTCCTCGTTATGTGTGGACTGGCGGATACTATCGATGGAATCGCGGAGCGTATGCTTGGGTCCCCGGCCGCTACGTCGTTCCACCGCGGCCGCATGTGGTGTGGGTGCCGGGATATTGGGCGCCACGGCCCGGCGGCTATGTTTGGATTGCCGGCTACTGGCGATGAGAAACGGCCCCCTGCGGGCCGTTCTCCTTTGATTCCGTTCGACTTCCCTGCTGACCGATTTCCCGCATCCGTAGTTCGCGTTTATCATCTACTTAGCAGGTATGGGAAACACCTTTAAGACAGCGTTATTGCTGACCGCTCTCACTTTGTTCCTGCTCTTCATGGGACAGATTTTTGGGGGCCAGCGAGGATTGGTGATGGCCTTTGGTTTGGCCGTCGTCATGAACTTCGTCTCGTATTTTTTCAGCGACAAGATTGCGCTCAAGATGTATCGGGCACAACCGGTCACCCGCGAGCAGTTGCCGAGGGCCTACGCTGTGGTAGAACGGCTGACCGCGAAGATGGGCATTCCGATGCCCAAGATGTACGTCATCCCAACGGATTCGCCGAACGCGTTTGCTACTGGACGTGATCCGAAGCACGCTTCAGTCGCTGTAACCCAGGGGATTTTGGATTTACTGAGCGACGAAGAACTGGAAGGCGTGCTGGCGCACGAACTGGGTCACGTTCGCAATCGCGACATTCTGATCAGCTCGGTCGCCGCGACCCTGGCCGGTGCGATTACGCTGCTGGCGCGCATGGGTTATTGGGCTTCGCTCTTCGGAGGAGGCGATCGCGACAATCGCGACCGTGGAGGCGGCTTTGTAGCGCTGCTGATGCTGATCCTGGCGCCCATTGCGGCCACGCTCATCCAGCTCGCTGTGTCGCGCTCGCGCGAGTATCAGGCCGACGCTACCGGCGCCGAGCTGACGGGAAATCCCTACGCCCTGGCCAACGCGCTCAAGAAGCTTGACGCTTACTCGAAACGCATTCCGATGCAGGCCTCGCCTTCGACAGCACACCTGTTCATCGTGGCGCCTCTGCTCGGGGGAGTGAACTTCGCTAACCTGTTTTCGACGCATCCGCCGATTGCAAAGCGCATTGAGCGGCTGACGGGGCGTCCGGCGGAGCTCGATTACTAACCTCTCTGGATCGACACATCCAACGGAGCCTTCGGGCTCCGTTTCTTACGCCTGCCATAACAGCGGAATTGAGTTCTCCCCGAAGGTGCAAAGTTTTTCACCTATCGATCGGCCTGCCTTTAGTTATCCAATTGAAATAAAAAGATTTAATGCTGGACTTTTCTGGTAAAAAGCGTGCATAGTATCTTTCGGAGTTCCAGCCCCAGGAGGCCACTTCCCTTGAGCACTAAGCTGGTTCGCACAGCGATCATCCTAGCTGTCTTTGCCTTCAGCACCGTCGGCCTGGCACACGCAGGTTCCAACCTGGTCACCAACGGCAGCTTCGAGACTGGCGACTTTTCTGGATGGACCGTTTCCGGCGACACGACGTTTACGGGCGTATGTGACGTTTCCACCTGCCCTGGCGGCTTCGCGCCTGAAGACGGCAATTATGCGGCGTATTTCGGCCCCGTAGGCGATACGGCCACCATTTCCCAGACCATCGCCACCACGCCGGGCGATTCGTACAGCCTCTCGTTCTATTTGGCGAACCCCGAAGGCGGAACGCCGAACTACTTCAACGTCACCTTCGGCAACTCGAGCTTCAGCTTCACCAATTTCGGCGTGGCTTTCGGGTGGCAGCAGTTCACACTGACAACCCTGGCCACCTCCGATCAAACCAACCTGTCCTTCACCTTCCGGAACGATCCTTCATACTGGTTCCTCGACAACATCACAGTGCAGCAGTCAGGTGGCACGACGCCGGAGCCGGGCACGTTTGTCCTGTTCGGCAGCGGAATTCTTGGGCTGGCCGGAATGGTTCGCCGCAAGTTGCTCCTGTAATTCCAAGAGTCGATCGAAGCCCGAGTTAGGCTCCGCGGACAAAGACGTGGGGCCTTTTTATTGCGCTGCCCATCACCTCGCAGGACCTTCAGATCCTGGCATTTCCCTGCCGCCCAAATGGGAAGCGCGTTTTCTCCGCAAGCGCAACGATTTTCACACCCCACTTCGATGCCTTCGCGCTAATAGCCTGAATTTGTTAGATATAGCGCTTTCAGGAAAGGCAGCACAATTGCGACAAATTGGTTGAGGCCTTTCAGTGCAAGCCAAGGAGGGCCCTCAAGGACCATGATCAAACCACTTCGCATGCTGCTAGCACTCTGCCTCGTTACGTTGGGAACGAGCGTTTTTGCCCACGCAGGCTCTAACAACCTCGTAACGAACGGAAGCTTCGAGACCGGAGACTTTACCGGCTGGACGGTTTCCGGCGACACAACATTTACCGGCGTCTGTGATGTCTCGACTTGTCCCGGCGGTTTCGCGCCCGAGGACGGGAACTACGCCGCCTACTTTGGCCCGGTCGGCGATACTGCGACCATTTCTCAAACCATCGCCACCACTCCTGGTGACGAGTATTCGCTGTCGTTCTACCTGGCGAATCCTGAAGGCGGAACTCCGAACTACTTCAATGTGACGTTCGGAAACTCTTCCTTCAGCTTCACCAATTTTGGTGCGGCCTTCGGATGGCAGCAGTTCACCCTGACTACGCTGGCCACCAGCGACCAAACTAACCTGTCGTTCACCTTCCGCAACGATCCTTCCTACTGGTTCCTGGACAATGTCACGGTCCAGCAGAGCGGCGGAGGGACGACGCCGGAACCGGGAACGCTGGCTCTGTTCGGCAGCGGCATGATAGGTCTCGCAGCTTTCGCACGTCGTAAGCTTGGCCTCTAGTCGGATCGCAGTTTGTTCCATTCGGGACTGGGATCTGAAACTACGTAGCTGATCCAAGCCTGGAGATGGATGAAAATTAAACGCCGCCATTTCACCCGAATGGCGGCATTTCTTATGTCCTACATTGTCGTATATCATCCCGACAACTCTCGTTGAAGCGGACATTCGCCGCCGCGGCATATCCAGAAATTGATTTGCTTTCCCG
>DATHQX010000251.1:0-11379 GCA_035482295.1 Verrucomicrobiia bacterium
CACTTGCGCCACCTCCGGCTGACCGCCCAAATTCGCCGTGGTCGTGAATCCGGGATTGCCGACTCGCATTGTTCCCTGCTCGACATGCAGGCCGACGAACTGGAAAAAGTCGTCATAGGGAATCTCGCGTACGCCGGCCACATAGTCGCGAAAAAACTCCTTGAAGCTCTGCCCGCCGCTCACCGCCTCGGCTGCCTCTTCGACGCCGGCCGAATCGGGGAAGTAGAGATGCTGCTTCGCATACTTGTCGTTCATGTAATCGAACAGATCGAGAAGCGACTTCTTGCCGCCCATCAGCTGCCGAATACGAAGATCGATCAGCACTCCCAGAATCTCGCCCTTGTTGTAGTAGCTGATGCTGCGCTCGGCCGACCGATAGAAGGCGATGCCCTCGAACCACGCGTCCAGGCTCGACTCTTCCGCTGACTGCCACACGTGCGCCGGACGGCCCTGCAACTCTGTGATCTCGCCGGCAAGGTTTGTCAGATACTGCTGCTCGTTGATCACCCCCGAGCGCGCCAGCATCAGGTCGCCGACCGTGCTGGTCACCCCCTCGCTGAACCAAAGCGCGCGCGTGTCCATCTCGCCCTGATAATCAATCGGTTCGAGGGACTGCGGACGAATGCGTTTCACGTTCCATAGATGAAAGAATTCGTGCGCTGTGACCGACGCTACCGGGAACAGGTCCTCGTGCAAACGATCGGCGTTCACGTCGATGGCGGTTCCGTAGGCATGCTCCATGCCGCCACCGGCCGGGCCATGCGGAAAGTGGTACAGAAATGTGTATTCGTCGAACGGCCGATCTTGCATCCAGTCGACTTCAGCGTGGGTAATCTGCCGCAACACGCCGTCGAGCTTGGCCATGTCGTAGTCCGCCGGATTCCCATATACCACAACGTGGTAGGTAGCTCCGTCCTGTACAAACGACGATTGCTGAAAGCTGCCAAGCTCGATCGGACTATCGACCAGTTCGTCGTAATTCTTAGCTTTTCCTACGACCTGCTCCACCTTACCGGGAGCCGCAGCGCCCAGGATCCGCAGATCTCGCATCTCCCATGTCGCCGGCACGTCCAGCAGGCGAATACTCAAGGGCTGCGAGCGCAGTGCAGGCGCGTACATCAGCACCATGGCCCAGTTGAGGAAGGCATGGTCGGCACTCAGGTTGCTGCCAAACGGCCCTGGGCTGCTGAGATGAATGTCGTAGTCGACCACAGCGCAGCCCGCCGGAGCGTTGATACGCCACTCGCTCGTCTTGGACTGGAAGACAATCGCGGCGTTGCCCGTTTCGTCCTGCGCACGAACGTTCTCGATGTTCGCGGCAAAGTTGCGCACCTGGTACAGCGCATTCCACACCGGCATGTCCAGCGTATGCGACGTACCGGCATCGTGCAGCCGAATGCTGACGTGCGCCAGATGAGTAGCCGGATCGGCCAGTGAAACGAAGTACTCGGTCGGCTCGGGCTGTGAATTGGCCGGCGAACCACAGGTGACCGGAGTAACAGCCTGGGACGGCACAGAAAAAAGGAATGGCAGTGTCAGGCAGAACAGCAATGCAGAGGCAGATCGGAGCCGGCTCACGCTGTGGTTGTCACCTCATGGAGCGATTTGAGTTTCGCGGGTAACTTCTCATAGATTCCGCCGAAGCCACCGTTGGAGAGTATGGCGATCACGTCGCCCGCGCGCAACTCCGGCACGATGGCGCTCACGATCCCATCTGCGTTGCCGAGCAACCGGGCAGGCTTGCCGTTAGCGTTCAGGTCGGCCACAACCTTCGCGGGATCGAGCCGCTCGCTTTCGGCAATCGCCTCTGACTTGAAGACATCGGCGAGCACAATCTGATCGGCCACTGAGAGGCTTTGCGCCAGCTCATCCTGGAAGATCGCACGCCGCAGGGTATTGGAGCGAGGCTCGAGGATCGCCCACACCCGACGGCCAGCGTAACGCGTGCGAACCGCCTTTAGTGTCTGCGCGATCGCTGTAGGATGATGCGCGAAGTCGTCGATGATGGTGATGCCGCCGATTTCCGCCTTCACTTCCAGACGCCGCTTGACACTACGAAATTCGCGAAGCGCGTTCGTGATCGCTCTGACCGTCAAACCACAATGCGCAGCCAGCGCAGCCGCAGCGGTTGCGTTCAACACGTTGTATTCGCCGGCGAGCGGAAAAGCCAACTCGGCCGACGGCATTCCGTCGCGCGAGACCTTCCAGCGCGTCTCATTCGCCAGATACTCAACGTCCGAGATACACCAAGATGAATCCTTGGCGAAACCGTATCTCTCGACGCGGCACAGAGCCCGACTGACGCACTCGTCGACGTTCGGATGTCCATCCCAGGCGATCAGCACACCACGCCGGGGAATCAGATTCACCAGGCGTTTGAAGGCCGTTTTCACCTCGTCAAGGTCTTTGTAAATGTCGGCGTGATCGAACTCGACCGAGGTCAGAATGACCGCGTCCGGAAAGTAGTGGAGAAATTTCGGCCCCTTGTCGAAGAAGGCCGTATCGTACTCGTCGCCCTCGAGGACAAATTCCTTGCCCTGGCCGAGTGCGAAGGAGCTGCCGAAGTTCTCCGCAATGCCGCCGATCAGGAAGCTGGGCGAGCGGCCGGCGTGGTGAAGGATCCAGCTGACCAGCGACGTCGTCGTTGTTTTGCCATGCGTTCCGGCGATGACCAGACGCTCCTTGCCGGCCAGAAACTCGTCGTGAAGTACCTGCGCCATCGATTGAAATGGAACGCAAGCATCGAGTACCCACTCGAGTTCGACGTTGCCGCGCGAAATCGCATTGCCAACAACCACCAGGTCAGGCCGCGGCTCCAGGTTGTTCGCATTGAACGGCTGCGCGACCGTTATATTCAACGCCGCCAGGAAGTCTGACATTGGGGGATATGCCGCAGCGTCGGAGCCGGTCACGTGATGGCCAACCGCCTTCAGCATGCCCGCGAGCGAAGCCATCGCAGTGCCGCAGATTCCGATCAGATGTATATGTTTCGATGTCGTCAAAAACCGTTCCCTCGAAAACTCAACTGCGGACCGCCGCCGGACTCTTTTGCACCGCTGCCTCGTAGCCGAGCACCATCGCCGTTTCTCTGGCTACGACGTTCGCTTTTACCCCCAACGGCAGGGTCAGCGCGCCGCTCGAAACGTGCCCCGACTTCAGCCCAAACACGATAGGAACATCCAGATAGCGGACGATCCGCATGATGACTTGCGTCAGCGTGTAGTCCAGCGCCCCCGCTTCATTGCAGTCGATCATCTCGCCGAAGACGATGCCGCGGACACCGTCGAACTTTCCTGCCAACTTCAATTGCATCAGCATCCGATCGATGCGGTAAGGACGTTCGGCGCGATCTTCGATGAACAATATCGTTCCGTCGGTCCGAATCTCGTAGGGTGTCCCCAGCGAAGCGACCAACAGCGAGAGGCAGCCCCCGTAAAGAACGCCTTCCGCAGTTCCCTGCTTGAGCACCCGGATTCCATCCGCGGCGACGAACTCGCGACGGTACGGCGTGTCGCAGGCAACAGCCGCCTTCCAACTCGACTCCTCAATTCCATCCGGCCGCGCGAAATCGCCGGCAACCATGGGACCGTGAAAGGTCACCAAACCTGTGGCATCGCCAAGCCAGGTCAACAGCGTGGTCACGTCGCTGCAGCCGGCAAAGATTTTCGGATTCGCGCGAATCAACTCAAGGTCGAGATGGGGCAGCAGGTAGTTGCAGCCGTAGCCACCACGCGCACACAGAATCGCCTTCACCTCAGGCCGGCGAAACATCTCGTGCAACTCCTCGACGCGCCGCCGTATGGGACCGCCGAAGTAAAGGTCGCGATCAAAAATCGACGGCAGGTAAAACGGCTTGTAACCCAGTCGAAGCAGATGCGCGCACCCGGCCTCGAGCTCGTCGCGACGGAAACCGCTTGAGGGCGCAACGATGCCGACCGTATCGCCGGGCAACAGTGCCGCGGGACGAACGCGCTCAGGCTGAGAGATTTCTGCCATCAGGAAGGCTTATCTTAAATGAAAAACTCGCCACGGCAGAGTAGTGTCGCTGGTCCCGTGAGAAAGACTTCGCCCGCCCATTCGACGGTCTGCGCGCCGCTCAGGCTGCGCACCCGCACCGGCGACTTCACCTTGCCATTGTGGATGGAAGCCACCGCCGCAGCGCACGATCCTGTGCCCGACGACATGGTTTCGCCCACGCCGCGCTCGCAAAAGCGAACTTCAATTTCCGACGGGCCACGTACCTTGACGAACTCGACATTCATACCGTGCTTGAAGTCGTGGTGCAGCGAAATCTGCTCGGCCTTGGCCTGCCAGCCCGTTTCGAACTCCGGCACAAAGACAACGTAGTGCGGATTTCCCATCGAGACCGGCGTGCCCGTGACTTCGCCGTCGGTGAACTTTATGGAGAAGTCGTCGCTCACTTCGGGCTCGCCCATCGAGCTGCGAAACTCAAAGCTGTTGCCATTGCGAGATATCAGTTGGCAGCGCTTCAGTCCCGCGCCCGTGCGAATCATCGCTGCACCGCGATGATGTTCGTTGCACCACCAGGCCGCGACGCAGCGAGTTCCGTTACCCGAGATCTCGGCTTCAGAGCCATCGGCATTCAGTAGACGAACGCGCAGGTCGGCGTCATTGGCCGGTAGCACCCACTCGACACCATCGGCGCCCACGCCGTTGTGGCGATCGCAAATACGCCGGGTGAACGCGTACATGTCTTCCGGCGCCTGCGCGAAGTCGATGATGAGAAAGTCGTTGCCGCAGGCAGTCGCTTTGATGAAGGGAATGCTGACCATGTTCAGTGCTGCGCGAATTCTAGCAGAGCCACGGCGCGCGCCTACTGCGGCTTAGCGCCGAGATCAGCGAGCTTTGGCTTGAACACGGTGCAGCTCGCCTGCCAGGGCGCCGAGATGGTGATCAGGGTGGTGAAATCTTTGGCGTGCGTCTGCACGGCAGCCCACACCGGATCGCCCTTGCAGGCGATGGCGTAGTCCGCGCGGTGTGCTGGGTCCAGTAGTGCCCACTCCCAGTCGGGATGCTCGGCTTCTGAGATTACGTGGCTCAATGGAATGCCCGCCAGACGCAGCGCTCCGGCATGCTCGGCCTCGTACATCAGCAGCGTCGTATTCGGGGGAAGCTGGATCAAAGTTCGTGCCAATCCTAGTTCCAGTGAATTGCGGTCGCGAGAGTTCGTCTCTGCCTCGCGCAACGTGATCGGCTTCTCTGCATAAGCCGAGATGTAACTGGCCGCGACGATTGCCGCTAAAGCCAGAGCCATCGCCAGCTTCATCGGTGCGGCGCCGAATCTCTCGCGTAGGACGGTTAGCGCAAGCACAGGAAAAACGGCGAAAACCGGCAGCAGTTCCAGACCGTAACGCACGTTGTAATACGAGAACGGCCACCACACGGGAATGTAGATCGGCACGCTTCCGTAGGCAATCGAGAGTGCGTAGAACGCAAGCGGCAGCCAGAGCAGCAGCAGAATTCCGAAACGGCGGAATCGCCACACTGCGGCCGCCGTCCCAATAATGGCGAGCAACAAAAGCACGCGCCCCCAAAACGGCGATCCCACGTTCAGCTGCGCCGACTTCAGAAAATACAACGCCGAGGTGAGAATATCGCGCTCACCCGGATACGGTGGGGCGCCCTTTGCCGTGCTGCGCAACGCGATTGCCTTTGCCGAGTACGGCCCGTTGATGAAGTCCAGCGCGTTGCCCGATACCGCCCAAGTGTAGACCAGCCAGTAGACCGGAACCAATGCATTCAGCAGCAGGACCTCGACGAACGACTTCGTCATGGCGCGACGCTGCTGCGCGTTCGCCGCCTGTCGACACCATCTGACAAACAGCGCGATAAGAATCAGCCCGAGCACGGTCGCCGAGAACCACCCGTCATACCGCGTCAGAGCGCCGCCGTACATCGTGATACCACAAAACTCCAGCGCCTTCTGCGAGCTCAGCTGCGGAGCGGCAACCTGCGATTCCGGCGCTGGCGGATATACCGCACGGAGGAACTCGTCGAGAAAGACCAGCGACCAGATGAAGAACGCCAACGCGATGGGCTCGTTCATCGCTGTGCTCTGCATGTAGAGCAAATTAGGATTGAGCGCGTAAATCGCGGCTGCAAGATACGCGGCCGATTTGCCGGCTCGCGCGCTCACCAATCGATAGATACCCAATGTCCCGAGCACGAAGGCCAGCATGCCTGGAATCGCGCCGGCGATGCCGCTCTGCCACAGCGTGTTCACCCACACAAAAGGCAGCATGGCGATGTGCTGCAGTGGAAGCCACACGGTGCCAAGTTGCCCGTAAGACGCAATCGGATGCCGGTTGTCGACGACGCGGCGGGCGATGTTCAGATGGGCGACGGCATCGCCGTAGAGCAGCAGTTGCTGCTTGGCGTAGTAATACAGCAGCGCCGCGACGGAAATCGCCGCAAGCACCATGGTAAAGCGCGCCTCGCTGCGCTGCTGCGTGTAACGCTGCTCAAGAGCAGCACGATCTGCGCGCTTCACAAAGACGTGTCGCCTCTCAGTCCAGATGCGTCAGTTCGCGGAAGGTGTTGAAGCGGGCGTCGATCTCCTCGCGCGTCAGCGACTGCAGACGCTCGGTGCCGAAGCGTTCTACCGCGAATGAACCCATGACGCTGCCGTAGAACATGGCATGGCGGAGCACACGGCGGTTGACCTCGCCCTGCGACGCAAGGTAGCCCATGAAGCCGCCGGCAAAGCTATCGCCTGCTCCGGTAGGATCGCGGACTTCGTCGATCGGCATGGCGGGAGCGCGGAAGGGATGATCGCCGGCGCCAAATTCGTGGTCGCGGAAGAAGATGGTCGCGCCGTACTCTCCGTGCTTGATGACCAGCGCACGTGGACCCATCTCCATCACCTTGCGTGCCGCGCGCGCCAGGCTGTTATCGCCGGCCAGCATCTTGGCTTCGCCATCGTTGATGAGCAGGATGTCAACGCCCTTCAGCGTCTTATCCAGGTTCTCGCGATGCCCGCTGATCCAGTAGTTCATGGTGTCGCCGCCGACCAGCTTCACCTTCTGCATGCTGTCGCGTACCCGCTTTTGCAGGACGGGATCGATGTTGGCGAGGAACAGGAAATCTGAGTTGTTGTACTCGTCGGGAATCGACGGCTGAAACGTTTCGAAGACGTTGAGCTCGGTGTTGAGCGTCTTGGCCTCGTTGACGTTCTCGCCGTACTCGCCGGTCCAGTGGAAGGTCTTCCCTTTCGCGTGCTGGATGCCGCGAGTATCGACGCCGCGGTTCTTCATCACGCCTTCGTTTTCCGGTGTGAAGTCTTCGCCCACGACGGCGACCACACGCACATCGGTGAAGTAGCTGGCTGAAAGCGAAAAGTACGTAGCGGCGCCGCCCAGAATCTTCTGGCGCTCGCCGTAAGGAGTTTTCAGGGTATCGAATGCGACCGAACCGACGACCAGGATGGACAAGGGCTATGCTCCCGCTTTCTCAGAATCAAAATATTTGCCGACCAGCAATCGCAGGCGATCCAGCGTCGCTTGTGGAACAGTGTCCTTCTGCGTGATGATGGCATTCTTCAGCGCCGAACCGCACTTGCAGCCGGGCTCCTTAGGCATAGCGGCGACCGCGTGACGAACTACGCTGCACGCGTTCTCGGCATTCTTCATCAGCACGCCGATGATCTGGTCGACGGTCACCGCGTCATGCTCTTGGTGCCAGCAGTCGTAGTCGGTAACCATGGCAACCGTGGCGTAACAGATCTCAGCCTCGCGAGCCAGACGCGCCTCGGTAAGGTTGGTCATGCCGATGACGTCGAGCCCCCAGCTACGGTACAGGTTCGACTCGGCCTTGGTCGAGAACTGCGGGCCTTCCATGTTCAGATAAGTGCCGCCGCGCTTGGCGTTGACGCCGGCTTTGCCACAGGCGTCGTACGCCACGGAACCCAGCTCAGCGCAAACCGGATCGCCAAACCCGATATGCGCCACCAGTCCATCGCCGAAGAACGTATCAACGCGATGCCGGGTGCGATCGATGAACTGGTCGGGGATGACGAAGTCCATCGGGCGGTGCTCCTCCTTGAGCGAACCGACAGCCGAGAGCGACAGGATCCGCTGGACGCCCAGCTGCTTCATGCCGTGAATGTTGGCTCGGTAGTTGATCTCCGTCGGCGTGAGACGATGGCCGTAGCCGTGCCGCGACAGGAACGCGACCTTGCGGCCCTCAAGCGTGCCCAGCACGTACATGTCGGAGGGAAGGCCGAAGGGCGTGTCCAGCACAATCTTTTGGACGTCGCTGAAGCCGGGCATGGTGTACAAACCGCTGCCGCCGATGATGCCAATCTCTGCCTGCTGCAACCAGATGCTCCTCAGATGTGGTGTGCAAACTCACGATTATACAGGCAAGCCTGCGGGGTATTCCGCCCGTCGGCGGCGGTCTCCTATACCCCGAAGACTTGTCGAGCTTCGGCGAGATTTCTTTCAGTTGTCAAAGATGCTTCGGGCTCGGGCACTGGGCCAGCCTGTTTCGTTGCGTTTCCAGGTCAGACAAGCGCTTGCCGGCCGGGATAGGTTCGCTCGTTGCGATCAGCGCTAACCGTCAACTACGCGAGCCCCGCAAACGAAAAAAGGAGATCGCGCGGGCCAAGAGCCCGCACTGATCTCCTGATGACATGGTAGCGAATCCACGCCGGCGAAAGTCAAGGACGAAGGACGGAGAATTATTCGGAAATTCCGAATCGGGAATCGCAGTCGGGTGGATTTCAGAGCACGAGAGCCCGAACGGCGACATCCAGAGTTAGCCGTGGCGGTCAGCCCGCGGAGGGGGTAACCGAGACGAAGCCTGAGCCCCGCGGAGCGGCGTCACCAATCGACCCTACCGGAGCAGCGCTGCCATTCCCTGCGCGCCCTGCGTCAAGCCCAGCGACCAGTTCACGGCATTGATGAAGAAGTTAGGGAATATACCGATGCCAACCGTCCCCAGAGCAGTCACGGTCAGCACCAGCGTCATGGCTGGGCTGAGACGCACCGGGTCGGATTCCATCGGCTGCCGCATCAACATCGCGTTCGCGATGCGCATGTAGTAATACAGGCCGATGACCGCGTACAGCACGGCTACCGCAGCCAGCGAGTAATGTCCCGTCTGGATCAGGCTGAGGAAGATGAAGTACTTGCCCCAGAAGCCGGCCAGAGGCGGAATGCCTGCAAGTGACAGCAGGAACAGCAGCATCAGGATGGCTTCGGTAGGAGCTTTGAAGAACAGTCCGGCAATGTCGTCGATGTCGTCGCCAATGATCTTGCGGCGGCGGAGCGACGTAATCACGGCAAACGCGCCCAGGTTCATGAAGGTGTACACCAGCAGGTAGAACAGGATCGCCATGATGCCGGTCGAATTGTTCTGACCATCGCTGGCCACCAGGCCCAGCAGCATGTAGCCGACGTGGGCGATGGAACTGTACGCCAGCAGCCGCTTGAGATTCGTCTGCGTCATGGCTGCGAGATTGCCGCCGGTCATGGTCGCGATCGAAACGAACACTAGCAGGGGCACATACATCGAGCGCAACGGATACAGTCCGAACAGGAAGACACGGAGCAGCATCGCCCAGCCCGCCGCTTTCACCGCAACCGACATGAAGCCGGTCACACTGGTAGGCGCGCCTTCGTAGGCGTCTGGCGCCCACTGATGGAACGGAACAGCTGCAATCTTGAAGAGAAGGCCGGCAGTCGTTGTCAGCAACGCAAAGATAACAATGGGATCGTGGGGGCGCGTCGCGAGAAGTTTCTGCAGGCCCTCGGCGATGCCGGCCAGATTGGTGCTGCCGGTTAATCCGTAAAACAGTGACAAGCCGTAGGCGAAAATGCCGGAGGAAAACGCGCCCAGCAGAAGATACTTCAGCGCGGCTTCGTTGGAGCGCTTGTCGCGGCGCAGGAAGCCGACGAGCACGTAGGTTGAGATAGCCATCAATTCCAGGCCGATGAAGAGCAGCACGATGTCGTAGCCCGCCGCCATGCACATCATGCCAATAACGGAGAAGAGCAGCAGCGCGTAGAACTCGCCGTGGTTCTCCTGCTCGATTTCCAGATAGCGCACAGACATCAGCACTGCGATGGCGGCGCCGGCGAGAAACAGGTACGAGAAGTATATGGCGAACGGATCAACGAGCAGCGATCCCATGAAACCGCTGCCGCTGAAAGCGAATCCCTGCTGATGAGCCACGTGATAGGCCCACTGCAGTTTAGCCACTGCGGCCGCAGAGAAGGCGATACCGGCAAGGGCGATGCCTGCGTTGGCGCGTTTCCACTGCTTGGGCAGAAACAGATCAATCAGGAGGATACCGAGAGCGAACAGCGTCAGCAGCAGCATGGGCAAAGCCAGCAGGTAATCTGACGCCGAAAAGAATTGTGTCAGCGAGGTAGTCACTTGATCCTCACTTGGTTATCGCCGCCAAGACGGAGGTCTGACTCATTGCGGCAAATATTTTCGAATTGTCATCCCGACCGGAGGCGAACGTTTTTTGGTCGCCGGAGCGGAGGGGTCTGCGGTCCGGCGCCCCGGAAGAGATTTTGATTGGACGTTGTGCGGCCGCCTGGAGCCGGCTCTGATTTGAATTGGGCGCCCTTGACGCGGACCTGAAGGTCCGCTCTACCGGTTTCGTCGTCGCCGGCCCATTCGTCGGTTGCGGTGTTGCCACCGTCGGCTGTGGTACCGCTGCGGGCACTTCCGCCGGAGCGACTGGCTGCGTTGCCAGCACCGGCTTGTTCGCGTTCAGCCCGGGATAATCCGGCCGCACCGTCGCCACCAGGTTGTTCACCGGCGTCGAAAGAATCTGGAAGAACGGCTTGGGATACAGGCCGATCCAGAAAGCGATGATTACCAGAGGAATCAGCGTCGCCAGTTCGCGTCCCGAGAGATCGAGCAGTTTCTCGTTCTTGGGATTCTCGACCTTGCCGAAGAACACGCGCTGGTAGAGCCACAGCAGATACGCCGCGGCGAGAATCACGCCCGGAACCGCCCACGCGGCCCACGCTTTGTTCTCCATGAACGTGCCCTGCAGAATCGTGAACTCGCCGACAAAGCCGTTGAGCAGCGGCAGGCCCATCGACGACATGAACATGATCAACGTAATCGTCGCGTACACGGGCATGACGTTCGAGATGCCGCCGTATTCCGAAATCTCGCGCGTGTGCCGCCGTTCGTACAAGATTCCGACGATCAGGAAGAGTGCGCCGGTCGAAATGCCGTGGTTGATCTGTTGCAGCACCGAGCCGCTCAGCCCCAGCGGGCTCAGCGCGAAGATGCCCAGCGTGCAGAAGCCCAGGTGGCTCACCGACGAGTACGCCACCAGCTTCTTCATGTCCTTCTGCATCAGCGAGACCAGCGCGCCGTAGATGATGCCGATCA
>DATHQX010000252.1:0-11225 GCA_035482295.1 Verrucomicrobiia bacterium
GCGGCTCTCCCACACCATCATGATTCGGCGCGCCTCGGGATAAGGCAGCGGCCGAAACAGAATCGGGTTCACCGCACTGAAGATGGCCGTGCTCGCCCCGATGCCGAGCGCCAGCACCACGGCTGCCGTGATCGCAAACCCCGGATTCCTGACCCACTGCCTGAAGCTGTAGCGAACATCGTGCAGCAGGCTCTCCAGCGGCGGCATCGTGCCGCGCTCGCGATATGCCTGCTTGGTTTGCTCCACTCCGCCCAGCTTCAACACGGCTTGGCGACGCGCTTCTTCCGGAGTCATGCCTGCGCGCAGGTTGTCATCCATCTGCATCTGCACGTGGCTTTCGAGCTCGCGAGCGATCTCCTGCTCGCGTCGTTCGCCCGACCACAGGCCGGCGACTCGCAGCAGCAGGGCGCGCAACGTTTTCATGCCTGCTCCGTGCCCGGCGCGAGAAACCGCGCCAGGATTGACGTCGTCTGCTCCCACTCGTGCGCTTCGCGCTCCAGCTGCTTGCGGCCGGCTCGCGTCAGGCGATAAAACTTCGCCTTGCGATTGTTTTCCGACGTGCCCCACTCGGAACTGATCGAACCTTCCTGCTCCAGCTTCAGCAGCGCCGGATACAGCGTCCCGTAGTTCAACGACAGCATGTCGCCGCTTATCTGCTCGATCCGCCGGGCAATGCCGTAACCGTGCTGCGGTCCCATCGACTCCAGCGTCTTCAGTACCATCAGCGCCAGCGTTCCCTGCCAGACGTCTTTCTTGTCACCCATGATTGATACCTCTTGGATACCCATAGGTATCCTGCCACGTCTCTTATGGGAAAACAATAGGAAGAAGTGCAGTTGGTCACAAAATCGAGAGTTGCTGGCGGAGCCCTGTCATCCTGAGCTTCCAATGATTTTTGTCATCCTGAGCGGCGGCGCCTGTTTTTGGCGCCGGAGTCGAAGGACCGCTATTGCTGCCCAGATCCTTCCGCTGTAGAGGTCCTTCGACTCCGCGTCCGCCCGCCGCAAAAGATGCGACGGAAAAAGCAGGCGGACGCTGCGCTCAGGATGACAATCCTTTGGTATTAGCAGCTAATGGGCGCAACCGAAGGTGTGCCCCTTCGAATCCACTCCGTCATTCGCAGGGTTGTAACGTCAGCCTGTCTGTCACCTCGGCTACAATTGAGCATCTAACCTGTTTTCCGGACGACCAAATTCATGACTCACGCATGGCACGACATCTCTCCCGGTGAACACCTGCCGCTGGAGTTCTATTCCGTCATCGAGATCCCCTTCGGCTCGAGCGTCAAGTACGAACTCGACAAGCAGAGCGGCCTCATCAAGCTGGACCGCGTACTCTACTCGGCCGTCTACTACCCGGCGAACTACGGCTTCATTCCGCAGACGCTCGCCGAAGACGATGACCCGCTCGATGTGCTGGTGCTGTGCCAGGAAGCCGTGGTGCCACTCACGCTGATTCACGCTCGCGTCATCGGACTGATGACGATGATCGATTCCGGCAAGCGCGACCACAAGATCATCTCCGTCGCCACCCAGGATCCGGAGTTCAATTCCTACCATGAAGCCGCGGAAATGCCCGACCACCGGGTAGCCATGCTGCGCCGCTTCTTCCTCGACTACAAGCAGCTGGAGGGAAAGGCCGTCGAGGTCGACGACATCCAGCCGTCCAAAGACGCACTGCCCATCATCGAAGACGCACTGGCCCGCTACAGTCATCAGCGCCGCAAAGGCTTCGGCAAAGGCCACTAAGCGAATCCGGCACCAAAAAAATAGCCGTATGCCTGGCAGAAAATGCCGGCATACGGCTTAGTCTTTTTTTGGCTTACGGATTAGTCGGAGTGTACAAGTCGGCTGCACGATAGGTGCGATAGGACCAATCATTACCCTGCAACTGGTAAACGATATGACCGGTCATATCGGTTTCCGTCGACTGCACCGAGTTGTCAGGGGTGTACAGGAAGCCGTTGCCAAAGCTGGCGTACATCGCATTCGGCGGCGACGCCAGCAGCTGCGCGCTTCCCAGCGCCGCGGAGTAAGCGCCCAAATCCGCCTGCAGCTGGATGTAGACGGTGTGCATTGACTCGGAGACCGACAACACCATGCCGCGGCTGTCACCGCCTCCGCACTGGGTGTGCCGCAAGTTCCCGTCGTCGAAGACGGTGAGAGTTTCGGTAACGCCGCTGCCAGGCCGGAACGACGGATCGTGCTGGTGGGTGAACCAGGGATAAACATTCGGATCACCACAAGGGTTCGACGGCGGATTGAGCATCGTGAAGTCGCCGTAAGGGCCCATCTTCCAGATCACGTGACCGTCGCCGGTCCCGTTAGCGTAGGCGATCTTGAAGACCCAATCCTGACTGCGCTCGGAGAGCAGTATGTTTCCGTCCGCCGTAAGCTGCACGGCATTGGCATGGGTCCAGTCATTGGCCTGGGTGAAGTTCTGATTGAAGGGCGGGCATCCCGCGGCGCCGTGCAGGCAGATATCATCCAGCGTGGCTTCACGGCTGAGGTCCTGATGAGTAAACGTGTCCCACGCCCACTGCAACTGCATGTTGTGGTCGAGGATCAGGATCATGTCGCCGAGAATATCGACGGGATCCTGCTGGGTTCCACCTTGATATTGTGTGGACGCTTCATCGTGGCTGCCCAGGATGAGGATATTGCCGTTGGGCAGGCGCCGCGTCTCGTGATTGTTGAGCCCTGACAGCGGGGGAAATCCCTTGGCGGCCAACTGCTCGTTGATGATCTCTACATTGGTACCCAGTATCTGGTGGCCGGCCAGATCGTATTCACCCAGCGCGGTGTACGACATGAGGAAATAATTTCCGCCAGTCTCCATGCGGGTGAGAAAAGCCTGCCGGGGGAAGTACCAGACGACATTGCCCTCCAGATCGGTGGCTGCGGGCCAGTAAGTGAAGATCTGGCCGAGAGTCGGCACCATGTGGAAGACGGTAAGCGGAAAAGCGGCATCGTGCTGCGTGGGCGGAACGTTGACGTGAAACCTCTCGTTGACTGGAAAATTATTGGGGAGGTGGCCGGTAGTCAACGTCAGCGTCGAGCCGCTCTGGAGAAATCCCGTGGCGTACTCTTCCCAGTGCATCTGGTACGGCGTGTTAGGCAGCATGCCGGCCACCAGGAAGTTGTTGCTCTTGGAAGAGCAGGCCAGCGAGTTGGTAGTCATGCTGGTGCTGGCACCCGTCTGGTTGAAGCGCACGCGAATCTGGTGGCCAACCGTGCATGGCCCCGCGCTGAACAGCGCGACCAGCGGATGGCTGGTGAGGTTCACCGCCGACTGCCCATTCTGGGTGACGATCGGGTTCAGCTGGTAGTTCACCGAAACAGGGGCATACACCGTGTACGGCTGCGTAGTGATGTCGCGCGCCACCACTGTCACCACGTACGTTCCTTCCACCTGCCAGGGCACCCACATAAAGGAGTTCGGCAGATCGAAATCGCGCACGATCTGGCTCTGTCCCTGGAGCGCGGCGCTGAACTGGTAGTCGTATGTGTGACCCTGCTGGCCGCCTGAAATCGAGGCCGTCCAGGTAACGCTGGTGCCGAGCAATTCGGGGCTGGGTACGCTGGGGTTCAGGGTGATCGTAACATTAGGAGTGCGTGCGCCCGCCGCTGCGGCACTGACCAGTAAGGTCAACGCCAACAGAACCAGCAGGCAGCTACGTAGCCGTTTAGACACAGGCGTACTGCGAGGGAGTAGCATGCGTTAAATTTTCCTTTTCAAGAATGTCTCGACGAAGCGAGCTAAGACGACGCTGATTTCGGGTTTGGCAGAGTGGCTGAAACTATACACCAAAACTGGAGGCCCGACGAGAAATCTCGACCGAGGTAAACGAATGTGTTTTCAACAAAGTTGCAATGGAAACGGGAATTACCGATCATTGTGCGGAGCTTGCGGAAACTTTTCTCGGTGATACAGCAACCCTGTTCAATCCAGCTCAGACATCGTGGTACAGGTTGAAATACACTCCAAAGTATCGGTAACGCATCTTAAAATCGCAATTCAGCGGCTCTTTGCGCCCCGTAAGTGAGGGCAGTAATGCCGCAAGCCAATCGCAGAGTTTCCTTTCAACGTGTTACACACAAGCTCAGACCTAAAGCAGAATTGCACGCGAGTTACTGCCCGGCTTGCGGACAGTTAGTTGCCGCCAGGCCGCACATGCACCTTCTGCAATTCGTGGAGACGATTCACGTGTGCCCGGAATCGATCGCCTTTCGGTCCTCCAAGCCATCAACGCAGATTTAGGACACTTCCCGAGTGACCGAGCCGCCTTCAGGTTGTGGGAATGGAGGTTGGCTGGCTCATATTGCTGGAGAACTCAGAACCAAATGCTTTGAGGCGTAGCGCCTTGCCGTTTTGAAGGGGGGACGCCATTAACGGTCTCAATTGGACCGAAGTCCCCCGGCGGGCGCCATGTTTGCGCTCGCATAGGATGGTTGAAGCCGACGAGCCTTTACGCGGCCGGCTTCCACTTATTCAAAAACGTCAGCAAATCTTCCGGGGCGAGCGAACGCGCCTTCTCGAACTCGCCACCCTGCTGACTGTAGAGCAGTTTGCCGTGGCTATCGAGCACGGCCAGCGCGGGAATGCCCTTCTTCATCGGCACACCGTACTGCTGCATGATGTCCTGATTCTTGTCGCCTTCCCCGACATCGACGTGCACCACTTCATAATTCTTCTGCAGCACACTGGTCAGGTCCGGCCGATGGAACGCGAGGTCGAGCACGTGGCAGTCGTAACACCAGTTGGCGCCAAAGACGATCAATACATTCTTGTGCTGCTTGGCCGCCTGCGCGACCGCCTGCTTGATCTCTTCATGCGCGTCGATACCCGGAGCGTAGATGACCTTGTCGGTCGACAACGGTTGCTGCAACTTCGCCGGATCACCGCGCTTGGTCGCCAGGATCTTCCAGCTGCCATTCTGCTCCTGCCAAAGCTGGCCTTCGGTCACCCACACCACATGATCTTTTGCGGCTGTGCCCGAGTGAACTTCCACCTCGAAGACCACCTGCTGCACGCCCGGTTGCGGCGAAGTCGACTGCGTGACGTCAAGCTTGATCTGTCGCGCCTTTAGTCCCGTCCAGAACGAGGCTTCGACATCAGGGCTGCTGCTTGCCCCTGTGATCGTGGCAATGCGCGCCGGCGGATTGCTGCTGTACATCGACTTCAGCAACGCAGTGTTTCCGGCGACCACCGCCGACTTCCACTGCTCCAGCGGAGGAAAGCTGGCGCCAGAATCGGCAGCACACGCGAATGAGCCCAGTCCTGCGATAAGAACGAGCGCCGAAAAAGCGGCGCCAAGTCGACGAATGAAGAATTGCATGCGTACTCCCACTTCTAATATAAGCGGTTGTCACTCTGAGCGGTGCGTCTGCGCTTCAAGGGTTGTCCCGAGGCCCAGAGGTGGGCTCGCAGATCGAGCAGTGCCTCGTCTGGAGGATTACACATTCGACTTGTTCTTTGCGACATAGTTGGAAAACTTCACACCGAACCAAATCGTGGCTTGGACTGACTTGAGGGATCATCTCGAGGCGACAGAGATCGAATGCCGGAGCATCTGCCCCCAAGTTCTTAATGATCCTGCCAGAACGTGAGAGAAGCCGCTGGCCGATTGGTGTTCGTTCTTGAAGCGCGGTCCAGAAGCGCTGAGAACTAGCGCGCGAGTCTGTTCGCCTATAGTATTTCCATCGACACATGACCAGCGAAGTCACTCGTGCTGCGGTTGCTGCTTCCGGGTCCACTACCACGCTCATCTTTGACGACTGGTACCCCGCGTTGCGTTCCTCGCAGATTTCCGGACAGAAGATGGCGAAGGCCTTACTCTGCGGCATCCCACTGGTGCTCGGCCGTAAGTCCGACGGCAAATACTTCGCCATGCGCGATCTCTGCCCACACCGCGGCATACCTCTTTCGTATGGCTGGTTCGATGGCAACAACGTCACCTGCAAGTATCACGGCTGGGCCTTTGAGCCGACCTCAGGCCAATGCCAGGAAGTGCCGTCGCTGACCAAGACCGACACGCTGGATCCCTGCAAGATTTTTGCGGCGGCTTATCCCTGTGAAGAGCGCGATGGCCATCTTTGGGTATATGTACCACAGAGTGGGAGAGGACGGATTTCCCGCCCTAGCGCAAAGGTTGAGGAAGAAAGCAGGTCCCTCGATTCGCGCCGCTCACTCGGGATGACAGAACTGGGTGCCCAAGGCCCTCAGCTACCGCCGGTCCCCGAGGTGCCCAAGTTCGGATCACGTTTTCACTCCGCCCATCTGACCGCCGACCTGCCTTGCAACATCGATCACGGCATCATCGGCTTGATGGACCCGGCGCATGGGCCATTCGTGCATCAGTCGTGGTGGTGGCGCTCGCGCGCCAGCATTCACGAAAAAGAAAAACACTTCGAGGCCATCGAGCAGGGCTTCCGCATGACCGCGCACCAGCCGTCAGCGAACAGCGCCCCTTATAAGTTACTCGGCGTGTATGGCGAGAAGATCACGACCACCATCGACTTTGTTCTGCCCAATCGCCGCTATGAAATCATCCGCGCCGGCGACAAGTGGTTCGCCAGCCTGACCACGGTCACGCCGACGATTGAGAACAACTGCCGCATCGATGTTTGCGCCGCCTGGAACATCTTCCTCAACGTTCCATTCCTCATGCCGATCGCCAAGTTCTTCGGCAATCGCTTCGTGCGTCAGGACCAGGAGACGATGGTCCAGCAGGCGGAAGGGCTGAAGTACAATCCCAGCCTGATGTTGATCGATGACGCTGACCGACCTGCGAAGTGGTATTTCGAGTTGAAGCAAGCACGGTTGGAGTCACAAGCGACCGGCCAGCCGATGCGGCATCCCATGACCGGTCCAGTGACGCTGCACTGGAGAAGCTGATGGCTGGGCGTGCTTTGGGTGGAGCACGCCTTAAAGGCGTGCATGAGACTGTGAATTCATGAGAGCCGGCTTTAGCCGCTGAGGTAAAAGAGCAAAAGGCAGCACCGCCTCGGCTGAAGCCGATGTCGAAGCGGGCAAGCTTACATGCACCCCTGAAGGCGTGCTCCACCCTCAGCGAAGGTACCGACCTAGTAGACGAATGGCTAACTCGCTACAGCTTTCCTGGAAGTTACGCTCGCGGCTACGCATGCTCGGTATCGCGCTGCTGCTGGGTGCGGCCGTCGGTATTTTCGTTCTCTACCCCACCAACGAGTTCGTCTACTTCTACGAATATAAACCGACTGCCGACACCAAGCCCGTCGACTTCGCTTTTCACCAGATGCAGCGGTCACTGCAGGGGCAGACGCCGCGCAAAACAATTTTCTACGCCATCGTTGGCATGATTCTCAGCGTCGCCGGCGCCGGCTTGTATTCGAGTATGCAGCGTCGCTCCGAACGCATCGAGCAGCTTAGCGCGGCGCTCGAAAGTGATCTGCATACGCTCATCGCGCGGGGTGAGAGCGCCAACTTGGAATTCAAATCATCGTTCCGATGGGACCTGCGCGAGAACAAGGTCAACCGCGCGCTGGAGGGCGTCATCATGAAGACGCTGGCCGGCTACATGAACGGACAGGGCGGAACCCTGCTGATCGGCGTGGCTGATGACGGCACTCTCCTCGGTCTCGACAACGACTACAAGACGCTGAAGAAGCACGACCGCGACGGTTTTGAGCAGGCGCTGATGACGGCAGTCGCGACCAAACTTGGCGGCGATGCCTGCCGTAGCGTTCAGATCGTATTTTCGGCGATAGAGAATAAAGACGTTTGCCGCGTGATCGTTGCTCCCATGTCGCGGCCGGTTTACGTGAAGGACGGCGACAGCCCAAAACTCTACGTACGCACCGGCGTGCTTACCCGCGAACTCAACGTGCAGGAAGCCATCGACTACACTTCCTCCCGCTGGCCGAAATAAATTCTCATAAAACATTTTTGCTGAGCCCGAAATCCCGCGTGTTGGTGTCTTTGTATGCAAATACGTGAGGAGGATCGAGGTAATGTTCGAGGACAGCCTTGTTGAATCCAGTGGGAGACTTGCGGCCCGGCATCCGTGGACGACGTTCGTTTCGTTCCTGATGCAGAGCACGATACTGATGGCGCTGTTGCTGGCGTCGCTGATCTACACCGAGACGCTGCCGAATCAGCGGTGGATGTATGTGCTCGAGGCACCCCCACCGCCGCCGACCGCGCCCGCACCGCCGCATACGGTAGTCGCGTCTGTCTCGCGTGCGGCCGCGATGCAGAATGCGTTTACCGTTCCCACTGAGATTCCGATTCACATCGCCATGATTCATGACGCCGATGCAGCACATCCGCCGCAGATCGGTACATCGCCCAACGGTGTCGTCGGTGCTTTACCAGTCGATGGCGCGTCGCGCGTAACCCAGATCTTGCGCACCACCGAGCCACCGACGCCACGACTGAATGTGCAGAGAGTTCGCGTCTCGTCAGGCGTTGCGCAGGGACTGCTGATTCGGCAAGTCAATCCGGTCTATCCGCCGCTGGCCAAAACCGCACGAGTCGAAGGAAGGGTTATCCTGCAAGCAACTATCGGCAAGGATGGGACGGTGGAGAATCTGCGCCTGATCAGCGGTCATCCGATGCTCGCGCCGGCAGCGATCGACGCTGTGAGGCAATGGCGCTACAAACCGTATTACCTGAATTCCGAGCCAATCGAAGTGGAAACCACGATCACTGTGAACTTCACGCTTACTCCGTAAAAGCCTTTCCGCGTGGCGCGTTTGCAATATTTGCCGGTGAGACGCCCTGCAATTCTCGCGTCGCTCGGGTTGCCGACCGGCTCGCAATGTGCGACAGTGTGAATTCCCGGCCAGTGAGCTACGAAAAATCGTGCGCTCAGGCAACGGTGCGCACTGCATCTCTGTCGCATCGAATCAGCGACGATAGACGATCTCAGCGCGGCAGTGCAGAGGCAAAGCAAATGGCAAAAAGTGTTAAGCCCAAATCGTTCGAAGATGTCGTGTCGTGGTTTCGTAACAATGGCTTTGAGATTACCGAAGCTCCCGGCGCCAGCGGCCGTGTGTTTCTGAAGAAGTATCAGTGTTCGGCTGCGATTGAGCGCGCTGAAGACGGAGGCACGAAGATCTTCGCCTACCCCGGATATTTGATTAATGGCGAGATCTCGAAGCTGACCGACCTGGGTCACCAAAAAGTTTTGAAGACGTCGAAGAACACCTATCCCGCAACCGCCGATCACTTGAAGGCTTTGCATGAGTTCAGCGAAGAACTCAAAGAAGGGCTGGGCGGCATCAGCCTCTACAACGAAGGACTGGGCACGGTCAGCGAATCTTACATGTACGACCGTCTGCGCGGACGCGACCTGCCCGAATCCGAGCGTCCCAAGCGGCCTTGGCAACGGGCCGCTGCAGGAAAGAAGCGAGCCTGAGAAAGTTTACCGAGATGTGTCGCTCTTCTCTTTGGTTGTAAGTCCATCCTTACAAATACTTCGCGTGTGCCTGTAAACCATCTCCCTCGAATATCTATCCAAGTAGGTAGGACGGATTAAGAATCCTGTCCGCCGGTTTTCTCCAGGGAGGAGCACAGTTCATGAAGCGTTTAGGAATTCTCATCGGGTTGTTGGTGTTGAGCGCGGGCATGGTTATTGCCCAGGACAATACTTCCAGTTCGAGCAGCAGCACCACCACAACCACAAGTAACGACCAGAGTCAGTCACCGGATCAGTCGCAAAATGACGCTCGCAAGCAGGCGGCTCAGAACGACGCAAACGCCGCCGATTCCGAGAAGCAGGCGGCCAAAGATGCCGGCACTAAGACAGGTGAAGAGCACGATAAGGCCGTTGCTCGCCTTGATGATGCCTCGAAAGATCTGAACGAATTATTGGCCGCTCCTGATAATGGGATTCCCGACAGCGTTTTCACCAAAGCGAAGTGCGTTGCAGTGGTTCCGTCGCTGGTTAAAGGTGGATTCATCTTCGGCGCCGAGCATGGCCGCGGCGTAGCGTCGTGTCGTCTGCCGAATGGCGGCTGGAGCGCTCCGGCGTTCTTTACAATGACGGGCGGCAGCTGGGGCGCGCAGATTGGCGCCGAGGGCGTTGACCTCATCATGCTGATCATGAATGACAACGGGATGAACCAGCTGCTCAGCGCCAAGTTCAAGCTCGGTGGCTCGGCCAGCGCTTCTGCCGGTCCGGTCGGACGTCAGGCTGCCGCCGACACCAGCTGGAAGATGGATTCCGAGATTCTGACCTACTCCCGCTCTCGCGGTCTGTTTGCTGGTGCAACTCTGAACGGCACCGCCATTCATGACGACGAGAACGCGATGTTGGGTTATTACGGCCGCAACGTGGGCTTCCGCCCGGTTCTGACCGGCCAGGTGAAGGACACGGGTAACGCCGATACGTTCCTGTCGACTTTGCGCCGCAACCGCGCCGAAGTAAACGCGCAGGCGCACTAACCACGATTTCGCCGGTCAACCAGCCGGCTGAACGAGGTGATGAAAGAGCGGTAGAGCGAATGCTCGCCGCTCTTTTTGTTTGCGCCCGTACCTCCGGTACACTGCTGCTCCGGGAGGCGATCATGTCTCGATTGGTGTGGGTGCTGTGTGCGACTCTGGTTTTCGTTCAAGGTTTGGTCGGCCAAGCCAAAATGCCGAAAGCGGCAGCGGATCCCGAGTCGGCCATCCCCGCTGTGTTGCTGGCGCAAGTCGATGCCTGGAATCGCGGCGATTTGCAAGGCTTCATGGAAGGATATTGGAAGTCTCCTGACCTGGTCTTTGCTTCGGGAGCAAGCGAGACACGGGGCTGGGAGCCCGTCTTCAAGCGCTACCAGGAACGCTACCAGAGCGGAGGCGCGGAAATGGGGAACCTGTCGTTCTCTTTCACGAATGGCGTTCACGTCATGTCTCCGGAGTTTGCTTACATTGACGGCGAGTTCCACCTGACCATGTCGAAGGGAAAGGAAACCCACGGAGTATTCACCCTGATTTTCCGCAAGTTCCCCGAGGGCTGGCGGATCGTCCACGACCGAACCTGCGCGGACTAGCCAAGCCTCTACAACTTTCGTCGGCTGGCGGCATCAAAAAGGCTAACTACCGAGCCCGCGTGGGTGTAGAATCCAGTCGGGTTTGGGTTGAGACTCAGGTCTCGCCTTCGAGTCAGTAACAGGCGGTATCCGCCAAGGCGGAACTGTACTGGAGGTATTTGTGAGTATCACGACTGGCGACTTCCGCGCCAAAATCACCGCATCCACTCT
>DATHQX010000253.1:0-13045 GCA_035482295.1 Verrucomicrobiia bacterium
TTTGTCTACTTCCCCTTCGTACACATGGTTTGGGGCGGAGGCATCCTGCAGCGGTGGGGTGTGGAAGATTTCGCCGGCGGCATCGTTGTCCACAACATCGCGGGAATGGCGGCGCTGGCTTCGATTCTTTATGTCGGCAAACGTCGCGTGATGGACCGCGGGCCGCACAGTATTCCGCTGGTGGCGCTGGGCACCGGCCTGCTGTGGTTCGGATGGTACGGCTTCAACGCCGGCAGCGAGATGCGCGTGGACTCGGTGACCGGCACGGCTTTCCTGAACACCGACATCGCAGCATCGTTCGCTGCCGTAGCCTGGCTGATTGTCGCCTGGGTTCGCGAGCGCAAACCGAAGTTTCTCGGCCTGCTCACCGGAGCGGTGGCTGGACTGGCGACCATTACTCCTGCCGCGGGATACGTCTCACCGACCACGGCCGTAATCATCGGCACAGTGGCGGGCGTGGTCTGTTACTTCGCGGTCGAGATGAAGAACAAGCTGCACTGGGATGACGCGCTCGACGTTTGGGGCGTGCATGGCGTCGGCGGTCTCCTCGGTATTCTGCTGCTGGGGCTCTTCGCCAACAGTGCTTTCAATCCTGCCGGAACCAACGGCTTGCTGTATGGCAACCCGAGCTTCTTCGTGAAACAGCTGGTTGCGGTCGTCTTCTCTTCGGTGTGGGCCTTTGGATTTACCTACGCCATGTTGCGGATCATCGACATGTTCACGCCGGTAAAGGTGGAGGCGGCGCATGAAGAAATTGGACTCGACGAAGCTCTGCACGGCGAACACGCCTACGAGAGCCTGGAAGCCGAGCAACTGATTCGCTCTGCTTAACCGAGCCGATTGAGAAGGAATAGCCTGCCGAGTCGAAGCGCCAGACGGCAGATACAATCCGAAACTCAGGGCCGGCCTGCGGGTCGCCCTTTTTTCTTACCGGTAGAATTATCGAGTCAGGGGAAGGATGCGCGCGCGCGTTCTCCCTGCATCAATCGTAATCAACGCGATTCATGTCGATGAGCAGCTTCACGCGCGCTTCAGTTCGACCTCGCGTTTTTCGCTGCGCATTGCGGCATAGGAGAGGGCCTGGGTAATGTCCTCTGCTTCGAGGTAGGGATAGAGCTTAAGAATTTCTGCGTGGGTGTGCCCTGCGGCGAGCATGCCGACAATCATGCCGACGGTGACTCGCATACCGCGGATACACGGCTTACCACCCATGACTTGCGGATCAATTGTGATTCGGTCAATTGCCATGGCCGCCACTTACCTGCCTGAATGTAACAGTCACGACACCGCGGCTCAAGCGAAATGCACTGCTGCTACTGGTTCACCGGTACCTTGATGATCTTCTTTTGGATGGCGTAGGTCACCAGCTGCGCTTTGTTGTGAATGTCGAGTTTGCGCATCAGGTTGAACTTGTGCGCTTCGACGGTCTTCACGCTCAAGCCGAGCAGCACTGCGATTTCTTTGACGGAATTTCCTTCGGCCAGCAGCTTCAGGATCTCGCGCTCGCGGGGTGTCAGCGTGGACATGCGCGGTTGCATGCGGGTGTCGCGTACACGTGCGCGAAAATCTTCCACCAGCTTGCCCAGCACTTGCGAGCTCAAATACTTTCCGCCCTTGTAAACATCGCGCACTGCGCTCACCAGCTGCTGAGCCGGCGTGTCCTTCAACACATATCCCGCAGCGCCGACTTCGAGACATTGCAGCAGGTAGTCTTCGTCCTCGTACATGGTGAGGAAGAGAACTTTCGTTTCGGGCCGGTTCTTCTTGATGTGCCGGGTCGCCTCAAACGACGACAGTCCGGGCATGCCGATATCCATCAACACAACATCGGGACGCAAATCGCGCGCCTTGTCCACGGCGTCGCCCCCGTCCGGCGACTCACCCACAACTTCAAAATCGCTTTCGCTTTCCAGCAGGCGGCGAACGCCCTGCCGGAACAACGTATGATCGTCAACTAAAAGGCATCTGATTTTTGGCATGTGTACCGCGAGCAATCAGCAATTAGCAGTTAGCAATTAGCTAAAGCCAAGAGCAAGCTCCTTTCGCAAACTAGAACTCCTGCAACCGTCAATTCCTAAGTGTGAAACCGGTCTTCACAGGCTTCTGAAAAACTTGGTGCAAGCTGCCTTGTGCCAGGGCACGACCTTGGTCGTGCCGGTTAGCCGCAAACGAGCTCGGCTTTAGCCGCTGCATCCGGCGTGCAGCGGCTGAAGCCAGCACGGGAAGCGACAGTCTTCGGCACGACTGAAGTCGTGCCCTGACACAACACCCATCCGTTCGGGGAAGGCGTGCTCCACGCAAATCGAACGCAAGGCCTACGCACCGCGAGCCACCGCTCCGGTTCCGCTGAGCGAGGCACGACTACCCGCACCTGTACCGTTGCTCAAAATAGGCGCACTTACTTCGATGCGGGTTCCCTTGCCCCGCGCCGAGCTGATCTTCATCTTTCCGCCGATGTTTCCAACGCGTTCGCGCATCCCGGCCAAGCCAAAGGTCTGGCGGCTATTGGTGGGTTTGGCGCTGATTCCGACGCCGTCGTCCTCGATCAGCAGGCTCACCAAGTCGCCTTCGCGCTTCATCTCGATAGTCGCCGTCGTCGCGCCGGCGTGCTTGGCAACGTTGTGCAGCGCCTCCTGCACCACGCGATAAAAGGCGGCTTCCACGGCAGCGGGCAGTCGTCCGAACTCCGGTGAGACCGTGACTTTGGCTTTTACCCCCGCGCTCTTGGCCAGGTCTTTGGCTTCTTTGCGTACGGCGGCGATCAGGCCCAGCTCCTGCAGCACCAGGGGCGACAGCCGGGCGATGATGCGGCGAATGCCTTCAATGGTGCGGTCAACGACATCGAGGGTCTCGCGAATCTTGGCTTTGCCAGTGCGTGTGGTGATGCTAGTTTCCAGCATGCCGAGGTACAGGCGGATCACCATCAGCGCCTGCCCGGTTTCGTCGTGCAGCTCGCGGCTGATGCGCTTGCGTTCTTCTTCCTGCGCGTGCAGCAGGTGGCCGGAAAGTTCGGCGATACGCATCTCGCGCTCACGCAGCGCGTCGGTCATGCCGGCGCGATCGATGGCCAGAGCCGAGCGGTCAGCGATGGCGCGCAGCAGGTTGCGCTCGGTCGGCAGCCAGTCGTGCGGGCGCGAGAAACCGATGACCAGCACACCAATCACATGTTCCTTTGAGCGCAGCGGGACGCCCCACAGCGCGAGAGCACGGCCCTTCAGCGCGGGATGCAGGCCATCGGCGACGGTGGCACGCAAGTCGGGAAGAATCGCCGGCTCGCCGGTCATGGCGATCTTGCCGGCAAAGCCTTCACCTACCGCGACCGATTCGTTCAGCAGCTCGTCGTGGTCAGGGAATCCGAAGTGCGACTCGATGTGCAGCAGTTGCTGGTCGCTATCGCACATGAGGATCAGCCCGAGGCTGGCGTTGAAGGTGAATGTAGCCGTTCTCAGTACGCGATCCAGCAGCACGTCCAAATTCGATGCTGAAAGCTCGGCGTCCAATACCGCCAGCAGGGTTTCGGCCTCGATCTTCTGCGCGTCCGAGTGAGCTGCCGAAACCGCGACGTAGGTTGCCCAGGAAAGCGTCTCCATGGCCGCCGACATCTCCGGCAAACGGTTGGGCGGGAAGGTCTTGCGCAGGTAGGGATCGATGAGCTGCTGATAGATTTCGAGCGAACGGGCGACGGCGCGGGCGTTGACCTCGAGCTTGGCCAGGCGCTCGCCGAAGTGCTGCAAATTACTGTAAAAGGTGGCGAAGTCGGTCTGGGAGAAGATGGAAAAACCGGTTCCGATAGTCAACCGTTCGAGCGCGGCCATGGCGCGGCCATCGAAGTTGAACTCGTTGAACATCTGCTGCCGCCAGGCCGCGGTGATTTCCGGAAACCAGGGCTGAAGGGTGCGCGCGACCTCAACGACTACCTCGCGCGACGACTCTTTCATGGGCAACAGTGAGGACATGACGCTCCTGGGGACAACAACGTTGATGCGGCGGAGCTTATGTCAGGATGGCGTTACTACCTGCACAACTCACAACCGAAACGGGGCTCCGCTGGCCAGGAGGCGGGTACCGCATCTTCTATGAGTAGATATTACCTAGAATGTACATACCCCGCCAGCGGGAGGGGCGAATCGGGGAACTCGGGAGTCACATCGTATGATGGGGCGAATTCCTCAGGCAGAAGCGCTTTTGCCACGGAGGCACGGAGCTTTGAGATTGTTAGGATCAACGCTGAACGAAAGCTGGACCTAACTCGAGATTGTCATCACGAGCTGGCTTTAGCGCGCGAGGGATCTGCTTTCCGACGCGCAAAAGCAGATCCTTCGTCGGCCTGAAGGCCTCCTCAGGATGACAATTCATTAGGCGGGAACGTGAGGGGCGGCAACGTCGGGGCGGGAACGCCACGGCGGGAACGGCGGAGCCCAATAGCCAGAGCGCCCAGATTATCTCCGTGCGCCCCCGTGCGTCAGTGGTGGATACGGACCCGGTACTTGAATGATCGACCTGAATAAAGACGAGATCCTGCGCTACTCGCGCCACCTCATCATGCCCGAGGTTGGCATGGAGGGGCAGCTCAAATTGAAGCGGGCGCGGGTGCTCTGCGTCGGCGCTGGAGGTTTGGGATCCCCTGTCGCGATGTACCTGGCGGCGGCGGGAGTGGGAACTCTGGGTATTGTTGATTTCGATATTGTCGATTTTACTAACTTGCAACGCCAGATCCTGCATGGGACCGAGGATGTTGGCCGCAAGAAGCTGGACTCGGCGGCCGAGACCATCGCCGCCATCAATCCCAATGTCGAAATCCGCAAATTCGAGACCCGCCTGACCAGCCGAAACGCGCTGGAGATCATGCGCGACTTCGATATCGTCGTTGACGGCACCGACAACTTCGCCACGCGTTACCTGGTCAATGATGCCTGCGTTCTGCTGGGGAAGCCGAACGTGTACGGCTCGATCTTCCGCTTCGAGGGACAGGCCAGCGTCTTCGCCACCAAGGACGGCCCGTGCTATCGCTGCCTGTATCCCGAACCGCCTCCGCCGGGCGTGGTGCCATCGTGCGCCGAGGGTGGCGTGCTGGGGATTCTGCCGGGACTGGTCGGCGTGATCCAGGCGACCGAGACGATCAAGCTGATCCTGGGCACGGGGGATTCGCTGGTCGGGCGGTTGCTGCTGGTCGACGCGCTGGCCATGCGCTTTCGCGAACTCAAGCTGAAGAAGAATCGCGAGTGTCCGGTGTGCGGCGAGAATCCTACAGTTAAGGAACTGATGGACTATGACCAGTTTTGCGGAATCCGTGGCGAGGAAAAACCGGCAACTGGTAATATCGCCGACATGACACCGGAAGAACTGAAGCAGAAGATGGACGCCGGCGACAAAGACCTGTTCGTGCTGGACGTGCGCGAGCCCAACGAATACCAGATCTGCAATCTCGGCGGACACCTCATCCCGCTGAACGATCTGCCCAAACGCGTGGACGAGCTGGATAAATCCAAGGAGATCGTCGTGCATTGCAAGATGGGCGGACGCAGCGCGAAAGCCGTGGATTACCTGAAGCAGCAGGGGTTCACCAACGTGCACAATCTGGTGGGCGGCATCAATGCCTGGGCCGAGCGCGTCGATCCGAAGATGCCGAAGTACTGAAGGCGGCGGTTAGCGGTTGGCAATTAGCAATTAGCCAAGGTTGCGGCTTCGGCACATCACCGATTGGCGTGGCACTTGATTGACCCAGTATCTATTTTGTTTGTACGGCAGATTGCCGTACACTGCATACAGGGGGAAATCGTGTTGGCCATAACCGAAAGACTGGAAGCGCGGGTTTCTCGCGAGCAGAAGCAACTGTTCCAGCACGCTGCTGAGTTGCGAGGCGTGACTCTCACCGACTTCCTCGTCGGTGCGCTGCAAGAGGCTGCCCGGAAAACCATTGAAGACCATAACGTGATTCGGCTTGCCGCCAAAGAGCAAAAGGTTTTTGTTCAATCCCTGATGAATCCGCCTGCTCCCAATGGGGCGCTAAAGCGTGCGGTGAAACGCTACCGAAAAATGGTGGCCGGGTAATTTGGATCAGCCTCGCTATTTCGTGGAGCCGCTCGGAAAACATGACCGAGCGGCTTTTCATTGCGGCAACGAAGCGCTCGACCAATACTTTCTGGAGCGAGCGCCGCGAGATATACGAGAGCACCTCTCGGCTGTTTTCGTGCTGATCGGCAAAGACGACACTTTCGCCGTACTGGGCTTCTACATACTCTCGACCCAGGAGATCGAAACTGGTGAACTTCCCGAGTCACTGCAGAAGCGAACCGGCCGATACCAGAGCGTCGGCGCAATTCTGATCGGGCGATTGGCGGTTTCCATAAAGCATGCCGGCAAAGGGCTCGGCGAATTGCTGTTGATGGACGCGCTCAAGAAGAGTCTGAAGTCTACGAAGAGTGTTGCCGCGTTTGCGGTGGTGGTCGACGCGAAGGATGACCGGGCGACGACGTTCTACCGCAAGCACGGATTCGTTCCTCTGCGCGGCAAGCGGCTAGTCCTTCCGATGAAGACCGTTCGAGACTTGTTCGCAGAATAGTTATCTCTGCCCCGCGGGGCCGAATGAGCCATGAATGGGATGCCGAGCTTAGCGCGTCGAGTCGAATGATAGAGTCTCTCCGACATGTTTCAACTTTTCTTTGTCGTTCTTTCTGTACTTGGCGCTTCCATTCATCTCGCGTTGTCGCGCGAGCGCCGCAGTAGTGGCGCCAGGATTGCCGAGACATACCTGCTGTATCTGTTCATTTTTTACGTCGGCCTGATGGGATTGTTGACGGCCTACGCGCATGTGTTCCGGCCGGTGCAAACCTCGGCGTCGATTGGATGGTCAACGAGCCCGTATGAGTACGAAGTCGGCATGGCCGACCTGACGGTGGGCGTGCTGGGCATTTTGTGTGTGTGGTTTCGCGGAACCTTCTGGCTGGCGACGGCGATCGCCAATGCGGTCTGGCTGCTGGGTGACGCCGTGGGCCACGTGCGTCAGACGGTCGAGTACAACAATCACGCCAGGAATAATGCCGGGTTGTTTCTGTATCTGGAATTCATGATGCCGTTGATCATTCTGTGGCTGACGGTATACCAGCGGCGCAAGAGTGGGGCGGCTAGTCTCTGAGGTTTCGTCTTGTGAGGAAAACGGCCTGCCGCCGGCTGAAGCCGGCTCTCCCCTGGTTAAAGCTGACGTTAACCCCAAGCTTCCGCCCGGGGCTGAAGCGGTTTCGCACCGCCTGCGCGGTGCTTCCTACTCGCCCGATGCCGCCGCATCCGCCAACCCAACGGGCGCAAGCCGCGCTCGCCGGGGGCGACCCCGGTTTCGAGCTCTGATGATTGCTGCGGCGTACCGGTGAGCAGCGCAGAGCTTGACCTCGACGTCTATGCTGCAGCCTTGGCCGTCATGGGCCCTATCTCTTCACGCGATTGTTCCCGCAGATACAGGTAGAGCGGCAGTGCCAGTGAGACGCCCACCAGCAGCAGTGCGAGAATCGGCAACCAGCGTTGTTTTACGGGAATGCGGCGGCTCTCGACCCGCATGAACACGATCAGCACGGCGGCGGAGACGAAGACATCCATGCCGAAGAAGGCACTGATGCGGTTGGCGAACAGCTCGCGCGCGAAAAGTGCAAGGTTGAGTCCGTGTTGGGCGACCCAGGGAACGAACTGCCAGTAGGGCAGCAGAAATCCCAGGACGCACAGGGCGAGGTAGAGAACTTTGGGCTTCATCGCAGACACCTCACGGGTCGATGGGGCCATTGCGCCTACACATGATAAAGCCTGCCGCCGGCTGAAGCCGGCTCTCTCCGTTGTTGCGCCGATTGTTACCCCGAGCTTCCGCTCGGGCTGAAGAGGTTTCGCGCCGCCTGCGGCGCTGGCTGCAACCCGCTCCCGTTTCCAGATTGCGCCGGTGCCGGCTGGCATCTCTTCGCGGCGAACCGCAGATCCGTTCGACTGCGCCTCTGGCCGCCGCAAAGGATGCGGCGGAAAGGAAAAGGCGCGGACGCTACGCTCAGGATGACGACTCGAAAAAAGTGGCCCTCCGTCGAAGGCCTTAAGACCCCACGCTATTTTGCGCCAAAAGCACGCTCATTCGTGCCGCTTCTACTCGGCTTTCTCTGCCGCTTTCCGGGCATAGGGAGAGGCGCGGCCGCATGGTAAAATTCTGTTCAGAATCTTGCGCGAGAGAAGTGTGTTTTGATTGAGATAGCGCCGTCCATTCTATCGGCCGATTTCGCCCGCCTGGCTGAAGATGCTCAAGCCGCGCTTCGCGGCGGAGCTACCCTCCTCCATGTGGATGTGATGGACGGTCATTTCGTCCCCAACATCACCATCGGACCGCCGGTGGTAGCGTGTCTGCGCAAGGCTGTCGACGTTCCCCTCGACTGTCACCTGATGATCGAGAACGCAGACGACTTCATTCCCGCGTTTGCGGACGCGGGCGCCAACTGGGTGTCGGTGCATCAGGAGGCCTGCGTTCACCTGAACCGGACACTGGAATTGATTCGCAGTCACGGCATGTCGCCGGGCGTGGTCATCAATCCGGCGACGCCGGTACAGACCCTGGGCGAGGTCCTCGACATCGTGGACCGCGTGCTGGTGATGTCGGTCAACCCCGGATTTGGCGGGCAGAAATTCATTCCCGGCGCGCTGGAGAAGGCTCGCAAGCTGGTGACCATGCGTAACGCCAAGGGTGTGGACTTCCGCATCGAAATGGATGGCGGCATCGATCTCGAAACCGTTGGAGCGGCGGCGCGGGCAGGAGTGGAACTGTTCGTTGCCGGCAGTCATGTCTTCGGCAAAGGCGACCCGGCACGTAATGTGGAGTCGTTGTTGAAGACGGCTCACGATGCCTTAATGCAGAGCGCCTGAACGGCGCCAGAAAAAAATCCCGGGCGCACCCTCCCTGCGAGCGCCGGGTTAATACAGCAAGTCCCCAGAGGTGGTCAGGATGTTTCGTCGCGTACTCATAACAGGCCTCACGAGCTTTATGCTGGCAGCGCTGTGCGCCTTTGCACAGCAGGATGGAACCAGCCTGCCGGCCCCCAGTACGGTCGGCAGCTCCCCCACAAACACAAATTCTCAATCCACCACGCCCGGTGCCACGAGCTCCACGTCTGCTTCAAGCCAGACGGATACGTCGTCGAAGGGTAAGCACAGCAGCAAGAAGGCGAAGAAGAACAAGAACCCCAACCCTATCGCCGACGTCGATTCCAAGCAGCCGGATAAAGTGCTGTTCGATCGCGCCGAGGACGCCATCAAGCACGGCAAGTACGATGTCGCGCGTCTCAGCCTGCAGACGCTGATCAACACTTATCCGGATTCGGAATACGTCGCCCGCGCCAAGCTGGCGATCGGCGACTCGTGGTATCAGGAGGGCGGCGCTGCTGCCTACGCGCAGGCCGAGAGCGAATACAAGGATTTCATCACTTTCTTCCCCAATATGCCTGAGGCGGCCGAAGCGCAGATGAAGATCGCCAACATCCACTTCAAGGAGATGGAGAAGGCGGATCGCGATCCCACGCACGCGATGCGCGCTGAAGATGAATATCGCCAGATGATTTTGCAGTTCCCCGACAGCCCGTTGGTCCCGCAAGCGAAAGAGCGCCTGCTGGAAGTGCAGGAGGTGCTGGCCCAGCGCGAGTATGACATCGGGCACTTCTACTTCTTGCGCGACAGCTATCCGGCGGCGATTGCGCGCCTGAAGTCGGTGACCGACACCTATCCGCTGTACAGCGGCTCGGCCGACGCGCTGGTCGAACTGGGCGACGCTTATCAGAGGGAAGTTGACGTCCTGCGCCGGTCGAAGGTGCCGGAAGCGGCCAAGGGCCCACTCATCAAGAAGTACAACGATGACTCGATTGCGGCGTACAACCGTGTGCTGACCGTCTATCCGCTGGAGAAGGCCGCGCCCGATGCGAAGAAGCGGCTGATCGCGTTGAAGCAGCCGGTTCCGAAGGCGACGCCGCAGGCGATTGCCGCCGACAAGGCTGAGATCGACAGTCGCGGCAAGGTAGGTTACTACGGCAAGGTGATGGAGAACTTCCATCGCAGTCCGGACGTCACCGAGGCCACCAAGGTTGGCGAGCCGACGCTGGTCGATCCCAAGCAAGCCAGCGCGCCTGAGATGGTGCGCTCGGCCAACGAGAGCGTGAAGAGCGTTCTGGAAGCTTCGGGCGGCGGAAACAAGTTGACGGTGGAGACCTTGAAGACCGGCGCGGCTCCGCCGCCGAACGAGCCTGTGCCGCACTCTGACGCTGCGCCTGGGGCGGCTCAGCCTGTCCCCGACGCGACCGGCGCTACTACCACCGGAGGCGCGTCTGATGCTGCGCCTTCGCCGGCCGATCCTGCGGGCACCGAGATGAAGAACGACCTTCCGGCCGCAGGCGATGCGACTTCAACGGCTCCCATGCCTCCGCCAACGCAGGTGAACGATCTGGCAAACTCCGGGTCGAGTAGCAGCGGCAGCAGCACCGGAAATGCGGCCTCATCGTCTTCGGGACAGACGCCGGCGGCGACTCCGGCGAATCCGGACACCGAGAGCTCGTCGAAGAAAAAGAAGAAGAAACATCTGCTGGTGTTCTAGGCGCAATCGGAAAAGTATAGGGCTGCCCCATCCAAGCCAGCTTTGGGTGGGGTTTTTGGTTTACGAGAAAATTTTTCCTGATGTGCGATTGCGGGCGAGGTTTTATCTGCGCTAATATTCCTAGTGACCGCATTTTTGCGCTTGTGACGGACGAGCGCGCTCTGCAGAATCCCCAACCAACCGGTCCGCGGGAGTGGCGAGTTCAGGTCTGCTGGTATCCGAAAGTTGTTGGAAACGCAGCCGGTTGTCTGGTTGCACGCGGCATGCCGTTGTGCTAAGATCAGTGTTTGTCCCGGCTGGCAAGTGGAATCTTGTGTGGTGCGGCGCATAGCGCGTTGTCGCCATGCAGGCTGGCGTAGCTCAGCTGGTAGAGCATCTGATTTGTAATCAGAGGGTCGGGGGTTCAAATCCCTTCGCCAGCTCCAGAATCGTAACCTTGAGCGCGCCGCAAGGCGTAGCAGGAGCAAGCCAAGCGAGACGCGCAGCTCTCCTAGAGAACTGAATCCAGCAGCAGCTTTCGTGAGTAAGACGCGCGCGCAATATCGCGCCGCTGTTGCAGAGTCTTGTGGGCAGCGTTTGGTCGTTCTTTGACAGCAGACCGGGGTTCCCGTTGCGCGCTGGGCTTACGCGTCATGGGTAGAGAGACTGGTGATTCCGGGCCTCAAGCAGTCGGCCTCTCGCGGCGATGCACGAGAGCGAATGCTCGGTCGAACCGCAGCCCAGGCAGGGCGTCAAGCTTGCACGGGTGGTCGGATGTGCACAGGTGGCCGAGTGGTTAATGGCAGCAGACTGTAAATCTGCCGCTCCTTGCGAGCTACGGAGGTTCGAATCCTCCCCTGTGCACCAGCTTAAGTTTGGATGTGAGTTTTGGCGGCCGAGAGCGTTGAGGTAGCAGGTATCACCGGTACGAAGAAGTTAGTTGTCGCCATCGCGATTTACGCCGTACTGGCGGTGCTGGCCTGGACGACGCTCAGCGATCCGAAGTTCCGGTACGCAACGCTGGCGGTCCTGGGAATGTTTGCGCTGCGGACGTGGTCGTGGAGTCGAAAGAGCAGCGACTGAAGTCGCCCGCAATTGGCAGTTAGCGAAAGCATTGCCGGGGTAGTGCAAGCTGTATGCCCGGCAATGTGGATCCGGAGCCCGAAGGGCGAGAATCTGGTTTGGCCGTGGGCGTCAGCCCGCGGTTGCAGAGTGAAAAAGCAGGAGCCGCGGAGCGGCGGCACAGTAGGGCGGGAGTAACTCAGTGGTAGAGTCACAGCCTTCCAAGCTGTTGGTCGCGGGTTCGATTCCCGTCTCCCGCTCCAGAGTTTGAGGGCGATTTGCGGGCGTAAGCGAAGTGGAAGCCCGCAGCCGAAATCCCGACCCTGAGCGAACTCGAAGGGGGAGGGATCTGTTGTTTAGGCGTACGAAGGGCTGATGTAGCTCAGTTGGTAGAGCACTCCCTTGGTAAGGGAGAGGTCACCAGTTCAATCCTGGTCATCAGCTCCAGAATTTTAGAAAGAGACCCGCTTCCGGCGGGCAATACGGCTTTCCGATACGTGAATACAACGATGGCAGCAGAACGTACGCCGTTTCAGCAGGCGGGCATTCGAGTCGAAAAGCTGGACGAATTTGAGCAGTTGCAGTCGGCGGTCTCGCGCGTCTTCGCGCCGGCCGATGTGAGGAATTATCTGCGACTGCTGGAGCGCAAGAACGTTCCTATTCGCGACTTCCCCCGCGTGTTGCGCGAGAAGTTGCTGGAGCGGGCGGACGTCAGCCTAGGACGCAGCGGCAAGTCGGCGCAGCAATTGTACGATGCTCTGCCGGTCAGCGACCAGGCGCAGATGCGCGAATTTTATTTGACGACGCTGGAGGCGGTGGAAGCCGGCCTGCGTAATAAGTTCAACAAACTTTACCGGTACTACTAGGGTAGAAAAAGATTATGGCGAAAGAGAAATTTGATCGCAGCAAGCCGCACGTAAACGTTGGCACGATCGGGCACATCGATCATGGCAAGACGACGTTGACGGCGGCCATCACCAAGGTACTGTCGAAGCACAATCCGAACATCAAGTTTCGCAGCTTCGACTCGATTGACAACGCGCCGGAAGAGCGCGAGCGCGGTATCACCATTGCCACGGCGCACGTCGAGTACGAGACGCCGAACCGGCACTACGCGCACGTGGATTGTCCCGGCCACGCCGACTACATCAAGAACATGATTACCGGCGCGGCGCAGATGGATGGCGCGATTCTGGTAGTCGCCGCCACGGACGGTCCCATGCCGCAGACCAAGGAGCACGTGCTCCTGGCTCGCCAGGTGGGTGTGCCTTACATCGTGGTGTTCCTGAACAAGTGCGATGCGGTCGAAGATCCTGAGCTGATCGATCTGGTGGAGATGGAAGTTCGCGAGCTGCTCTCGAAGTACAACTTCCCGGGCGACGATTTGCCGGTAATTCGCGGTTCGGC
>DATHQX010000254.1:0-4247 GCA_035482295.1 Verrucomicrobiia bacterium
GCTGACTTCGGATTCGCTGCCTTTGTCGAAAGTCGAAGATCTGGCCGATACTTCGCTGGCGCAGAAAATCTCACAGTTGCCGGGCGTGGGACTGGTTTCGATCAGCGGCGGGCAGAAGCCGGCGGTGCGCATCCAGGCCAACCCTACCGCGCTGGCTTCGTATGGGCTCAGCCTGGAGGACCTGCGCGCGGCGCTGGCCCAGGCCAACGTGGATCAGGCCAAGGGCGTGATCGATGGCCAGCGGCAGTCTTACACCATCGGCGCCAACGATCAGCTTTTTTCCAGCGACCAGTACAAGCCGATCGTGATCGCTTATCACAACGGCGCGCCGGTGAGGATCAGCGACATTGCGAACGTCATCGACGGGACAGAGAATACGCGGCTGGCCGCGTGGATGAATCTGACGCCGGCAGTGATCGTCAACATTCAGCGGCAGCCGGGCGCGAACATCATCAGCGTGGTTGACCGGATCAAGAAACTTTTGCCGCAGTTACAGGCATCACTGCCCACGGCGGTAAAAGTGCAGATTCTCACTGACCGGACCATCACCATCCGCTCTTCCGTCAAAGACGTGGAATTTGAGCTGATGCTGTCGATTGGGCTGGTGGTGCTGGTGGTTTTCCTGTTTCTGAGGAACCTTGCCGCCACGGTGATTCCCAGCGTAGCGGTGCCGCTCTCGCTGATTGGAACGTTTGGGGTGATGTACCTGCTGGGCTACAGCCTGAACAATCTGACTCTGATGGCGCTGACCATTTCGACGGGCTTCGTAGTGGACGATGCCATCGTGATGATCGAGAACATCGACCGCTATCTGGAGGCGGGAGATTCGCCGCTCGACGCTGCGCTGAAAGGGGCGGGGCAGATTGGGTTCACGATTGTTTCGCTGACCGTTTCGCTGATTGCGGTACTGATCCCGCTGCTGTTCATGGGCGACATTGTTGGACGATTGTTCCGCGAATTCGCGGTCACGCTGGCGGTGACGATTCTGGTTTCGGCGGGAGTCTCGCTGTCGCTGACTCCGATGATGTGCGCCAAGCTGCTGAAGCATCGCAAGGAAGGCGAGAAAGGGCGCTTCTACGAGGTCACCGAAGACTATTACAACCGCATCATTGCGTTTTACGGACGCACGGTAAAGATTGTGCTGAGGCACCAGACAGCGACGCTTCTGGTGACGCTGACGACGCTAGTCTTAACACTCTTTTTGTACGTGGTTGTGCCCAAGGGATTCTTCCCGGTGCAGGATACGGGAGTCATTCTGGGCGTGTCGGAAGCGCCAGATTTCGTTTCGTTTGAGGCGATGGCGCAGCGGCAGCAGCAGCTGGCGAAAATCATTCTGCAGGACAAGGCGGTCGACAGCCTCTCGTCATTCATCGGAGTGGATGGCACGAATACGACGCCGAACGAGGGTCGCATCCAGATCAATCTGAAGCCACGCGAAGACCGGGCTGACGATGCGTCCGCCATCATCCGGCGGCTGCAGCCGCAATTGGAGAAGGTCGACGGCATTACGCTCTACATGCAGCCGGTACAGGACCTCACGGTGGAAGACCGTGTGAGCCGCACCCAGTTTCAATATTCGATTGAAGATGCGGATGCGCAGGAACTAGCGCAATGGACACCGAAGCTGGTGGCCAAGCTGAAAACCCTGCCCGCACTGACGGATGTGGCGACCGACCAGCTCAACAACGGGCTCAAGACCAACGTTACGATCGACCGCGATACCGCGTCGCGGCTGGGAATCTTTCCGCAGGCGATCGACAACACACTGTATGACGCGTTCGGCCAGCGGCAAGTTTCGACTATATTCACTCAGCTGAACCAGTACCACGTGGTGCTCGAAGTGCTGCCGACTTTCGCGCAAACTCCTGATGCTCTAAAGGACATTTACATCCGTCCCAGCACAACCGCGGCAAATACGGGAGCTCCAACGTCCAACGGCACGTCCATTACAACCAGCGGCGCACCGGTTCCGATATCGACGTTCACCAAGATGAAGTCGGGCAGCGCGTCGCTCGCGGTCAACCACCAGGGACAATTCCCGGTGGTGACGCTGTCATTCAATCTTGCACCGGGCGCATCTCTGGGCGACGCCACCAAAGCGATCCAGCAGGCGGAAACAGAAATCCAGTTACCGCCCAGCATCCACGCGTCATTTCAGGGAACGGCGGCGGCGTTTCAGAATTCTCTGGCGTCGGAGCCGTATTTGATCCTGGCGGCAGTCATCACAGTCTACATTGTGCTGGGGGTGTTGTATGAGAGCTACATTCATCCCGTCACGATTCTTTCGACACTGCCGTCAGCGGGCGTGGGCGCGATTCTCGCGTTGATGGTCACGGGGAATGACCTTACCGTGGTGGCCCTGATCGGCATCATTCTTCTGATCGGCATTGTAAAGAAGAACGCCATCATGATGATTGACTTCGCGTTGGAGGCGGAGCGCGTGGAGCACAAGCCGCCGGAGGAAGCGATCTACCAGGCTTGCCTGTTGCGTTTCCGGCCCATCATGATGACGACGATGGCGGCCCTGCTGGGCGGGCTGCCGCTAGCGCTGGGATCGGGGACGGGCGCGGAACTGCGCCGGCCCCTGGGCATCACGATCGTCGGCGGATTGCTCTTGAGCCAGTTGCTTACGCTGTATACGACGCCGGTCGTCTACCTGTGGTTCGACCGGCTGGCGCACCGGTTCTCGCGCTACGCCATAGGAAATGCGATTCCGAAAGATGAGCCGATGTCGGCGGATTGATGCATGGGCATTGCAAGCTCGTTGGACTGGTTTCTTGAAGCATGAGTATCTCGTCTCCATTTATCCGGCGCCCGATTGGCACCTCGCTGCTGGCAGCGGCGCTGCTGATGTCTGGAATCCTGGCGTTTAATTTTCTGCCGGTAGCTTCACTGCCCAGCGTGGATTTTCCGGTGATCAGCGTGGGTGCGAGTTTGCCGGGGGCCGACCCGCAGACCATGGCGTCGGCGGTGGCTACGCCTCTGGAGCGGCAGTTCGGGCGAATTGCGGCCGTGAATCAGATGACTTCTTCCAGTCAGCTGGGCTCGACCAGCATCACCATGCAATTCGATCTGAACCGGAATATTGATGCGGCGGCGCGGGACACACAGGCGGCGATCAATGCGGCGCGCGGCCAGCTTCCGGCGAACCTACCCAACAATCCGACCTATCGGAAGGTGAATCCCGCCGATTCGCCCATTCTAATTCTGGCACTGTCTTCAGATACCGCAACCGTTGCGACGATGTATGACGTTGCCGACTCCATTCTGTCGCAGAAACTGGCGCAGGTGGGCGGAGTCGGGCAGGTGTTTGTGTGGGGCTCGTCGCAACCGGCAGTGCGGGTCGAAGTGAATCCGACGCTGCTGAACAAGCTGGGCGTGGGACTCGACACGGTGCGGAACGCGCTCAACGCGGCAAACTCGAACTCTCCGAAAGGCGAGGTGTCGGGCTACGCACGGAACGATACTTTCAGCGACAACGATCAGCTCTTCACGGCGGACCAGTACCGGCCGCTGATTGTCGCTTACAACAACGGAGCCGCTGTGCGGCTGGGCGACGTGGCCGACCTTACGGACTCGGTCGCGGATGTACGTAACCTCGGCCTAGCAAACGCCAAGCCGGGCGTGCTTATGCCGATTTTCCGGCAGCCCGGCGCCAACATCATCGACACCGTGGACCGGGTGCGCGCGCTCATGCCGTATCTGCAATCCTCGATTTCGCCGGCGATCAACTTGACGGTGGTGATGGATCGTACGGTCACGGTGCGAGCGTCGGTGAAGGATATCGAAACCACTCTGCTGATTTCGATCTTCCTCGTCATCATGGTCGTGTTCGTGTTTCTGCGAACGGTGCGCGCCACCATTATTCCCAGCATCGCTGTACCTATGTCGCTGGTAGGAACATTCGGCGGCATGTATCTGCTCGGCTATAGCCTGGACAACCTGTCGCTGATGGCGCTCGCGATTTCGACGGGCTTCGTGGTGGATGACGCGATCGTGGTGCTGGAGAACATCACGCGTTATGTTGAGCACGGCATGGGCGCAGTACAGGCAGCGTTCAAGGGGGCTCAGGAGATCGGGTTTACCGTGGTCTCAATGAGCACGTCGCTGGTCGCTGTGTTTATTCCCCTGTTGCTGATGGGCGGGATTGTGGGCCGGTTGTTCCGGGAATTTGCCGTGACGCTGAGTATCGCGATCGGCGTGTCGCTGCTGGTTTCACTGACTACCACGCCCACTATGTGCGCGAA
>DATHQX010000255.1:0-7062 GCA_035482295.1 Verrucomicrobiia bacterium
TCTGTGTAGTCCTGATTTTCTCTGCAGTTATGACAAGAGCGTCGTTTGTACCATGATGATTCCGGCGAAACAAGCTACGCGGAAGTGACAGACGAATATCAACTCAAGGTGCCCGGGATGGTCATCAAACGTGGGCATCCATATTGCACCTGGACCGTAGACTTTTGGTGGGAACCAGAGATTCGCGTAACTTTTGGAAGGTAAATGGCGGAGAGACAGGGATTCGAACCCTGGGTACCCTTTCGAGTACACACGCTTTCCAAGCGTGCGCCTTCAGCCACTCGGCCATCTCTCCGTGGGAAGACTAGTTGGGAAGCGCCGGCTAAGTGCGACGCTGACTCATTGTAACGTATTGCGCGAGTTTGTTCCGAGCGTCGGCCGTGCCGCGCAAAAAAAATTGGCGAGCCTTATGCTCGCCAACCTCTGCCGCGACGAAAGCCTTACGCTACTCGGCGCCTTCCATCTGTTGCGCCAGATAATTGGCCATGCCCATCTCGCCGATGGCATGCAGTTGCGCCTCCAGCCAGTCGATGTGGTGCTCCTCGTCGTTGAGGATGCTCTCGGCCAGCGTCTTAGAAGCGTTGTCGCCCTGCGCCGCACACAGCTTGATGCCGTCGTTGAGGCGCTTCACGGCGTCGTACTCGAGCTGAAGATCGTTTTTGAACTGCTGCTCGACGGTGTTGCCGATGTTGATCTTGAAGTAGTCGGTCATGTTCGGCGTACCATCGAGATAAAGAATGCGTTCCATGCACTTTTCGGCGTGGACCATCTCTTCGATGGATTCCTTCTTCACCTTCTTACCGAGCTTGTAATAGCCCCAGTTGTCGCACATCTCGGCATGTAGGAAGTACTGATTAATAGCGGTCAATTCGGCCTTCAACACCTGATTCAGAAACGCAATAACTTTTGGATCACCTTTCATTATCGCCTCGCAAAACTCAAAGTGAAGTGCATTACACGCGTGGATCGTTAACTGCCCGGGCCGGCCGCGGTCCTATTGAAACGAGGCCAGAGCCGTGCCCTCGTCTTCAGCTACGTCGAAGATGGTGTACAGCTTGGTGATCTGCAGCAGGTTGTGCACGTGCTTGCTGAGGTTCATCAGCTTGAGCTCGCCGCCCTGGTTGCGTACCGAGGTGTAGCAGCTCATCAACTCGCCGACTCCGGCGCTATCGATGTGCCGGACATCGCGCAGATTGAGCAGGATCTTCTTGTAGCCCTGCCCAAGCATGTCGCGCACCAAGTTGCGAACCACATCGGTACCTTCGCCGAGCCGCAGCTCGCCAATGGTGTCCACGATGAGAACGTTATCGACCAGGCGTGTACTGGTTTTGATGCTCAAGAATTCGCCTCAATTTTTCCCGCGCGACCAGGCTGGGCCTCCGGCCACGACGGAGATGGACAACCGGCTTTATCGTACATCGCTGAGAATTGAAGGGGAAACAAAAAGCGGCCATGCAGGCCGCTTGTGGCAAAACGGCCTGTTGCAGCCCTATTGAAACTTGAAGATGGCTACCAGCAGGAAGATCGCCTCGGCTGCCGCCAGCGAGATCCAGATCTTGCGCCGGAATTTCGTGCGCCCGATATCGCGTACCAGTTGCAAGCGGGTAGTGAGCAGCAGAGGGTTTGCAGGCGCAATTTCGGCGATTGCGGACACCACTGCGGGAGCGGCGGAAGCGGGCTCCTCGATAAATCCTGGACCCTCGACTGGAATGGGCTCATCGGCACGAAAAATCTTAGGACCGGCGATCAGCGTCGACCAGTCAAGAAGCTGCAGGCTGGCGTACGCGCCAAAGGCGGCAACCGGCTGAGCGGTCAAATTCAATGACGGCAGCCGCTCCGGCGACAAGCGGTCGCGCAGGCTCTGCAGCAGCGAATCCCACCAGGGATGGCTGAGGTCGTCGGCCAGCAATTCGCCCACGTCTACAGGCTGCGAGGTCAGCTCCAGCGGCGGCAACCGCTCGGGGGACAGCACGTCACCGATGTTGGTAAAGATGGTCCGGTACCAGGACAGCTCGAAGATCTCGCCCGGCAGCATGACCGGAACCGGCTTGGAAGTCAGCTGCAAAGGAGCCAGCCGTTCCGGAGCGAAACGGTCGGCGATATTCAGCAAGAGTGAACGCCAGAGCGAGACAGTCAGACCTTCCGGCGGAGAGAAATCCAAATCAGACATCCAGTGTGCGCCTGCTCCTAATGCTTCACGATAGCGGCAAAGTGACTACCGTCCTTAACAGTATAATCCGGCGGCGTCTGAAAAAGCTGCTCGTTGGGAACGGCACGGACAATGTTGGTCACTCGCGTCAGGCTGCGGCCGGACTGGCCGTCGTCGGAGATACTCAACACCACCATCTGCAAGTCGGGCGAATACCACACGTCGGTTACGGCGACGATGGGCTCGTCGCTTCCGCTGTCGATCATGCGTGTAGTTCGCGTGCCCACTACCTGAACTCCCTGCATGGTTTTCGTGCCGAGCGATTCAACTATCGGATCTTTCACTGCTCCCGGATGGAGCGGCACAGCAGCGGCACCTGACTGACCCTGCGGCGTCACCAGCAAGACGCTTCCCTTCTGGACGGGGCCAGGGCTCGGCAGGCTAGACGGTACCGGCAGGGGTTCGATCAGATGGTGTACGTTCGCCGTCTTGCTTCTGGGATCGAGGTGGACCACCTCGCGCAGAACCGGGTCCTGAATGACGATGTAGGAGGAACTGCCGGCCGGCGACGGAATCTGCGTTTCGGTTCTCACCCGTCCTTGCGCGTCGCGATAGACCTTGCCAATGGTTTCGCGATGGATGTGATTTCCGTTGGCGAGCAGGCGGTCGTATTGCGTGGAAACGTCGGCGGAGAACGGCGCGTTGCGAATACTCTTGGGAACCGCAGTCGGATTGGTCGTCAACGGGTTCGACGACTTGGCACTCTGCGCGGCGGAAAGCGCAAACCACGGGACAACAGCCAGCGCCAAGCTTGATCCCAGCGCCCGCAAAAATCTATTGCTCGACAAAACTGCAGTTGACCTCAGACCAGTAATGGCCATGAGCCATCCTTCATCGGCAAGATAACTATATGTCAGCGATGCTTACTGCAGGCCAGAAACGACAGTGGCGGGAATACAGGAAGTTACGACCCACGTGGCGGGATGGGTTGAAAGCTCCAGACCGAGGTGCGCCCGGCCTGGAGCAGCTCTGAATATACTACGCCGAATATACTACGCCGACTGCGCCATTCCAATACCTGCGCCCGCAGCCACGCTACGAACGACATGGTGCTGCTCGGGCACGACAAACGCAGCCGCGGTGAAGGTCTCCTTGATCAGCCGATTTGTATCAAAGTACACCTGCCAATGATCCTTACTTTGACCGTAACGCAAAAAAGCGGCCTTGGCCGCTTCCTTGCTTACATTCGACACGGAAAATTAATATTCGGCGTCTTGTAGATCGGGTGGCTCACCGCTATCGGGCTCGATGTCCACCGCCTGCGGCGCCTCGGGACCGGGCTCGCCTGCATCTTTCTTCTTCAGTCGTACGACGGTGATCTTCGAGAAGCCTTCCTCAAACTTCGGAGGACGCAGCTTGGCCGCCATGCGCTGCATCACGTCCTCGGGAACATTTCGTTCGCGGCGGTGATTGCGCTCCATGCAGACTTCCGGCGGCACGTCGAAGAATACCGCCTGCGCTTCATAGCCGAAGTCGTGCGCCAGCTTGATCCAGCTACGGCGCTCGTGTGGAGACAGATTGGTGGCATCCAGATAATTCGACGGCCGGCGAGCCAGCAAGCGCGCGCGCAACATTGAGCGCAGCGTGGAGAAAACCAGGTCCTGGTAGCGTTGCTCGGTGACATCGTCGAATAGCAGAATGCGGACCATGTCGCTGGAGAGCGGAAGAATATTGTGGCGTTTGAACCAGGTGCTCTTGCCCGAGCCCGGCAATCCAATCGACAGCACCACCGCGCCCTTAGGCTGCTTTGACCGCGCGCTCGCCGCAGGTTGCGCTGCGGGCTCTGCGGTCTCAGTCGGAGCTTCGGCTTCGGCGCCTTCGCCGGTAGGCCCACCCGGTGCGGGAAGCGTTGGTGCCTGCGCCGGCTGCGGCCGATTGCCGCGTCCCCGGCGTCCTCGGCGGCGATTACGGTCGCGCCGAAGCTGCTGCTGTTGGGAGTCTTCTCCTCCGCCTGCTTCAGCTACCGGCTGAGCCTCCTGCATCTCCGACTCGTCCGGCTGGGCTTCGAACTCCGGTTGCCGGTCTTCTGCAGGCTCGGCGCCGGCTGGTTCAGGAAATCGAGGCTGCAGAGGTGCGGGTCCGTCCTGACCCGGCTTGTCGCTCTGCTTCTCGCCTTGTTGTTTGCGCCGCTTGTTGCGGTCGCGTGACCATCTTCGCATGTTGCACTTTTAACACGGCTGACTAGCCCGGAGCAATCTCGGCCTCTTTGCCCGGTTGGCGGTCTGCGCTCGAAGGGCGTAAAAGACCAATAGAGGCCAATTTCCTTTTCTCGAACGTTCGACCACTTTGTGATCCATAGCATTGCTTCACCCTAAGCTGGATGCTACGATTTTTTGTTTGATTATTGCTGTCCGGGTCGCGCTGAACGACTCGACGTGGAATTCATCTGCTCGAGTTTAATTTCGCTGAACAACGAGGTTTTAATGGCAATTAAAGTCGGTATCAACGGATTCGGCCGCATCGGCCGCAACATTCTTCGCACCGCCCTTAAAGATCGTGAGCTGGACTTCGTTGCCGTCAACGATCTCACCAGCCCCAAGACGCTGGCGCATCTTCTGAAATACGACTCGATTCTGGGCAATCTGCCCAACCAGATCTCCGCTACTGACGACTCCATCACCGTCGACGGCAAGACCATCAAGGTCTTCGCCGAAAAAGATCCGGCCAAGTTGGACTGGGCATCAGTGGGGGCGCAGGTCGTTATTGAATCGACCGGCAAGTTCACCAAGGCGGAACTGGCCAAGCAGCACCTGCGCGGCCCGGTGAAGAAGGTCATCATCTCAGCTCCGGCCACCGGCGAAGACATCACCATCGTGATGGGCGTGAACGAGGACAAGTACGATCCTGCCAAGGACAACATCATCTCGAACGCCTCGTGCACCACCAACTGCCTCGCCCCGGTGGCAAAAGTCCTCCAGGACAAGTTCAACATCGTCTGCGGGACGATGACCACGATCCACTCCTACACCAACGATCAGGTCATCCTGGACTTCCCGCACAAGGACTTGCGGCGGGCCCGCGCGGCTGGCCTGTCGATGATCCCGACTTCTACGGGAGCCGCGAAGGCTCTTTCGCTTGTCATTCCTGAGTTGAAGGGCAAACTGGATGGCTTCTCCATGCGCGTCCCAACGCCCAACGTCTCAGTCGTCGATCTTGTGGTCTTCGTAGAAAAGAAGACCAGCGTAGAAGAGGTCAACAATGCGCTGAAGGCGGCTGCTGAATCCGGCCGGCTGAAGGGCATCCTGGGATACGAGACGGCGGAACTGGTCTCCATCGACTATCGCGGAGACGACCGCTCGTCGATCGTTGACGCCCCTATGACGCGCGTTGTGGCCGGCAACTGCGTGAAGGTCATCGCATGGTACGACAACGAGTGGGGCTACTCCTGCCGCGTGCGCGACCTGATTCACTATTTGGCCAAAAAGGGACTGTAAGCAGTTGTCAGTGGCCGGTTGTCAGTTGTCAGCTCTGGATCGTTATTGAAGGCTTCGAGCTGATAATGCCGAATCGGCCACTGTTCTCTTATCCTAGGTCTATTTCAAGTTCGTCGGGCGCCGGCAACTAACAACCGGCAACTGACAACTGACAACTGGTGTCCAATGTCCAAGCTATCGATCCGCGATCTTCCGCTGAACAACAAGCGCATCTTCATGCGCGTCGACTTCAACGTTCCTCTCGACGACGGCCGTGTGATGGACGACACGCGCATCCGCGAGACTCTGCCCACCATCGAGTACGCGCTGCGTCACGGCGCGCGCCTGATTCTGGCTTCGCATCTTGGCCGGCCGAAGGGCAAGCCGAATCCGAAGATGAGTCTCAAGCCGGTCGCCGAACGTCTGCGCATCCTGCTGGACGACGTGCTGCGGCGCGGAGAGAATGTCGGCTTTTCGCCCGACTGCATCGGCGTGCAGGCCGAGGAGATGGCGGATAAGCTGGAGCGCGGACAGTCGCTGCTGCTGGAGAATCTGCGCTTCCACCCCGAAGAGGAAGCCAACGATCCCAACTTTGCCAAACAGCTCGGCCGCCTCTGCGACTACTACGTCAACGACGCATTCGGCTCCGCCCATCGCGCGCATGCCTCAACCGAGGGCATCACGCACTTCGTCGAGAAGAGCGCTGCCGGCCTCCTGATGGAAAAAGAGCTGGAGTATCTCGGCAAAGCTCTGTCGCATCCGCAGAAGCCGTTCGTGGCGATTCTTGGCGGCGCGAAAGTGAGCGACAAGATCGGGGTCATCAAAAACCTGATGGGCAAGGTCGATACATTCATCATCGGCGGCGGCATGGCTTACACCTTCCTGAAGGCCCAGGGCCACGAGATCGGCAAGTCGCTGCTCGAGGCTGACAAGATCGATCTGGCAAACGAGATCCTCGCGGAAGCCAAGGCACACAACGCCAAGTTCCTGCTGCCGGTAGACCACGTCGTGGCCGACAAGCCGGAAGCAGGCGCGAGGATTCAGCAGATCGGCGAAGGACAACCGATTCCCGCCGACATGATGGCGCTCGATATCGGACCGAAGTCGATCGAGATGTTCACGGACGAAATCGCCGACGCCCGAACCATCGTCTGGAACGGACCGATGGGTGTCTTTGAGATCGAAGCCTTCGCCAAGGGCACAAAGAAGATCGCTCACGCGGTGGCTGACAACGGCGCCGCGGTCTCCATCATCGGCGGAGGCGACAGCGTAGCTGCGGTAAAGGCCGCCGGCTTCGCTGACAAGATCACCCACATCTCCACCGGAGGCGGCGCCTCACTGGAATTCCTGGAAGGCAAGAAACTGCCGGGAGTAGAAGCGTTAAGCAATAAGTAGCGGGTGAGGCCGTGGTGTTCTGGTGATGGATGTAAGTTGCGATAA
>DATHQX010000256.1:0-3343 GCA_035482295.1 Verrucomicrobiia bacterium
CACGAAATAATCCACCGGATACAAATAATCCTCTCCGGACTCATCAATCACGCGAATCTGGTGAAGTTTGGCAGCCACTTTATCTGGGATGACCTGATAAATCTTCCGCAGCTCCAAAGACGCGGGGTAGCCCTTGTTCCCAACGCAAATGACGAACTGTGCTTCGCGTTTCATACCGCTCGTCCTAATGTCATTCAACGACGCGCTTGATCTTGTATTCTTTCGCGCCAATCCCATGGGCTTCGTACCAGTGGATTTCCGCCTGGCGTATCGTACCATCGGAAAATTCCACCTGGGCGACGCCTTTAAGTATGCTTTCCAAAGTCGCTTGCGCTCGCGGAATCGCGGTGCCGGAGGCGATCGTGTCGACATTCGTGATGCGCCCGACAATCTTGAAGGGCATTCACCGACACCGCTAATTCACAACCAGATTCTTGCGGCAGATCTCACGTAAAGACTTTACGAGCACCCGCTCGTGCTCCCGCAGCTCATGCAGCGGTAGCAGCTCCCGTTCCTGGTCATGATGCTGCCGCAGAAGCTGCAGCTGGGGGCGTCGCCCATGTCGACGATGCTGGAGAGCGCGTCGGCGGCGTGGATGGATCCCGCTCCCGGCTCTCGCGTCCCCGCTTCCGGACGCCGCACACTAGGCGCCGCGTCCTGGCTTCCAGTTCCCGAAGTCTGAGGTCCGGGCTCCGCGGTCCGCGGCCGGAAGCTCTCAAACAGCAGTTGCTGCTGGCCGGTGAGGAAGCGCATCTGCAGCCAGCGGAAGATGTAGTCCATGATCGACTTGGCGTAGCCGATGTCGGGATTACCGCTCCAGCCGCTGGGTTCGAAGCGCGTATGCGCGAACTTCTCGCAGAACAGTTTCAGCTCAACGCCGTGTTGCAGCGCGATCGAGACGGCCAGCGCAAAGCTGTCCATCAGGCCGGAGACTGTCGACCCTTCTTTCGCCATGGTGATGAAAAGTTCGCCCGGTTGGCCATCGGGATAGAGTCCCACGGTGATGTAGCCCTCGTGGTCGCCCACTTTGAATTTGTGCGTGAGCGAGCGGCGCTCTTCTTGCAGCTTGTGCCGCACCGCACGCGGCGGAGCGTTCAGGTTCGGTTCTTCGGCCTGCGGCGCGGCAACTCGAGCGTCGTCTTTGCTGGAATTCGCGGTCTTGGTCCCCGCCGCCGAAAGCGGTTGCGACTGCTTGCATCCATCGCGATAAATGGCCACCGCTTTAATGCCCAGCTTCCACGCCTGGATGTAAGACTCCATAATGTCTTCCACCGTAGCGTTGTTCGGAAGATTGACGGTCTTCGATATAGCTCCGGAGATGAACGGCTGCGTCGCCGCCATCATCCGCAGATGCCCCATGTAAGCGATCGACCGCGTCCCCTTCGACGGCTTGAACGAGCAATCGAACACCGCCAGATGCTCGTCTTTAATGTGCGGCGCGCCCTCGATCGTGCCCGTCGCGTCAATGTAGCTGACAATGGCGTCAGCCTGATCGTGGTTGTATCCCAGCTTGAACAGCGCCGTGGGCACGGTGTTGTTCACAATCTTGATCATCCCACCGCCCACCAGCTTCTTGTATTTCACCAGCGCGAGATCAGGTTCCACACCGGTAGTGTCGCAGTCCATCATGAAGCCGATGGTGCCAGTAGGGGCTAGCACGGTGACTTGGCTGTTTCTGTAGCCGTGTTTTTCGCCGTGGGCCAAGGCTTCGTCCCAGCATTGTTTGCTGGATTCGTAGATGTTGGTTGGGACGTTATTTTTGTTGATGTTGTTTACCGACGCGCGGTGCATGCGAATCACGTCCAGGAACGGTTCGCGGTTGATGTACCAGCCGGGGCAGGCGCCGCCGGGCATGGTGGGGGCTGTGCCGGGGGCGCTCGCTTCGCTGCGCTGGACCGACGAGGCGTCCGTCACTCCACGGGCAATGCCCGCTCCCAGGTTTGTTTCGGCCAGATTCTTTTTTGTGGCTTCGGTTGCCGGCGTTAACGGCGGGCATTGTTCGGCGATGCGCGAACTCTGCAAATAGGCTTCGCCGCACATGATGGCCGTGACGCAGGCGGCATAGTCGCGTCCGGCGTCGGAGTCGTAGGGCAAGCCGGCGGCCATCAGCAGCGCGCCGAGATTCGCGTAGCCCAGGCCCAGCGGACGGTAGTCGTGCGAGTTGCGCATGATCTGTTCCGTGGGATAGCCCGCGTTGTCGACGATGATCTCCTGCGCGGTGATCAGCACGTCGACGGCGTGGCGGTAGGCTTCCACGTCAAAGGTGCCGTTGGGCGCGAACTTCAGCAGGTTCAGGCTGGCCAGGTTGCAGGCCGAGTCGTCGAGGAACATGTATTCGCTGCACGGATTCGAGGCGTTGATGCGCGCCGTATTTTTCGACGTGTGCCAGCGGTTGACGGTGGTGTCGTATTGCATGCCAGGATCGCCGCAATGCCAGGTGGCCTCGGAAATTTTCTTCAGCAGGTCTTTGGCTTTGTAAGTCTTCATGACCGCGCCGTCGCGCACCGCCTTGGTGGAGAAGTCGGTGTCGCGAACCACGGCGTACATGAAGTCGTCGGTGACGCGGACGCTGTTGTTGGCGTTCTGGAAAAAGATCGATGAGTAGGCATCCGAGTCGGGAGAAGACCCGTCGTAGCCCTGCGCCACCAGCGCGTGGGCTTTCGCTTCTTCCTTCTGCTTGCATTCGACGAACTCGATGATGTCAGGATGATCGACGTTGAGGATCACCATCTTCGCGGCGCGACGCGTCTTACCGCCGGATTTGATCACGCCGGCAAAAGCGTCGAAGCCCTTCATGAAGCTCAGCGGACCGCTGGCCGTGCCGCCGCCGCTAAGGCCTTCCGTAGACGAACGCAACGGGGAAAGATTCGTGCCGGTCCCGCTGCCCCACTTGAACAGCATGCCTTCGGTCTTGGCGAGAGTGAGAATTGAATCCAGCGAATCCTTCACCGAGTTGATGAAGCACGCCGAGCACTGCGGCTTGGAATATCCGGTGACGCCGAATTCCACCTGCTGGGTCTGCTGGTTCCAGTGCCAGTTGCGGCCGTCGGAATTGGGCTCGATGCGGTCACAGCCCACGTTGAACCACACCGGCGAATTGAACGCCGCATATTGCCGCACCAGAATGTGCACCAGCTCGTCGTGGAAAGTCGCGCCGTCTTCCGGCGTCTTGAAATAGCCTTGCGCCAATCCCCAGTCGCGGATGGTTTCGGCGACGCGGCCTACGAGTTGGCGCACTCCGGTTTCGCGCTCGGCGGTGCCGAGGGTGCCGTGCAGATATTTACTGGCGACGATGTTGGTCGCGGTCATTGACCAGTCCTTCGGGACCTCGACGTCTTTCTGC
>DATHQX010000257.1:0-2639 GCA_035482295.1 Verrucomicrobiia bacterium
CGAGGGCTGGAGGCGAGTTATAGGGGACTGCGGTCGCAGGAGTTTGCGGAGGATGCGGAGAGCTGCTTCAAGGCTACGGGTGAGTGCTGCTTTGATGTTGAGGCTATTGAGGAGCGGTTGGCTTCGGCGCGGGAGCCTTCGTCGACTCGCCGTGGTGGGGCGCTGCAGGTTTGGTTGCCCCCGATTGCGGGTAAGGAGTATGTCGTAGCTGTGGATACGGCCGGGGGCGGGGCCGATGGTGACTTTGCAGCGGTGCAGGTGATTGAGAGGGAGTCTGGGTTGCAGTGCGCGGAGTTGCAGCAGAGGCTGGGGGCGCTGGAGTTGGCGAGGGTTTCGGCGGAGCTGGCGAGAGAGTATCGCGGGGCGATGATTGCTGTGGAGCGGAATAATCATGGGGCTGGGGTGCTTGCGTATCTGGATAGCGTGGAGCGGTATGCGAAGGTTTATGAGCAGTCGGGTGTTGCGGGATGGTTGACTACGGCGGGGTCGAAGCCTGGGATGGTGAGCCGGATTGGGGCGCTGCTGGTGGAGTCGCCGTGGATGTTTTTCAGTCGACGATTGCTGGGGGAGTGTCGGACGTTTGTTGTGATGGGTGGGGGGAAGACTGGGGCGGCAAATGGGGCTCATGATGATTGCTTGATGGCTATGGCGATTGGGCAGGCGGTCCGGGCGGAGTTACTGGGACGGCGACGATAAAGCGTCCTGCCGGACGGGCCGCCAGCGCGGCGGGCGCCCACTTCGTGGGGGTATACCTTTTCTTGCTGGGTAGAGTGCTGCGGGCCTCCCTTTGGTCGGCGCGGTATTCTGTTGCTGCGAGGTTTGGGCTTGGCGGTTCTGGCGGTGCAAGCGATTCGGAGAATGCGGGGTGGGGCTCAGAGTCAGCTGATGCTGGGAGCGGATGGCAAGTTGTGGGTGGTGAAGTTTCAAAATAATCCGCAGGATGTGCGGGTGTTGGCGAACGAGCTGATCGCAACGCGGTTGGCTGCGGCCGTGGGGTTGACCGTGCCGGTGAGCGATGTCGTCGAGGTGACGGAGTGGCTGGTAGCGAACACGACGGATATGTTCGTTGAGCTGCCGAAGGGTCGACGGGAGCGGTATGTTCCGGGGTTGCAATTTGGGTCGCAGTTCGTGGGCGGATTGATGCCGGGACAGGTGGTGGACTATCTGCCGGAGCAGCAGCTGGAGGAGGTTCGGAACCTGACCGAGTTTGCTGGGATGCTTTGTATCGATAAGTGGACGGGGAACTGCAATGGGCGGCAGGCGGTTTTTGAACGGAAGCCGAGAGAGAGGAAGTATTGGGCTACGTTTATTGATCAGGGATTTTGCTTTAATGCGGGGGAGTGGACGTTTCCGGATTCTCCGTTGCGTGGGATTTATCCAAGGAACCTGGTGTACGCGAAGGCGACGGGGTGGGAGAGCTTTGAGCCTTGGCTTAGCCGGGTGGAAGAGATGAAGGCGGGGACGCTTTGGGAGATTGCGGAGGCGGTTCCCCCGGAGTGGTACGGTGGCGATACGGCGGTGATTGAGCAGTTGATGGAGCAGATGTTGCGGCGGCGATCGAAAGTACGGGACCTGATCGCGGAGTTTCGGGATTCGGATAGGGTACCTTTCCCGATGTGGGAGTCTGGGAAGAGGATTGTTGTGCCTAGACAGTTTGAGAACGCGGGTGAGGTGGGAAGATTTGTAATGTAAGAAAAAGTTAGCAGATCTTTGTTGTAAGGATTTGAGGAGATTGTTGTGAGGGAACGGTTGCCGTGCGAGTTCTTCCTGATCCGGTATGTGCCGGATGTGGTGAAGGGCGAGTTTGTGAATATCGGGGTGTTGCTGCGCGAGGCGGGCGCGGCTAAGGCCGATAGCGCGGTGGTGCGCTTTACGCGAGACTGGAGCCGAGTCAAGTGCATGGATGCGGATGCCGATCTTGGGCTGCTGGAGGCGTTGGAGGGCGAGATTGGCGCTCGGCTGCAAACTGTGGGCAGCCCAGCGAACGGGATTAAGCCTGTTGTGGAGATTTTGCAGGATACGCTCGCGAATTCGGTGCAGATGACCGAGGTGAAGGCCTGCCTGGCGGAGAGTTTGCCGGCGGAGATTGAGCAGTTGATGAAGATGTATGTCGAGCCGCTGAAGGTGAAGGCGGAGCGGAAGAGGACTGGGCGCGCGGCGATTGCGGGAGCGATGCGGACGGAGTTCGAGCGAGCAGGAGTTTGGGGATTAATGCGGAAGAGGATTGCGGCTTCGGCTTATACGCGAGCGGGGGATCCGATGAGGATTGATTGCGGATATCGGGTGGTCGCGCCGGATGGGATGATTCGGATGTTTCAGGCGGTGTCGCTGGAGGGGGATGTCGAGGCGGCGAAGGGATTGGCTTACTCGGCTCCGCAGCTGCGCGAGGGTGTGGAGCGGGTAGAGGCGGCGAAGTTGGAGATGACTGCTGTTGTGGAGCCTCTGCGGGCTGTATCGGATGCGGAGGATGAGGCGATGGAGCGGTACCGGTTTGGGGTAGAGGCAATGGAGCGCGAGGCGATAAGGGTGGTGACGCTGAGTGATCTCGCCAGGGTGGCGGAGACGGCGCGGTTGGAGTTGAGGGTTTGAGGGACTAGGGACTAGGGACTAGAAAGAGACGGTAAGGCATGGCCTCGGGC
>DATHQX010000258.1:0-4834 GCA_035482295.1 Verrucomicrobiia bacterium
TTCTTCACGGATGTGAAGAAGACAGGAAATCGGGCCGGGGTTGTCCCACCTTCTTTCAGGCGAAAGACAACTCTGCAACACAAGTCCCTTCCTCCAATAGCGATCCCGGCCCGGTTCGTACGTTTGGAGAGAGCGGCAAAAAGGATTCGTCCGGGAGTTCCGGGCAGGCAACAGGAAGTGAGGTGCGCGATGGCAGCTTCGGCGATGGCAGGACAACAGATGGAGATGATGGGCTCGCGGAGTGCGACGGGCCGTACGGGATCGCGGACGGCGCGGAATCGCGAGCTGTTTGAGACGCAACGGCGTGCACGACGTGGACCGACGCCGGAGGTTTTCTTTGCGAAGCACATCGACAACAGCAGGATTGTGAAGGCGGATGATCCGGAGCGACGGCGCGAGATGCGCACGTTTACCGCGGTGATGAGCGTGCTGTTTGTGCTGGTGATGGTTTATGTGTGGCAGCACTTTTCTGCGATTGAAATTGGGTACCACGTTGAGGCGCAGAAGCAACAGGTCGAGCAGCTTCGCGAGGAGAACCGGCAGCTGAGGTTGTCGGAGGCACAGTTGACCGATCCGGGCCGGATTGACCGGATGGCGCGGCAGCTTGGGCTGGAGGAGCCGTTGCCAGGTCAGGTGGTGCGGCCGGAAGGTGGGGATCCGAATGCGGCGGTGCTGGCGCAGGCTAATACTGCCGCCGTGCCGATGATTCAGTAATACGAAATTCTAGTTAATAGAAGCAGGCAAAGGAATGAACAAGGCGCCACGGCAGACTTTAACCGCTCCGATACGGAGGATCCGGTTTGCCTATGTGGCGCTTTTTTTCTGCTTCTGGACGGCGTTGATTGCGGGGCGGCTGGCTTGGCTGCAGGTGGTGCGGCACTGGGATTTTGTTCATCGGGCGGCGATGCAGCAGCAGAGGACGTTTGAGGTGGCTCCGCGACGCGGGATGATGTATGACCGCAATCTGCGCGAGCTGGCGGTGACGGTGCAGGTGGATAGCGTGTTTGCGGTACCGTCGGAGCTGGGGGAGAATCGCGCGAGTGCGGCGGAGATTCTGGCGGAGATTGTGCACGCCGATCCGCAGGACAACTTTACTTCGAAGCAGCAGATGCTGGCGCGATTCAATGCATCGCGGGGCTTTGCGTGGGTGGCGCGACGAATTAATCCGGAGATGGCTCAGCGGGTGCGGGAGCTGAATCTGAAGGGAGTTTATTTTCAGAAAGAGTTCAAGCGGTTTTATCCGAATAATGATCTGGCCGCGCACGTACTGGGTTATGTGGGCACGGATGATACGGGGCTGGGCGGGCTGGAACAGAAGTTTGATGATGAGATGCATGGTGTTTCGGGGCATATGTTGACTGCGGTGGACGCAAAACGGCATGTGCTGGGCAGCGAAGAGAGCCAGCCGATGCCGGGTGAGAATCTGGTGCTGTCGATCGACGCGAATATTCAGTACATGGCGGAGCGGGCGCTGGATGCGCAGATGGAGAAGATGAAGGCGGCGCACGGGACCGTGGTGGTGCAGGATCCGCATACGGGGCAGGTGTTGGCGCTGGCGATCTCGCCGCGGTTCAATCCGAATGATCAGAAGCATATGGACGCGAGCGTGCTGCAGGATCTTGCGGTGAGCGATGTGTATGAGCCGGGGTCGACATTCAAGCTGGTGACGTATGCAGCCGCGCTGGATGGGGCAGGGGTGCAGCCTACGGATCTGGTCGATTGCCAGGGCGGCGCCATGACGATGTATGGCAGGACGTTGCACGATGATAAGAGCGACCACTTTGGCGTGGTGACGGTGCAGTATGCGCTGGAGCACTCGAGCGACGTGGGTGCGGCGAAGATGGCGCTGAAGCTGGGGAGCCAGAAATTCTATGACTATGTGCATGGCTTCGGCTTTGGCGACAGGTCGGGGATCGAGTTGCCGAGTGAGACGCGCGGGCTGTTGCGCAATCCGAAGAAATGGGGCTCGACGAGCATCCTTTCGATTGCGATTGGGCAGGAGGTGGGTGTTACGCCGGTCCAACTTGTAACTATGGTCAGCACAATTGCGAACGGGGGGGTGTATATGCCGCCGCATGTGCTGTTGCAGTCGACTGATGAGATGAAGGGCGACGCGAGGCTGAAGCCAGCGGAGTTCCGGCCTTCGAATCAGCTTCCGGCTACGCTGCCGGATGGGGCGCACCGTGTGATCACGGAGATGACCTCTGCGAAGATGCGGATGATGATGCAAGGGATCGTGGTGGACGGCACGGGGAAGAAGGCCGCTCTGAACGGTTATAGCGCCGGCGGAAAGACGGGAACGGCGCAGAAGGTTGATCCGGTGACGCATACCTATTCGCATACGAAGCTGGTGGCGAGTTTTGCGGGGTTTGCGCCGGTGAGCAATCCGGCTATCTCAGTCGCAGTGGTGATTGATACGCCGACGGTAGGCACAAGATACGGTGGCGAGACGAGCGCGCCGGTATTTGCCGAAGTGGCGCAGGAGGTGTTGGAGTATCTGGGTGTGCCGCATGATCAGCCGCTGAAGACGAAGAAGGATTTGATCGTGGCGCAGAAGGATATTGCGGAGGATGGTCCTTCGGAGAGCACGGCGGATTTGAATGCGATGTTCGATGATGTGAACAGTTTGCCGGCGGATGATCCGCTGCGGATGCAGGCGAATGTTGGGGGGCAGGAGAAAGTTGCTGCGGTGCCGGAGTCGAAGACGCCAGGCGGCGCGGTTTCGAGTGTGCTGCCAGCGAAGGTTGTGGCTGCGTATCAGGCGAAAGCAAACGATGTGATTGTGGCTCCGGGGCCTGCTTCCGCACCGGAGGCGCCGGCGCCGGTTGCGCCTAAGGCTAAGGGTGTTGTGGTGGTGAGCGCGGCGCTGCGGGTTCCGGTGCCTTCGTTTGAAGGTGCGGCGCTGCGGACGGTGGTGGAACGGGCGAACGAGATTGGGCTGCGTGTGCAGGCAGTGGGGAGTGGGCTGGCGCACGAACAGGTGCCTGCCGCGGGAACGATGGTTCCGGCGGGAACTGAAGTTGTGGTTCGGTTTAGCAGGTAGAGTCCCACGCGGCGGAAGAGCAACTTTCTCAGCTAGCATCCTTAATTATGAATTGGGATTCGATATGTGCGGAGCTGAGCGCTCTGGAGTGCGACGGCTCGGCGGCGGAGGTGACGGGGGTTGCGTATGACTCGCGGCGCGTGGGGCGCGGCGATGTGTTTGTTGCGATGCGTGGCGAGGCGACGGATGGGAACCGGTTTGTTGATGGGGCGTTGAAGCAGGGCGCTGCGGCGGTGGTGACGGACTCGCGTGAGGTTTATGACAGCCTGCGGCGGGAGAATGCTGCGGTTGGGGCGGCTCTGGTGGAGCATGGGCGAAGAGCGTTGGCCGAGGTTGGGGCGGCGGTGATGGGGCATCCGGAGCGCAGGCTTGCGTTGAGTGCGGTGACGGGGACGAATGGGAAGACGACTACGGCGTTTCTGCTGGAGTCGATGCTGCGCAGCGTGGGGCGTAGTTGTGTGTTGATCGGGACGATTGAGACGCATGTGGGCCGGGAGGTGCGGGAGTCGCCGCATACTACACCGGAGGCCTCGGATACGCTGCGGATTTTTGCGGATGGGGTGAAGGCGGGGGCGACGGAGGCGGTGATGGAGATGTCTTCGCATGCGCTGGAGCAGGAGCGGGTGTGGGGATTGCCGGTGGATGTGGCGATGTTTACGAATCTGACGCAGGATCATCTGGATTTTCATGGGACGATGGAGCGGTATTTTGCGGTGAAGGCGCGATTGTTTGAGGGGGTTGGAGCTGCGCCTCCGCGAGTGGCTGTGATTAATGAGGATGATGGTTGGGGGGAACGGCTTGTGCGTTGCTCGCTGCAGTCGGAGGTGATGCGGTATGGGATGGAGCGGGGAGAGTATCGAGGTGAGGATGTTGTGCTTCGCGCGGGGGAGACACGTTTTCTCTTCAAGACGCCGAAGGGAGATGTGGCGATTCGTTCTTCGCTGACGGGACGGGTGAATGTGTACAACCTGCTTGCTGCTTCCTGTGCAGCGCTGGCTCGTGGGTTGACTTTGGAGCAGATGGCGGCTGGTGCGGCTTCGGGAGTGCAGGTGCCGGGGCGGTTCGAGGTGGTGCCGCATTCTGATGCTGTGGGATTTACGGTGGTGGTGGATTATGCGCATACGGATGATGCTTTGCGGAATCTGATTTCGCTTGCGCGGGAGTTGGTAAAGGAGCGTGGCGGGAGAGTGATTACTTTGTTCGGGTGCGGCGGGGATCGGGATAAGACGAAGCGTCCGCGGATGGGTAGGGCTGCTGGTGAGGGAAGCGATTTGGTGGTGCTGACCAGCGACAATCCGCGGGGTGAGGAGCCTATGGCGATTATTTGCGAGGCTTTGGCGGGGGTTGTGGAGACGGGGACAGAGTGCATTGTGCGGGAGGATCGCGCGGAGGCGATTGGGGATGCGATTCGCGCAGCGCGGGTGGGGGATATTGTTTTGATTGCGGGTAAGGGACATGAGAAGGTGCAGATATTCAAAGAGGAGACGGTGCCGTTTGATGATGTGGCGGTTGCGGCGGCGGTGTTGAAGGAGATTGCGTGAAGCTGACGTTGGGGCAGGTGGCGGATTGGATTCATGCCGATGGGGAGTTCGATACGTCGGCGGAGGTGTTTGGGTACGGGATCGATTCGCGGACGATTGGGGCAGGAGAGTTGTTCTTCGCGGTTCGCGGCGAACGGTTGGATGGGCATGACTATGTTCAGGCGGCGCTGGCGAATGGAGCGGTTGCGGCGGTGGTGAGTAATCGCTGGGTGGTGCCCGCGGAGGTGGATGAGAGGCGTTTGCTGCAGGT
>DATHQX010000259.1:0-2185 GCA_035482295.1 Verrucomicrobiia bacterium
ACCGAAGAGGCCCGCCGGCTGTACGAGAGCAATGGATTCCGCCAGACCAACGAGATGTTCTACGTCGAGCCCGTTGAGGCATAAGGTTTGGCAATCACGATCGAGGCGCTCGGTCCGGGGGCAAGTCCGCAAGACATCGAAATCGCACGCAGGTTACTGCTGGAGTATGGCCGCTTTGTGACCGAAGCCGAAGGGGCCGCACACTTTTGCTTTGGAAAACTGCAGGACGAAGTCGACGGCCTGCCGGACAGCTACAGCAAGCAGGGCGGCGACATGCTGATGGCATACAGTGACGGCGAGGCGGCCGGATGCGTGACGTACCGTGGCATAGCCAACATCTCCCGTGGGTGTGAAATGAAGCGGCTTTGGGTGCGCCCGGCATTTCGCGGAACCGGCCTCGGTGAACGGCTGGTCATCGCGGCCATCGAACGTGCGGCGGCAAGGTTCAACGCAATGTACCTCGATACATTCCCCGCCACCATGAAGTCCGCTTTCGAGATGTATCTGCGGCTCGGCTTTACGCCGTGCGATCCCTATAACGACAGCACGTTCGAAGGGATCGTCTTCATGCGCCGTCCGTTGCCGTAAGGACGGGCAGGGGATCCAGCCCCATTCGCTGCACCGTTCGTCACAAGCCCCTGTTCGTCACAAGCCCCTTGGAAACATGGGCGAATTATGCTCTCCTGTGCATTTGTAACCGGCCGCAACCGCCCGCAGAGTCCGGCCGGCAATCCGGAGAAAACATGAAAAAGCCACTATCTACCCTGGCAGTTCTGATTGCGATCGCCGCCTCGCTCACCGCCCTTGCGCAAAGCCGTGTCGGCCACATCGCCGACTCCGAGTCAAAGCCGACGCTGCTGCCGGGGCTGGACAAGCAGCTGATCGATACCGGCGCCGATCCCTGCGCGAACTTCTTTCAGTACGCATGCGGGAACTTCACGAAGCTCTATCCCATCCCTGCCGATCAGTCGGGCTATGGAACCGGCACGATGGTCTTCAACTACACCGAGTACACGCTCCACTCTCTGCTCGAAAAGGTCGCTGCCGACAATCCCTCGCGGACGCCCAGTGAACAGAAGATCGGCGACTACTACGCCTCCTGCATGGACACCCCTGCCATTTATGCGCTTGGCCTGAAGCCGCTGCAGCCAGAGCTGGACCGCATCGCGGCATTGACCGACAAGAAGCAGTTGACGGATCTGCTGGCCCACTACCAGCTCATCGGCGTGAACGCCTTTATGAGCTTCGGCGAACAACAGGACTTCAAAGACGCCAGCCTGCAGATTGCCGTTGTCGACCAGGGCGGTCTCGGGCTGCCCGAGCGTGACTACTATCTCCGCACCGGCGCTCATGACGCGAAGGTCCGCCAGGAATATGTCGATCACCTGGCGAACATGCTGAAGCTGATTGGAGAGCCCGACGCCAAGGCTGCCACTGACGCGAAGAAGATCATGGATCTGGAAACCGCGCTGGCCAAGATTTCGATGGACATCACTTCGCAGCGCGATCCGAAGAACGTCTACCACCTCATGCCGGTCTCACAGCTCGCCGGACTTACGCCAGAGATCAACTGGACGGACTTCCTCGAACGCTCCGGCGTACCTTCCGTTACCAGCCTCAACGTCGCCAACCCCGACTTCTTCAAGGGCCTGAACACGCTTCTCGCCTCAACCGACCTCGACACGATCAAGACCTACCTGCGCTGGCAGCTGATCGCCGGGACTCCCAGCTACGCGCTGCCGGAGCCAATGGACAAAGAGCACTTCGACTTCTACAACCGCAAGCTGCGCGGCCAGCCCGAGCAGCGTGCCCGCTGGAAGCGCTGCGTGCAGGCAACCGACGGCGCGCTGGGTGAGGCGCTGGGCGAGGTCTACGTGAAAGACTACTTCCCACCGGCCAGCAAGGCAGCAACAGTGCAGATGGTCCACGATATCGAGGCGGCGATGGACAAGGACATCGACACCCTTGCGTGGATGAGTCCGGAGACCAAGGTGAAGGCTAAGGAAAAGCTTCATCTCGTCGCCGACAAGATCGGCTACCCGGACCACTTCCGCGATTATTCAGCGCTCAAGGTTGTGCGGGGCGATGCTTATGGCAACTCGGTGCGTGCGACCGAGTTTGAAAGCAGGCGGCAACTGGCCAAGATCGGCAAGCCTGTGGACCGCGGCGAGTGGGGTATGACGCC
>DATHQX010000260.1:0-4406 GCA_035482295.1 Verrucomicrobiia bacterium
TACTTCGCGTCGTAGACATAGCCCTGCACTTCGCACAACGCGATTGGCGTCTTCGCCACCGTACCGTCGCGATGCATGTTAGCGTCCCACGAATCTTTCCAGCCCTGGTTGATCAGCCCCTTCGGTGAGCGCCGCTGATACTCGACAAAGCCGTCGTCGTCCAAGTCGCCGTACTTGTCGATCCAGTCCAGCGCCGCGTACGCATGGGGCAGCAACTCTTCGACAAGCGCCTCGTCGGCGGTCCAGTTGAAGGTCTCGCTCAGCAGGATGAGGAACAGCGGGGTCGCATCAATTGAGCCGTAGTACGGACCGAAGGGCATCTCGCCGTCACGCGTCATCTCGCCGTTGCGATATTCGTGCAGGATCTTGCCCGGCTCTTCGTCGAGCCAGTCATTGTTCTCCTTACCCTGATAGCGGGCGAGTACACGCAAGGTGTCAACCGCCAGTTGCGGATTGAGGAACAGCGACTGATACGCAGCAATGATGGAATCGCGTCCGAAGATTGTGGCGAACCATGGAATGCCAGCGGCGATGATGTGCTGGTCGCCATCTGGAATCTGCAGCGCGTGGAAGTCGCCGACCGCGGTCTTCAGCAACGCATCCAGAACATCGTTATCCGTCTGGAAGCTGGTCGATGCCGACTCCCAGCGTGAGAAGTTCGCACGCCGCTGACGCAGGTTATGATCCATGTCATAGACCTGCGCGCGCGACTTACGGCCTTCGACGAATGGGGTGACATTCAGGTCGAGTTCCACCCGCTTCAGCGGTTCCAGCCGAAGCTCCCAACGAATTGTCCGATCCTTAATCTCCGTTGGCGTCGGCGACACCCTCACCAGCGTTTCGCGCATCACGCCGTCGAGACCACGGTAATAAAAAGCCATCGCATCTTTCGTCACCACCGGCTGGTAGTACTGTCCATGCTTCTGGCGAGCGACGCCGCGTACCTGGAACACATCGACGAAATCCGCATCGACCACCACCTCCACCGTGAAGTCCACCGGCGTGAGGTTGAAGTTCTCGAAGGTCATGCGGTCGAAAAATATCTCCGATGCCAGCAGCTGCGCGCGTCGAATGTGTACCGTGTTCTCGGGCAGATCGAACGAATCGCGCAGCGAGATGCTGCCGGTGGTCAGCTCGATCTGTGCAGAAAATGTTTTCTCTGTCGCCGACGAAAGAACCACGGTGCGGTGCCCGCCAATGCGCAGTTCAAGCTGGCTCAGGAATCGAGTGTCATCGTGAAAGAAGCCGACATCGGGCGACCCCGGCGGATAGATATCGCCTGACACGCTGGTTGCGCTGAAGGTCTTGCCGTCAATCAGTGTAAGGTTGTCGACCTTGCGTGGTTCGACCGTCTGAAATGCCAGGCGCGGTTCGACGTGGGGTGACGGAATGGCGATCAGGTCATCATAAGGAATCGTCAGGTGAGTGCTCATGCCGGCTTACCAAAACCCTCCTAGGCGACCATCGTGATCTGGGCAGGCGATTCACCCAGCGGATTCTCCTCGTTTGCCAAGGCCTGATACAGCTCCACGTAGTCGGCGACCATGCGCTCCACGGAAAAATACTGCTGGCAATATTGGCGGACGTTCGCCGCTTTAAACTTGCCGGGCGTTTCCCGCGCGCGCTGCACCATGTCATCCACGGAATGGCAGATGTATCCCGACACGCCGTCGCGCACCACTTCTTCGACTGCTCCGCCCGGCAGCGCCAGCACAGGCGTTCCACACGCCATCGCTTCAATCATCACCAGCCCGAACGGCTCGTTCCACTGAATCGGAAACAGCATGGCAAGCGAATTCCCCAACAGCTCGTTCTTGGTCTCGAGGTCAGCTTCGCCTACATATTCGATGAACTTGCCGTCGAGATGCGGCTTTATCTCGGCGTCAAAATAATCCTGGAAGATGGGCTGCACTTCGCCGGCAATCTTCAGGGGAATTCCGCTCTTCTTGGCAACTTCGATGGCCAGGTGCGTTCCCTTGATGGGCGCAATGCGTCCCAGAAAGCAGAAATATTCCTGCTTCCGGCTCTGCAGCGTATAGCAGCTCAGGTCGATGCCGTGATGAATCGTACGCATGCGCTCCATGGTTTCGTGTCGACGCTGAAAATCGCTGATAGTAACGAACTCAACCTTGGGGAAAAACTCGTAGACTTCGCTCATCTGCTCTTCGTGCACGTGGTGCACGGTGTAGACGAACTTGCTGTCGGGCACAAAGCGCGTGAACATCAACGCCGACACGTTGTTCAGGTGAATGACGTCGCAATCGGCAGCGGCGTCTGCAATCGCCCACGACGAATGATTAAAATCCTGTAGATTATCGAAAACTTCACCGCGAATCGGCCATTGCTGGTTTTTATAAAGCCAGCGCTTTTCGACGCCGACGGTGGATTCGCCGTTGGTATAGACCACGACATCGATTCCCGAATCGTTCAATCCTTCGGCCAATTGCGCGATAAACAACTCCGTTCCTCCATATTTTTTGGGAGGCACAGGCAGAAAAGGCGGGGCGACTAGAGCAACTCTCATGAAGGACCCTTTACTAATAGACACACCGGTTGGAGAAAACGATCTCGTACTAATGGATTAGAGAGCTTACTCAACTGAATGCTTAGATGCGGGACGATGACCAGAGTCTGCCCATCGGTGTCGAGAATCCGACTCTGGTTTGAAGACTTGAGTGAAGCACAGAAGGACTTAGTCGGCTGCCTCGGATGCGCCAATCGCTACCTGCGAGATGGCATTTTCCACCTCGCGTTCGAATTCCGCTGCGCGATGCGCGCTGGTATGCGCCGCCAACACCCGAGATTGAGCGCGCTCACCGATCTCACGCGCTTCGGCGTCGCTCAACTGCGTGAGATATCGGACTACGTCGTCGCGGCCAACCGCCAGCAGAAATTCCTCTCCGGGCGTGAAGAAGCGGTCCAGCCCCGGCCAGTTGTCGGAGACGATAGGCGCTCCGCACGCGGCAGCTTCGAACAGCCGCACCGAAGGCGAGTAGCCGGCCATACACATGTCGCGCCTGGTCACGTTCAGCGTGAAGCGTGAGGACGAATAGAAATCCGGATGCCAGGTCGGACTCAGGTGTGCAATGTGCTCGACGTTCGTCGGCCACGGAGTGCTCTTCGGATACTGCGGGCCCGCCACGATGAACTTCTTATTCGCGAGCTGCCGAGCCGGCTCGCATAGCAATTCGTCGAGCTTCGGCTGGCGATCCGGAGCGTAAGTCCCCATGTAGCTAAGGTCGCAGGCGAAGCGCTCGTTCCGGGGCGTGCGGCGATACTGGTTGGGATCGAAGGAACAGTAAAGCGGTACTGCACGCGGCGCGCCGAAGCGTTCCTCGATTTCGCGCAGCATCGGACCACCGGTAAAGCTGAAATAAATGTCGAGCTGCGGAATCTGACGGACGCCGAGGTAGTCGGTCTTCCCTTGTTCGCGCAGGCCTGAGACAGTAACCGGCGTGTCAATGTCGTAAAACGCCTTCACCGGAACGTCGGTATCGAGAAGCTCATCAAGCGCCGCGATGCCATCCGGAAAATACGAACCCACCATGGCAACATCTGCTTCCGCGAGCTCACGTCGCACTCGCGGCAGTACTTCGTCCCACCGCTCATAAAGAACCACATCGCAGAATGCCGGATGCGGCAGATCGCGATTGGAGGCATACCACTCCACATCCTTCTCGAAGAAAACGATGCGGTGCCCGTGATCGTGCAGCGCGTGCAACAGCGCGCGGTACGTCGTACCGTGGCCATTGCCCCACGTGGAGGTAATCGATAATCCGAAGACGACAAGCTTCATAAAGTCAGTGGCCAGTGATCAGTGGTTAGTGGCTAGTAAAGGCGTGAGTGAACCGCAGCCACTGACCACCAGCCACTGGCCACTGTTCGTTACGCCGGCTGTTGGATCTCGCGCCTACGCCAGGCCTGTACCTCACCGGCCGAGTTTCGCAGAATCTCGCGCACGTGCAACGCACGCAGCGAATATGTGTGTTCCAGCAGCGCGCGACGCCGCATGGCATCTCCCATCTCGCGCGCCAGCTTTGCGTCCACCGTGCGCAACAGGTCAACGATGTCTCCGGCGTTGCGCGCCACCAGGATCTCGCAACCTGGTTCGAAGAACGTACCCACGCCCTCCCAATCATCGGTGATCACGCACGCTCCAGCGCCGGCAGCTTCGAACACGCGCGTCGGCGGCGAGAAGCCAACATGGGCCATGGATTCGCGATTCAGATTCAGCACCATGCGCGCTGAGCAGTTCACCGCGTTGTGATCGTTGGTCCCAATGTGTCCCAGCCAGCGGACATTCGGCGGCAGCTTCTTGCCGCCCCAGCCTTCGCCGCCCAGCACAAACGAAAACTTCGGCGCCATCTCGGCCGCAGCCAGAAAGAACTGTTCTACGCGTTTCTCGC
>DATHQX010000261.1:0-11283 GCA_035482295.1 Verrucomicrobiia bacterium
GGCGATAAGCCGAAAATCGGGATGCGCGCGTTTAACGACCGGGATGACGTCGTCCCAGTATTCGGTGGCAGGTTGGCGACCGGCACGGCTGCCCCAAGTGCGCGTGAATACGCTATTGAGCAGCAGCATGGCCATGTCGCAGCGAACCCCGTCGCACTGGCCGGCGATATTGGCCAGCGTCTCGACCACAGCCTGGCGTAGTCCCGGCTGAAAGGCGTTCAGCTGCAGCACGTCAGGCCATGCTGGGAAGTAGGGGTCGCGCCCGCAGGCGAAGAACTGTCCTTGTACCTCAATGTAAGACCCTGGTGAACTCTGGGCGTCGTCCCGGCTGCCGTGAATGAAGTAGTCAGGGTGCTGGCTGACCCAGGGATGATCGGGAGCGACATGGTTGGGCACGAAGTCCAGCAGGAGCTTCATGCCTCGCCTTTCCAGTTCCTGGCGCGCTGCCGCCAGCCCACCGGGGCCGCCGAGGTGTCGATCGACGACGTACTGCCGAATGCAATACGGTGATCCGACATTGTCGGACAGCTGGAAGTCCGGCAGAGCCTGACGAAAATCGCTCTGTAATCCGGGATTCTGGTTGGCGACAGCGATTCCCGCGGGGCTGCGCTCCCAGACACCCATCAGCCAGACAGCGTCGAAGCCGTGAGCCGCAATTTTATCCCACTCCGTGGGAGGCACCGAGCTGAGCTCAACCCGTCGACCCAGGCTGCGGCCGAGTTCGGCCAGCCAGACCCAGGTATTGATCTCATACAGTGTGGGATAAGGTGGCCAGATCATCGAACCGGAGCTCCTTCGCTAGGGATTGACTTGCTGGGGCGTGTGGAACAGTTTACCAAAGGCTTGCAGAGCGTCGTGCAGACGCGGGAAGATCAGCTGCTCACCGATAACGCCGGTGAGTTGATGGCGATCGAAATCGGCCTTCAAGTACGGGCCAACGCGAGCGAAAGCCAGCGTCACCCCGATTTCCTTCAGCTCATCGTGCAGCCGCCGGACGACTCGGGCAGCCGTGTAGTCCAGATTGGTCATGGCTTCGGCGTCCACCACCAGCCAGGGCTTGAGAGGCGAGCCCGAGCCAACGACGTTGCGAATCTCTTCGGCGAACCCGCCGGCGTTGGCATAGAAAAGGGGCGCGCCAAAGCGATAGATGATCAGCCCGGGCTTTGTCGTCGCTCCGGGAGACGCGGGCTCCAGCCGCCAGAACAGATCGTCGTCGCCTACCAGGACCCCCGTGTGCGGCCGGTAGGTGTGCTTCACGATACGCAGCAGCGAGAGCACCATGGCGAGGATAATTCCCTGCTCCACGCCAATCAGCACGACAACACACGCCGTGATGGCGGCGAGCACGAACTCTCCCGGGCTCTCGCGACGGATGCTCGCCATTTCTCGCAGTTTGATAAGACGGATCGCGATCGTGAAAACGATGGCGCCCAGCACGCAGCGTGGCAGATATTGCAACGGCTTGGTGAGGAACAGCAGCACCAGCGCCACGATGACGGCGGTCGAGATCTGCGCCAGTTGGCTCTTTCCGCCGGAACCTTCGACCATCGCTGTCTGTGTGGGACTGCCGTTGACGACGAACGTGCCGCTCAAGCCAGCGACCGTATTGGCTGCGGCCAGGCCCGTCAGATCGTCGTTCTCATCCAGCATCTGGTGATGGCGCGAGGCGTAGAAGCGGGCCGTGGCGGCGCTTTGCGCCACGATCATCACGAAACACGAGCCCGAGATGCCGATCAGCGTGCCGACTTCACGCCAGTTCGTATGCGGCAGTGTTATGTGCGGGAGACCGCCGGCAACGTGTCCGACCACCTCAATGCCGTGCCCGGAGAAGTCCCACACCATACTGGCAATCACCGCGCCCAGAACGGCGATCAGGGGCGCGGGAATGTTCTTGTTGAGGCGGCCGAGCAGGATGATCACGGCGACGACAGCGATCGAGACCGCCAGTGTAGGCCAATGCACCAGCGCGATTTCGCGAGCAAGCTCGATGAGCTGGAGCACGGTGCGGTGGGAGGCGATCTCGATGCCGACCATCTCACCCAGCACGGCGATTCCGACCTGGAAGCCGACGCCGGTGAGGAAGCCGACGAGCACGGTCTGGGAGAGGAAGTCGGCGAGAAAGCCGAGCTTGAGCAGGCGCGCCAGCAGCAGGAACGCCGCTGTGATCAGCGCGACCAGGCTGGCCAATTCGACGTAGCGCGGGCTGCCAAGCGGCGCAATTTCGGATAGACCACCGGACAGGATGGCGGCGGTGGCTGAGTCGGCGGAGACGACCAGGTAACGCGACGAGCCGAAGGCGGCGAAGGCCACCAGCGGCAGCAGGAGCGTGTAGAAGCCAGTAACCACCGGCATTCCAGCGATCTTGGTGTAACCCAGGGCCTGCGGGATGTTCATCGCGGCCAGCTGGAAGCCGGCCAGGGCGTCGCGCACAGACCGCTTCGCATCGAGCGGCAACACGCTTTGGAATAGACGGAAGGGACGCCTGTCCGGGCCGCTCACTTCTTGACTCCGGAGTCGTCGAAGTTGGAACTCTGGCCAAGCTTGTTTTCCGCAGCGCGTTCTTCCTGGTGGATGCGGCGCACCTCTTCACGAACGGCGGCGCGCAGCTGTTCTTCCTGGCCGTGCTCTTCTCTCCAAATCTTGCGCCGCTCGAAGAACGATGCGCCGGCAGCGGCCTTCTTGGTCTGCTCGCGCTGGTCGCGTTCCTGCTGCTTTTCCTTGGTGACCGAGTCATAAGCAGCGTGACGAGCATTGGAGCGCATGTCCAACTCTTTCGCGCGCTCGATCTCGAGTTGCTCGACGATCTTCATGTAGTTCTGCACCATGGTCACCAGCGAGCTGGTGGTCCAGGCGAAGGTGAACAGGCCGGAGATGGCGATGACCGGCGTGATGTTGCGCCACTGATTGCCGAGGTCGACCGTGCCGAAGCCCATCGTGGTATAGGCATTGGCACAGAAGTAAAGCGAGTCGGCGGGATGGACGATGAGGCCGAGGCGCATCAGCGCGATCGACCACATCATGATCTCCACGATATGTAGTGCCAGCATCATGAAGATGGCCCAGCCAAACAGGAAAGCGGCGACCCAGAGATGAGGGCGGCCGGCCTCCAGCCGCAGCTCTCGGCGTTTGAAGTGAACCAGGATTTTGTGCAGGCTGATGCCGTGGAAGATGACCATGCACACCAGGACGAACGCGCCGATGCCGAGCGCGGCCAGCGGTTTGAACTGGTCAGGAATCTCCTGCAACAGCAGCGAAATGCTGGGCACAGCCGGGTCCCCCTAGCTGTTGAGAATGTAACACTGGCGGCCGATTCCGGAAGCGTTATTTCTTCGGCTTCGTGCTCCTGCTTTGGTTGTTAGACGGCGTTTGCGGCTCAGCTTCCTGCTCTTCAGCCTGATGGTATTGCCGGCGGATGAGTTCGAGGTCGACCTGGGGCTTGGGTGTCTGGATGTTCATCTCCTGGAAGGTGGCGGCGACGATTTGCGCGATGGCGAAATTGCGAAACCATTTGTGATTGGCGGGGATGACGTACCAGGGAGCGTAGTCGGTGCTGGTCTGGCGAAAGACGGCTTCATAGGCGCGAATGTAGTCGTCCCAGAATTCGCGCTCGCGGTAGTCGTCTTCGCTGATCTTCCAGTTGCGGGCGGGATCGTCGAGGCGTTCTTTGAAGCGCTCGAGTTGCTCTTCCGGGCTGATGTAGAGAAAGAATTTGAGGATGCGCGTGTTGTTCTCATGCCACAACAGCTTTTCGAATTCGTTGATGGAGCGGTAGCGCTTCGACCAGATGCGCTTAGGGACGAGGTTGTGCACGCGCACCACCAGCACGTCTTCGTAGTGCGAGCGGTTGAAGATGGCGACCTGGCCGCGGTCGGGGGCATGCGGATGAACCCGCCAGAGGAAGTCGTGCTTCAGGTCTTCGGTGGTCGGTTGTTTGAACGACGTGACGATGGTGCCGATGGGGTTCATGGTGCTCATGGCGTGGCGCACCGTGCCGTCCTTGCCGCCGGCGTCCATTGCCTGCAAAACGATGAGCAACGAATGATGGCCTTCGGAGTACATCAGATCCTGGAGTGAGCTGATGGTGGCGCAATATTTTTCGGTCTCGACCTTGGCTTGCGCTTCGGTGATGTGTTTGCCGTGATAGCCGGGATCGATGTCGGCGAGTTTGATTTTCTTGCCGGGCTTTGCGAGGAAGAGTTTGCGATAGTCCATAGATGTTGAGTGACGCCGCTTACCTGAGCGGCTAAAGCCGTGTCCCTTGGTTCAGCGTAACGAACCGCCTGAAGGCGGTTCCGTTCAAAGAAACAGCAAGTCCTAACCTAATTTTATTCGTGCCGCAGGGCCTCGACGGGGTCCAGTCGCGCGGCGTTCTTGGCAGGTGTGATGCCGAAAACAATGCCCACGGCGCAGGAGACAAACAGCGCGACAAAAGCGGACAGGAAGGAGACCGGGATGTGATAGCCGGTGAAAATCTCTAACGAGATGGGAACGCCAAGGCCGACTACCGTGCCAACAACTCCGCCAAGAAGCGCGATGAACACCGCCTCGGAGAGGAACTGCACCAGGATGGAACGTGTGGTGGCGCCGATGGCCCTGCGTACGCCAATCTCGTGGATGCGCGTGTGCACGGTGGCCAGCATGATGTTCATGATGCCGACGCCGGCGGCGATCAGCGTAACCGCCGTGAAGAGCAGCAACACAGCCGTAAACGCGAAGGCCGTCTTGTTAGCCAGCCGCAGCACTTCGGTCATGTTGCTGACGTCGTACACCGATTCCGGGCGATGGCGCGCGGAGATGACGCGCTTGATGCTGTCGGTGGCGGCGGGGATCTCGGACGAGTCGTACATCGAGAAGTAAATCTGGTTGACGGCGGGCGTGCCGGTCATGGAGCGCGCGACACTGTACGGGATGAGCACGGTGTCGTCTTCGATCTCCGAGCGCCCCATGGTGTCGACGCTCTCGCGAAAGGTGCCGATGATCACGAACGGTACCTCTTGAATCTTCACCGTCTGACCGAGCGCGGAGTCGAGGGACCCATACTGGCTGCGCGCGAGGTTCTCGGTGATGAGGGCGACTTTGGCTCCCGACTGCGAATCCTGCTGGTCGAAGAAGCGTCCGGCGCTGCCGACGATACGGCGCACGCTGCGGTACTCCGGGCTCACGCCCAGCACGAGGATTTCGCGTTCCTTGCCTGAACCAACGGCCATGCGTTGATGCATGTTGAGCACGGGCGAGGCTTCCTTGATGCCCGGCACCTGCTGCTCAGCCGCGGTCATGTCGTTCACAGTGAGGTAGTCAGCGGCGGTGACGTTGGCGGCGGCATTGGTCACGCCCGAGTATTCCGCCCAGATGACGTTTGTCCCCACAGCTTCAATCTGCGCCATCACATAGGTCTTGCCGGTGAGCGCGATGGTCACGACCAGAATCAAGGCCGCAGTACCGACGGCCATGCCGAGGGCGGTCATCGCAGCGCGCACCTTGTCGGCGCGCAGGGAATCCAGACTCATGGTCAGGATTTCGCGCAGGACGATCGGCCGACGAGAATTCAGCCGGCTCGTGATAGCCGGAGGTGCAATGAGCGTCTGCGGCATAAAACTCTACCGCTTAGCGATGACGACGAGGGCCACTCCGATGCAAACAAGAAGAATGCCGAGCCAGCGCTGGGGGCTGACCCGCTCGCCCAGAAAGAAGATACCGCCAATTGCACCAACAAGATAGCTGACGGCGGTAACCGGGACGACGAAACTCACCGATTCGAATGAAAGCAGGAGAAGGAGAGAGAAAAACGCGATGGCCATCATGGCCACGCCGATCCAGATCCACTTCACGCGCAGCGCCCGCCAGAGAAGGCTGGCCGCGTGGCCGGGATGCAGGCGCTCCAACTCGCCCGTCTCCTTCATGGCGCGGCCCAGGCAGAGTTCCCCCCAGGTGCCGACCACGGTGATGACGAGGAACAAGACGAAGGGCAGCATCAATTCGTGCTCTCGGTGGTGCGTGGGTCGGTGCCGCGGATGAACGACACGCCCAGGCAAATCACCACGATGCCCGCCCAGTGCAGCGGCGAAACCTTCTCGTGCAGCACCAGAACACCGAGCACGGCGATCACGAAGTAGCCAAGCGCCGCGGCCGGCTGCACATAGCTGTAGTCGGCAACGGAGAGAGCAAGCATGAACGAAACCACGAAGGCGATGAGGCTGGCGATGCCGATCCAGATGGTCAGCGAGCTGAAGATGCGGATGAACACCGGCAGGAGCTCGGACGGAGGCCAGTAGTGCACTTCCCCAATCTGCTTCATGCCCTTGGCCAGTAGCAGGTTTCCGATAGGCCCGGCAATGACCATGACTGCAATCAGGAAGTAGGTTTTCAGGTGCGAACGACTGTGCATGCGTGCGATGAGCGCCTGAAAGGTGCGCCTGAGTCCATGGTACACGAGCGAGGAGACTTGGCACTGCGCAGGAAACAAGTGTCATTCCTCCGACACCTGGCACCTCATCTATAGATTGTCGCCTTGATCGTTATTGCCTCTATGAGATTGTCATCCTGAGGAGGCCTTCAGGCCGACGAAGGATCTGTGGTCAGGGGTACGGGAACGACGCATAGTGTAGCTAATTCAAATTCTGTCGCGGCCGAGACCGCAGATTCTTCGTCGGGGTAACCCCTCCTCAGGATGACAATTGGAAATTTGACTAGTGACGACCAGCATTCCGCCGCTCCAAGTACCACTCTGGTAGGACGGAGCGGGAGCGCTCATTGTGATAGTTTATTAACAAGGCATTTGATCGAGTAAGCCCCTATACACACGTGTGCGGGATTGTAGGTTTTACACATAAGGACGGCTTGACGCGTCCAGAGCGGATTGCGGAAGCCACGGCCACACTCGTCCATCGTGGACCCGATGAGCAGGGAGTGCACGAGTCTCCCTACTGCTCCCTCGGCGCTACCCGCTTGGCAATATTGGACATAGCGGGAGGCGACCAGCCCATCAAGTCGCCCGACGGCGACTCCGTCATCGTCTTCAACGGCGAAATTTACAACCACATGGAAGTCCGGGCCGAGCTCCAGAAGCTGGGTCACCGCTTCCACTCGACCTGCGACACCGAGACCGTTCTGCACGCCTTTCTGGAATGGGACACCGCCAGCTTCCAGCGGCTACGCGGCATGTTCGCCATCGCTATCTGGACTGAGTCGAAGCGCCGCCTGGTTCTGGCGCGCGACCGTGTCGGAATCAAGCCGCTGTATATTTCGCGACAGGGCGAGGAGCTCTACTTCGGGTCGGAGTTGAAGGCCATCTTCGCGCATCCCGAGATCGAGCGCCGCATAAGCCTGCCGGCGCTGGATTGTTATCTCGCGCTCAACTACATCCCCGCTCCGTGGACGATGATCGAGGGCATCACCAAGGTCATGCCCGGTACGTGGGTTGAGTGGGTGGACGGTGCAGTTCGTTCCGAAAGTTACTGGACTCTGCCAGAGCCCCATGCCGAGAAGATGACGCTGGAGTCGGCGAAAGAAGAGCTTGACTCGCTGCTGCAAAGCTCAGTGAAAGAGCATCTGCTGTCCGACGTTCCGTTGAGCGTGTGGCTGAGCGGTGGTCTGGATTCGTCGACGATTCTGCACTATGCCTCGCAGGCGACGACCTCGAAGGTCAAGACGTTTTCCGTTTCGTTTCGCGGACGCAGCTTCGATGAGAGCCGCTACATCGCCGAGATGGTGCGCGAGTACGGCACCGAGCATCAGGAGCTCGACCTCAATCCGAGCGATCAGGATTTGGAAGGCGCGATCCAGGAGTTTGCCTACTACTCCGACGAGCCCAGCGCCGATGCCGGCGCGCTGCCGCTGTGGTTCCTGGCAAAGCTGAGCCGCACGCAGACGGAAGTTGCGTTGAGCGGCGAAGGCGCGGATGAGTTGTTCGGCGGATATCTTACCTATCGCGCCAGCCGCATCGCGCAGAATATGCGCCTGCTGCCGAAAGCCGCGCTGCGCCTGGGTCAGGCGCTAATGCAGGCGTGGCCGGTGTCCGACGACAAGATTGCCCTGGAGTACAAGATCAAGCGGCTGCTGGCCGGAAGCCTGATGTCGGCCGAGCGCGGACACGTTTTCTGGAATGGCACATTCTCCGATCCGGAGAAGCGACAACTGGTCACCGAGCAGCTTCCGCTGGCGCTGGATGATGTGCTGGCTGACCTACGCGCTCAGCTTGGCCGCAATGGCAACGACCTGAATGCGTACCTCTGGTTCGATCAGAAGTACTACCTTGCCGATGATATTCTGGTGAAGTCGGACCGCATCAGCATGGCCCATTCGGTCGAGGTCAGGCCGGCCTTTCTCGACCACCGCATCGTAGAGTTCGCTAACCGGATTCCGGCATCCCTGAAGATTTCAGGCTCGCGGCAAAAAATTGTCCTGCAAGAGCTGATGATGGACAAGCTGCCGCACGCCATCCTGCACCGGTCCAAGGTCGGCTTCGACATTCCCGCGCACGACTGGCTGCGCGGCCCGCTGCGCAACCTGGTGGTTGACACGCTGCGCTCGGGCGCGAAGGAACATCCGGAGCTATTCCGTCCCGCGATCCTCGAAGGACACCTGCAGGACCACTTAGAAAGGCGAGTCAATATTGGCTATCACCTATGGGGATTGATGATTCTGTTGTTGTGGATGAAAAAGTGGAACGTTCGGGCGCCGAAGCCCGCCGCGACAGCGCGGTTCGCTCCAGCTATTGGAGCTTATTCCTAGCGCTGTTCCTGATCGCGGCTTCGGTCTACCTGAGCGGAATCATCTCTCCTCCCTCGCTGTCCGATGACGTTGACTCCGTCCAGGCACAAATAGCGCGCAGCATGATTCGCTCCGGCGACTGGGTCACGGCCCGGCTCGACGGCGTCGCGTATCTGGAAAAACCGCCGCTGGTGTACTGGATGATGGCCACGTCGTACAAGGTCTTCGGCGTACACGACTGGGCTGCGCGCCTGCCGATTGCGCTGTTTTGCATCGGCGTCTGCCTGCTGACGATGGCGTTCGGCATCTGGGCCTTCGGTAAGCGAGCAGGATTTTATGCGGGGCTGGTGATGGCCACCTGCATCGGCCTGTATCTCTTTACGCGCGTCCTGATTCCCGACGTCATCCTGACGTTCACGATTACGCTTTCGATGTGGGCGCTGTTGCGAGTGCTGGAAGACGAGGAGCCGCATCCGCGCGCATGGGCGGCGGTGTTGGCGGCCAGCGTCGGCACAGGGCTGCTGCTCAAGAGCCTGATCGCGGTTGTGTTTCCGGTTGCCGCCGGCGTTATCTATCTGGCGATCACGCATCAGCTTTTCTCGCTGCGAACGTGGAAGCGGATTCGGCCGTTCAGCGGGCTGGCGATCATCCTGCTCATCTCGGTGCCTTGGCATTGGCTGGCGACGCTGCGCAATCCGCCGTACTTTTCTCTCTCGATGCACAGCGGGCCAGGCGAGTATCACGGCTTCCTGTGGTTCTTCTTCATCAACGAGCAGCTGCTGCGCTTCCTGAACCTGCGCTATCCACGCGACTACAACACCGTGCCGCGCATCTGGTTCTGGCTCTTCCATCTCATCTGGCTGTTCCCGTGGAGCGTGTACTTCCCGGCAGTGACCAAGCTTTCGTTTAAGCCAGTCGATCGCGCCGGACGCGTGCGTCTGCTGGCGCTGTGCTGGATCGGCTTCATCCTGGTCTTCTTCACCTTCTCGACGACGCAGGAGTATTACTCGATGCCGGCATATCCGGCGATGGCACTGCTGCTGGGCTCGGCCATGCTGCTGGAGACGCGCTGGATTAAGTGGGGCACGCGGGTGCTGACCGTTGCGTCGGCATTGTGCGCGGCGGCCGTGATCACGATTCTCGTGCTTGACCGCAACGTCCCGACGCCGGGCGATATCTTCAACGCGCTGACTTCGCATCCGGGAGCGTACACGCTGTCGCTCGGCCACATGGAAGACCTGACGCTGCAGTCGTTCGCTTACCTGCGAACGCCCCTCATGCTGGCGGCGGTCGCATTTTTGATCGGCGCGATCGGAACTTTCGGCGCAAAGGCTAAACGCGCGTACATCTCGGCAGCATTGATGATGATCGTCTTCTTTCAGGCTGCGCGCGTTGCGCTGATCACCTTTGACCCGTACTTGTCGTCGCGTCCGCTGGCCGAGGCGATCCTGAAAGCGCCTGAAGGTCAGCTGATCATCGATCGTTTCTATTACACGTATTCCTCGGTGGCGTTCTATACCGACAAGCCGCTGCTGATGCTCAATGGCAATGTACTCAATCTGTCGTACGGAGCCGCTGCACCGGACGCACCCAACGTTTTCCTCGGCGATCCGCAATTCAAGGAACTTTGGTCGAAGCCCGAGCGATATTACTTGGTGACCAGTCACACGCAGCTCGAGCGACTGGAGAACCTGGTTGGACGAGACAAGCTGAACGTGGTCGCCAGCAGCGGAGGCAAGTTTGTGTTCACCAATCAGCCGCTGCCAAATTCAACACTGCTGCCGGCGCAAAGCAGTGAGTTAACCCCACGGGTGCCCCAGTTCTCGCGCTTTTCGAGACCTGGGTAGAACAACGTTGAACACGCCGTCACGGAAGTGGGCGCACGCGGCAATCCCCCGTGAAACCCGATAGAATAGAAGCAGGTATCTTAATCCGGTTTTAAGACAAATTTTTCAGGGCGCTCCGCGTAACGCCTGTAATTGGCGGCCGGCGGAACGGTGAGGAAAATTCCTCGCCACATCTTACAGCCCTGAGGAGGATTCATGAGAATTGCAGTTCTGGGTGGTGATGGCTACTGCGGATGGGCAACCGCGCTGTACTTGTCCAAGCAGGGCAACGAAGTCGCCATCGTCGACAACTACATCCGCCGCAAGTGGGACATCGATCTCGGCGTCACCACGCTGACCCCGATCCTGACCCTTCGCCAGCGCGTCGATCTTTGGAAAGAGCTGACGGGCAAGACCATCGAAGTTTACGAAGGCGACCTGCGGGACTACGGATTCCTCGCCGATCACCTCCGTGACTTCCAGCCCGAAGCCGTGGTTCACTTCGCGGAGCAGCGCTCGGCGCCGTACTCGATGATCGACCGCGAGCACGCGGCCTTTACCCAGGTGAACAACATCGTCGGCACGCTGAACCTGCTGTTCGCGCTGCGTGAGATCAACCCCGACTGCCACCTGGTGAAGCTCGGAACGATGGGTGAATACGGCACGCCCAACATCGACATCGAAGAAGGCTACATCAAGATCGAGCACAACGGCCGCAGCGACGTGCTCCCCTATCCGAAGCAGCCCG